>CBIHRR010000084.1:0-9033 GCA_966212495.1 uncultured Gammaproteobacteria bacterium
CGTCCGGCGTCTTCACCGAGATGCCGATGCCGTTGTCCTCGCACACGAACAGCACCGGCGCCGGCAGGCCCTGGTACGCCGTCCACGCCGCTGCGTTGAACGCGGTCTGCGCGGTGGCGTGGTTGCTGGAGGCGTCGCCGAAGGAGCAGATCGCGATGCTGTCGTCCGGGATCGGAAGCTGGTGGCCGATGCGGCGCGCCTGCTCGATCGCCACGGCGGTGCCGAAGGCCTTGGGCAGGTGCGACGCAATCGTCGAGGTCTGCGGCAGCACCCACAGCGGCTTGCTGCCCCACACCTTGTGGCGGCCGCCCGAAGCGGGATCGTCCTTCGACGCCGCGAACGACAGCGCCGAATCCATGATCGGGTCCATCCCGGGCAGCTTGCGGAAGCGTTCGGCCATGAAGCCGCCGGACCGGTAGTGCAGGAACGCCGGATCGGTGTGGCGCGTGAGCCGCGCGACCATCGCATTGCCCTCGTGGCCGCTGGAGCCGATGGTGTAGAAGACCTTGTTCTGCACGCGCAGGACGCGCGCCATCAGGTCCAGGTGGCGGCTGACGAGCTGGGATTCGAACAGCTCGCGGAAGCCGCGCGCGTCGAGCGCGCTGCCCGGCAGGATCGCCTCGCCCGGTGCCGGCTTCGCGCCGCGGCCCGCGCCATCGAAATCGCGCACGTATTCCTGGAAGTTGACGTCGCAGATCTCGGCCCGGTTGAGGCCCTTCATGCGCGCGGGAATGGGGTTGGGAACGGCCATGGCGTCCGGACTCGATGGATGGGGTGGTCAGTCGTGCAGCGCGAGCAGCGCGGCAGCCTCGGCGGAAGGCGGCGCCATCGCCACGAAGCCCGGCGTCGCGCGCACGCGCGCCAGCCAGTCGCGCAGCGCCGGGTACGGCGCCAGGTCGAAGCCGCCCTCGCCCGCCACGTCGGTGTACGCGAACAGCGCGATGTCGGCGATGCCGTAGCGCGGGCCGGTGAACCAGGGCGCGCCGAGCAGGTGCCGTTCCATCACCGCCAGCGCCTGGTGGCCGCGCTCGCGCAGCTTCGGCAGTTCGGCGCGGCGCGGCGAATCGGCCGGGGTCCAGCCGCGGATGAAGCGCGCGACCGCGACGCAGGGCTCATGGCTGTACTGCTCGAAGAACATCCACGACAGCGCCTGTGCGCGCTGCCATGCGTCGGCGGGCACGAAGTCGGTGCCTTCGGCGAGCCAGCACAGCATCGCATTGGATTCGGCGAGCGTGCGCCCGTCGTCCAGCACCAGCAGCGGCACCTTGCCGTTCGGATTCAGCGCGAGGAATTCCGGCGTGCGCGTGGCGCCACGGCTGCTGTCGGTCTCGACCCACCGGTAGGGGCGGCCGAGTTGCTCGAGCAGCAGGCGCACCTTGTGGCAGTTGCCCGAAGGCGAGAAGCCGTACAGCGTGGTCATGCCGGCATCGCCCGGTAGCCCGTTGCGCCGGCGCGGCGCCCGCGCCAATCGGCGAGCGTCTGGGTCCAGACTTCGTTGGGGGTGTCCTGGTACGGCTCCGGCAGGGGCGCCGGGCCGCTGTTGCGGGAGCCGAGCCGGGCCGCGAGCTTCTGCGAGCCGACGTTGTCCGGATGGATACAATGGATGACGCTGTCCCAGCCGAGGTTGTCGAACGCCCAGTCGATCGCCGCCGTCGCCGCTTCGGTCGCATACCCGTTGCCCCACGCATCGGGATGGAACGTCCAGCCGATCTCGTTGCCCGGCCAGCCGACCGGCTTCCACGGGCCGGCCTGGCCGAGCCAGCGGCCGCTGGCCTTCTCGACCACGGAGAACATCCCGAAGCCCTGCACCGTCCACGCGCCCGGCATCTGCAGGAAGCGCCGCCACGCGGCGGCACGCGACAGGTGGCCGCCGATGTAGCGCGCGGCGTCTTCATTGCCGAGCAGTTCCGCGTAGCGTTCGAAATCGCCGATCTCGGGAACGCGCAGCAGCAGCCGTTCGGTTTCCAGGCGGACGTCCATGCGCGCCTCGCTCAGAACGCGTTGATGCCGGTCAACTCGCGCCCGATCACGAGCTGGTGCACGGTCTCGGTGCCCTCGTAGGTGATCACGGACTCGAGGTTCAGCGCGTGGCGGATCGCCGCGTGCTCGGTGGTGATGCCGGCGCCGCCGAGCAGGTCGCGGCACTGGCGCGCGATGTCGATGGCCATGCGGCAGCTGTTCCACTTCGCCAGCGACACCTGCTGCGGCGCCATCTTCCCCGCGTCCTTCAGTCGGCCGAGCTGCAGCACCAGCAGCTGCGCGGTGGTGATGCGGCGGGCCATGTCGGCCAGCTTGAGCTGCGCGCTCTGCGTCGCCGCCAGCGGGCGATCGAAGAGGATGCGTTCCTTCGAGTAGTTCAGCGCCTCGTCCAGGCAGGCGATCGCCGCGCCGATCGGCCCCCACGTGATCCCGTAGCGCGCCTGCGTGAGGCAGCCCAGCGGGCCCTTCAGGCCCTTCACGTTCGGCAGCCGGTTCGCGTCGGGCACGCGCACGTTGTCGAAGAACAGCGCGCTGGTCACCGACGCGCGCAGCGACATCTTGTGCTTGATCTCCTGCGCGGTGAAGCCGGCCATGCCCTTCTCGAGCACGAAGCCCTGGATGCCTTCGTCGGTCTGCGCCCACACGATGGCGATGTCGGCGACGTTGCCGTTGGTGATCCACATCTTGGAGCCGTTGACCACCCAGTCGCCGCCGTCGCGCTTCGCGCTGGTCTTCATGTTGGCCGGGTCGGAACCGCCCTGCGGTTCGGTGAGGCCGAAGCAGCCGATCACCTTGCCCGCGGCCATGTCCGGCAGCCAGCGCATGCGCTGCTCTTCGGACCCGTAGGCGTAGATCGGATACATGCACAGCGAGGACTGCACGCTGACGAAGCTGCGGATGCCGCTGTCGCCGCGCTCGAGCTCCTGGCAGATCAGGCCGTAGCTGACGCCGTTGAGGCCGCCGCCGCCGTACTGCTCGGGCAGGGACGAGCCCAGCAGGCCCAGCTCGGCGATTTCCGGCACCAGTTCCTTCGGGAAACGGCCCTGGTCGAAGGCGTCGCCGATGATCGGGAGCACGCGCTCGTCGGTGAACCGGGCCACGGTGTCCTGGACCGCGCGCTCCTCTTCCGAAAGCAGGGAGCGGACGTCGAACAGGTCGTAGGGGTGCAGGGCCATGGCGGGGCGGCGTCCTCGAACGGGAAACCGCCATTGTATCGGGCCGCGCGGGGCCGCGCCCCGGACCAGCCCGCGGGCTCCCCCACCGGAACGGGGGGCCTGTAAAAGGCACGGGCCCGGCGAACCGGGCCCGTGGGGGTTACCGCTCCACGCGCCGCCTACTGGCGACTGGTACCGGGAACAGCAGCCACTTTGGCAACGACCTGGCCATCGACGACCGGCAAGCGGTTGTCGGTGGGCCGTTCGGGCATGCGCACGGTGCGCTCCTGGCCGTCATAGCGATAAGTCACGTCATAGGCGACGGGCACCTCCTCCACGCCGAGCGCGATGCGCTCGCCGGGCTTGCTGTCGGTGCGCATGGTGCCGGTGGTGCCGTCCGGGTTGCGGTACGTCACCTCGTAGCCCACGACGCGCGACGAGTTGGAGGTGGAAGTGGTGGTGTGGCACTGGCGTTCGGTGCGGCTCACGACCTGGCCGCCGACGTGGTTGCGGTCGACGCGGTTGCCGATGAGGCCACCGGCCACGGCCCCGCCGGCGGTGGCCAGCTTCTTGCCGTTGCCGCCACCGACCTGGTTGCCGACCAGTCCGCCGATGATCGCGCCGGCCACGGTGCCGCCGACGTTGCCGTCGCGTTCGGGCAGGCGATCCTGGACGACGACGTCGTTGCAGACCTCGCGCGGCGTGGTGCTGGTGCTGGTCTCGCGCACGGCATCGGTACCGATCACCTGCGCGTACTGCTGCTGGCGTTCGTTGATGGGCTTGACGTCGAGCACGGTGGCGTACTCGAGGCCATGCGCGCCCTCCGGGCCGACACGGTTGTTCTGGAAGGCCGCGGCCGCGACGCCGCCGACGAGCAGCGCTGCCAGTGCGATTGCGATCGTATTGTTGTTCATTGCCGACTCCTTCGTTCGTGCATCTGCACGTCTTCCTGCGTCGGCGACGATTGCAACACCCGCATGCTGAACATCCGCTCCACACGGGCCTCCGGGAATGACCGCGAGGTGAACACGAGGCCCGCGACAGCGATTTCTGCTAGCGTCGGCACGATTTCACGGAGACCGCCATGGCCAATCCGCTGCTCGCCCCGTTCATGCGCTGGCTCGGGCGCCTGGGTTTCCCGAAGCTCTTCCTCCTGTTCGCGGGGTTGTTCGTGCTAGATGCGGTGACGCTGGATCCGATTCCCTTCATCGACGAACTGCTGCTGGGCATCGGCACGCTGCTGTTCGCTTCCTGGAAGCAGCGGCGCAAGGGATGAAGGCGATGGCGCCCGACGGCGACGGTGGACGGCGGCTCGTCGACACGCACTGCCATCTCGACGACGCGGGCTTCGACGACGACCGCGCCGCGGTGCTCGCGCGGGCACGCGGCGCCGGCGTGCGCTGGCAGGTCGTGCCGGCGATCGACGCGGCGGGCTGGCCGAAGCTGCGCGAGGTCTGCGCGGCGTCGCCCGGATTGCTGCCCGCATACGGACTGCATCCGATGCTGCTGGCCAGGCATCGTCCGGAGCACCTCGGGCTGCTGCGCGAATGGATCGAACGCGAGCATCCGGCCGCGGTCGGCGAATGCGGGCTCGACTACTTCGTCGAAGGCCTGGATCGGGAGGCGCAGTCGGTGTACTTCGAAGGCCAATTGCGGCTGGCGCGCGAGTTCGACCTGCCGGTGGTGGTGCACGCGCGTCGCGCCGTGGATGCGGTGATCTCAGCGCTGCGCCGCGTCGGCGGGCTCCGCGGCGTCGTCCACAGCTTCTCCGGCAGCGAGGAACAGGCTGCGCAATTGTGGAAGATCGGTTTCCTGCTCGGGCTCGGCGGCCCCGTCACCTACGAGCGCGCGCAGCGCCTGCGGCGGCTGGCGGCCGCGATGCCGCTGGAGCACCTGCTGCTCGAGACCGATGCGCCCGACCAGCCCGACGCCGCGATCCGCGGCCAGCGCAACGAACCCGCCCGCGTCGTCGCCGTGCTCGACTGCATCGCCAGCTTGCGCAGGGAGTCGCGCGACGCCATCGCGGACGCCACCACCGCCAACGCCGCCCGCCTCTTCCGCTTCGCGACGAGCTAAAGGTTCTTCAGCAGGAGTTCGAGGGAGCGGGCGACGGCGGCGAAGGCGAAGGCGCCGGTGACGTGCGTGGCCGCGCCGAGGCCCGCGCCGCAGTCGAGCTTGAGCGCCGCTTCGCGGTCCAGCGCCGGACGGGTGCCGCAGACGCTGCCGTCGGCCTGCGGATAGCGCACGTTTTCCAGCGAGTACACGGCGGGCACGCCGAAGTAGCGGTCGTGGTTCTTCGGGAAGTTGAATTCGCCGCGCAGCTTCTTGCGGATGAGCGAGAGCATCGCGTCGTGCTCGGTGCGCGAGAGGTCGCGCACGCGCACCTGGGTCGGATCGGTGCGGCCGCCGGCCGAACCGACGGTGACGATCGGCAGCTTGCGGCGCCGGCACCAGGCGATGGCCTCGACCTTGGTGCGGAAGCTGTCGCAGGCATCGAGCACCAGGTCGTAGCCCCCGCCCAGCAGCGACTCGAGGTTCGACGGCGTCAGGAAGGATTCCACCGGCACGGCCTCGACCAGCGGGTTGATGGCGCGGCAACGCTCGGCCATCGCCTGCGCCTTGTTGCGGCCGTACTGCCCCGCGAGCGCGGGCAACTGGCGGCTGGTGTTCGACAGGCACAGGTCGTCCGCGTCGATCAGGGCGAGATGGCCCACCGCGCTGCGCGCGAAGGCTTCCACGGCCCAGGACCCGACGCCGCCGAGGCCGACCACGGCCACCCGCGCGCCGGCGAGCCGCCCGATCGCCCCGGCCCCGTACAGCCGGTCGATGCCGGCGAAGCGCTCGCGCAACTCGCCTGGAATGGATTCCCGTCGCATGGGTGCATGTTAACTTGCGTCCAGCCAACCAACCCGGGGATCGCCGATGAACGCACCTGCCGACCGCATGCCCACCGCCGGCAAGCCCGCCGACCCGCCCTCGGGCAACGCGGCGATGCGTTACCTGTTCCTGTTCGTGCTCGGCCTCGTGGTCGGCGTCGTCGGCACCGTGATGGCCGCGCGCGCCCTGGATGCGCGCAAGGACCACTTCCCGGAAAGCGTGATGCACCTGTTCTCGGCGCACATGGACATGCTCGACGCCAACGTCACCGGCAACCGCTGCGCGGCCACCGACACGCTGCCGCAGCTGCAGGCATTGCGCATGCTCGCCAACGACATCGAGCCGGCGTTCGGCGACCTGCGCGACGACAGCCGCTTCGCCGGCCATGCGAGCGACCTGCGCGCCGCGCTCGACCGGTCGCTGGCCAGCCCCCCGCTCGCCTGCGCGGGCGTGCAGGCAGCGATGAAGGACATCGGCGCCGCCTGCAAGGCCTGCCACCAGGATTTCAGGAACTGAACTGCGCGTCCCGCGCGGCGGCCGCACGGCCTGCCGCGCTGCGCACGTGAACCGCCGGCGAACGACGCCGGCGCGCACGGGCGCGATTGACCGCCTGTTCACGGCGCGCTCCCGAGGATGGCCCCGTCATCCACGGAGATACGCCATGAATGCTTCCACCTCCCTCCGCGTTGCCGGCGCCACCGCCCTCGCCGCCTGCCTGGCCGCGGCCGGCTGTGCCACCACGACGCCCGGCTACGGCAACGGTTACTCCAGCGCGCCGCCCCCGGTCAGCGGCACCTGCTACGACTGTGGCACCGTGACCCGCATCGAAGCCTATGGCACCAGCACCAGCAACGTGCCGAACGCGACCGGCGCAGTGCTCGGCGGCATCGTCGGCGCCGTCGCCGGCCGCGAGATCGCCAAGAACAGCACCGACAGCAAGGGCCGCCAGAACACCGCGACGGCCGCGGGCGCGGTCGCCGGCGCCATCGCCGGCAACGCGATCCAGAACAACGCGCAGGCCAACAACGGCGGCTACACCATCTATGTCCGCATGGCCAACGGCAGCACCCAGACCGTGACCCAGTCCGACCTGGGCGGCATCCGCGAAGGCTCCTACGTGCGCGTCTACAACGGCCGCGCCTGGATCCGCTGATCGATCCGGCCCGAACGCCGCACCGCGGCGCGGCGCTCCGGCGCCGACATGGTTAGGATGGGGCGGTCCGCGACGGCGGGCCGCCCTTTTTCTTGCGCAACGGGGAGCAGCGCATGACCTTCATGACCGCGATGTACGTGCTGGGCGCGATCCTGGTCCTCGTCGGCCTCGCCGGGATCGTGCTGCCCGCCCTGCCCGGGCTGCCGCTGGTGTTCGCCGGCATGGTGCTGGCGGCGTGGGCCGAACACTTCACCCGCATCGGCATCTCCACGCTCGTCGCGCTCGGCGTGTTGACGCTGCTGTCGCTGGCAGTGGATTTCTGGGCCGCGGCACTGGGCGCCAAACGGGTCGGTGCGAGCCGGCTGGCGATCGCCGGCGCGGTCATCGGCACCATCGCGGGGCTGTTCTTCGGCATCGTCGGCGTCTTCATCGGCCCGTTCTGCGGCGCCTTGCTGGGCGAACTCGTGCATGGCCGGCGCCTCGACCCGGCCGCGGTCGGCCAGGCCACCAAGGTCGGCGTCGGCACGTGGCTGGGCATCGTGCTCGGCATCGCGCTCAAGCTCACCCTCGCCCTGGCCATGCTGGCGCTGTTCGCGTGGGCGTGGTGGAGGTGACGTTCACGCCTCGATGAATGCGAGGCCGGGATGATGCCGGCAACCCCGCAAACGGAAGCGCCCGTGCCGAGCCGCTGGAACGAATCCCGCTGGAACCCGCGCAGGGGGCTCACGCCCTGGAGTCGCAAGCGCATGATCTGGACCATCGTCGTGACGGCAGCGCTCACTGCGCTGGTCATCGTCCTTTCCCTGAACTTCGTGACCCCGAGCAAGCAACTCGAGCGTCGCATCGAGCATCGCTACGGAGTCTCGGACCCGCAGTTCCGGCGCGAGATGGGCGTGATGCTCGGGCCGTCGATCCTGCCCGGCAACCACGTGGTCGCCCTCAACAACGGCAGCGAGATCTTCCCCGCGATGCTGCAGGCGATCGCCGGCGCCCGGAAGACGATCACGTTCGAGACCTACATCTACTGGGAAGGCGAGATCGGCAAGCGTTTCGCCGACGCCCTGAGCGAGCGCGCCCGCGCGGGCGTGCAGGTGAACGTGACCATCGACTGGGTGGGCAGCGCCAGCATGGATCCGGCGCTGATCGACGAAATGAAGACCGCGGGCGTGCACGTCGAGCGCTATCGGCCGTTGCACTGGTACAACCTCGCGCGCATGAACAACCGCACCCACCGCAAGCTGCTGGTCGTCGACGGCACGGTCGGCTTCACCGGCGGCGTCGGCATCGGCGACCCGTGGCAGGGCAATGCGCAGGATCCGGACCACTGGCGCGACATGCACTTCCGCATCGAGGGCCCGGTGGTGGCGCAGATGCAGGCGGCGTTCAACGACAACTGGACCAAGACCACCGGCACGATCGTCAACGGCGCGGACTATTTCCCGCCGCTGCACAAGGCCGGCGACATGGACGCGCACCTGTTCATCAGCTCGCCGGCGGGCGGCAGCGAAAGCATGCACCTGATGTACCTGATGGCGATCGCGGCGGCCGAGCACAGCCTGGACCTCGACGCGGCCTACTTCATCCCCGACGACCTGATCACCCAGGCGCTGGTCGCCGCGCGCCATCGCGGCGTGCACATCCGCATCGTGATGCCCGGCCGCAACACCGATTCGGACGCGGCGCGCATGGCCTCGAAGGCGGGCTGGGGGCCGTTGCTGCTGGCGGGCGTGGAAATGTACGAGTACGAACCGACCATGTTCCACGTCAAGATGCTGATCGTGGACCGGGAGCTGGTGTCGGTGGGCTCGACCAACTTCGACCTGCGCTCCTTCCAGCTCAACGACGAGGCCAGCCTCAACGTCTATGATC
>CBIHRR010000085.1:0-9030 GCA_966212495.1 uncultured Gammaproteobacteria bacterium
CGATCGTGCCCACGTTCACGTGGGGCTTGGTGCGCTCGAACTTACCCTTTGCCATGGCCGAATCTCGCTAATGAAATGGTGGAACGAATTGGTGGTGCTCACGAATGGAATCGAACCATCGACCTCCTCCTTACCAAGGAGGTGCTCTACCGACTGAGCTACGTGAGCGCTGGAACTGGTTGTCGCGTTGGAGCGGTGTTGCCTGGCGTGGAGCGCAATGGAGCGGGAGACGGGAATCGAACCCGCACAATCAGCTTGGAAGGCTGAAGTTCTACCATTGAACTACTCCCGCGCCGGGAGCTTGATGCTGTGGTGGAGGGAGGTGGATTCGAACCACCGAAGGCGTAAGCCAGCAGATTTACAGTCTGCCCCCGTTGGCCGCTTGGGTATCCCTCCGGTGTTGCTGTCCGAAGCCAGTGAAACAGCCCGCGATTTTGACGCGAGCCGCGAGGCCTGTCAACGCGTCCCGGGCGCCGGATTCATACGTTGAAGCGGAAATGGAGGATGTCGCCCTCCTGGACCCGGTACTCTTTGCCCTCCAGGCGGAGCCGCCCGGCCTCCTTGGCCCCGGCCTCGCCGCGGTAGCGGATGAAGTCGTCGTAGCCGATGGTTTCGGCGCGGATGAAGCCCTTCTCGAAGTCGGTATGGATGACCGCGGCCGCCTGCGGCGCGGTCGAGCCGGCCTTCACGGTCCAGGCCCGGACTTCCTTCACGCCGGCGGTGAAGTAGGTCTGCAGGCCCAGCAGCTTGTAGGCGGCCCGGATCACCCGGTTCAGGCCGGGCTCGTCCAGGCCCAGGTCGGCGAGGAAGGCATCGCGGTCGGCATCGTCCAGCTGGCTCAGCTCCTCCTCGATGGCGGCCGAGACCGGCACCACTTCGGCGCCCTCGCCCGCCGCCCGGGCGCGGACCGCGTCCAGGTGCGCGTTCCCCTCGAACCCGTCCTCCAGGACGTTGGCCACGTACATGACCGGCTTCAGGGTCAGCAGGAACAGGTCGCGGACCTGCGCCCGGTCCTCGTCCGACAGGGCCAGCGAGCGCGCCGGCCTGCCGGCGTCCAGGGCGGCGCGGATCCGCGCCAGCACCTCGACCCGGGCCTTGGCTTCCTTGTCGCCGGTCTTGGCCGCCCGCTCGGCGCGCTGCAGGGCCTTGTCCACGGATTCCAGGTCGGCCAGCGCCAGCTCGGTGTCGATCGTCTCGATGTCGGCGATCGGGTCCACCTTGTTGTTGACGTGGATGACGTCGTCGTTCTCGAAGCAGCGCACCACGTGGGTGATCGCGTCGACTTCGCGGATGTGGGCCAGGAACTTGTTGCCCAGGCCTTCGCCGCTGGCCGCGCCGGCCACCAGGCCGGCGATGTCCACGAACTCGACCGCCGTGGGCACGACCTTCTGCGGCTTGACGATGTCCGACAGCGCACCCAGGCGCGGGTCCGGGACCGGCACCACGCCGACGTTCGGCTCGATCGTGCAGAAGGGGAAGTTGGCCGCGGCGATGCCCGCCTTGGTCAACGCGTTGAAAAGGGTCGACTTGCCGACGTTCGGCAACCCGACGATGCCGCATTTGATGCCCATCAGTCCCTACCGGTGTGCAGGCGCTTCATCGCCTCGTTGAAATTGCCTTCGACCGCGAGCGGCAGCACCGACATCGCATCGTCGATGGCGCGCAGGATCGAGGCTTCGTCGTCCTTGCCGGGCTTGCCCAGCACCCATGGCGTCACCCGGTCCTTGTGGCCGGGGTGGCCGATGCCGATGCGCAACCGGTGGAAACGACCGTGCTTGAGCAACTGCATGGTGTCGCGCAGCCCGTTCTGGCCGCCGTGGCCGCCGTCGAACTTGAGCCGCGCCTGGCCCGGCGGCAGGTCGAGCTCGTCGTGGACGAGCAGCGACTCCTCGGGCTCGATCTTCCAGTAACGCAGCGCCGCGGCGACCGACTTGCCCGACGCGTTCATGAAGGTGGCCGGCTTCAGCAGCCAGACCTGGCGGCCCGCGATGTCGATCTTGCAGGTCTCGCCGAACAGCTTGGATTCCAGCCCGAAACGCGCGCCTTCGCGCATCACCAGGGCATCGACGAACCAGAACCCGGCGTTGTGCCGGGTCCTGAGGTGCTCGGCGCCGGGATTGCCCAGGCCGACGATGAGCCGCAGGCCCGCCATCGCGAAAACACGGGCCGGCGCGCCCGCGGGGGGCGCGCCGGAACCGGGTCCTGCCTGCTACTCGGCCTTGCCGGCGTCGGGCGCAGGCGCGGCGGCGGCCTCGGCCGGAGCCTCGGGCTCGGCCTCGGCGCGCGCGAAGCGCGCCATCACCACCGCCACGTCGTGGTCCGCGCCCAGGCGCAGTTCCGGCACCTCGACGCCCTTGGGCAGCGACACCTGCGACAGGTGCACGGTGTCGCCCGGCTTCAGCTCCGACAGGTCGACGTCGATGTGTTCCGGCAGGTCGCCCGGCAGGCAGCTGACGTGGATCTCGTTCAGCTCGTGCGTGACGACGACGCCGGCGGTCTTGCCCGCGGGCGAGTTCGCGACGTTGACGAAACGCAGCGGCACCGCGACGCGGATGGCCTCGTTCGCGTTCACGCGCTGGAAGTCGATGTGCATGATGCGCTGCTTGTACGGGTGGCGCTGCAGGTCGCGCAGGAGGACCTTCTGCGACTTGCCGTCGACCTCGAGGTCGAGGATCGACGAGTAGAACCACTCGTTCTGGCTGACGAGCCAGGTGCGCTCGTGCTCGAGCTGGATGCTCTGCGGATCGGCGTGGCCGCCGTAGACGATGGCCGGGACCTGGCCCGCATGACGCAGGCGGCGGCTCGCACCCTTCCCCTCGTCCTTGCGGCTGGTCGCCGTGATCTTGTGTTCGGACATTTTCGATTGCTCACTTTGCTTGCGATGAACCGCCTCGCGGCGGCGATATCGGCTCTCCCGCGACCAGGAGAGCCGTGTGGCGTCAGTCCACGTAGAGCGAACTGACGGATTCCCCGAAGGCGATGCGGCGGATGGTTTCCGCGAGCAGCTCGGCGACGCTGAGCTGGCGGATCTTGCCGCATTCCTTCGCCGCCTCGGACAGCGGGATGGTGTCGGTCACCACCAGCTCGTCCAGGTCGGCCTTCGAAACATTCGCGATCGCGGCGCCCGAGAGCACCGGATGCGTGCAGTACGCGACGACCCGCGTCGCGCCCCGCGCCTTCAGCGCCACCGCCGCCGCGCACAGCGTGCCGGCGGTGTCGACGATGTCGTCGACCAGCACGCAGACCTTGCCGGACACGTCGCCGATGATGTTCATCACGGTCGCGACGTTGGCCTTCGGGCGGCGCTTGTCGATGATCGCCAGGTCCGCGTCGTCGAGCCGCTTGGCGATGGCCCTCGCCCGCAGCACGCCGCCGACGTCGGGCGACACCACGATCAGGTTCTCCGTGCCGTAGTTGCGCCAGATGTCGGCGAGCAGCAGCGGCGAGGAGTACACGTTGTCGACCGGGATGTCGAAGAAACCCTGGATCTGCTCGGCGTGCAGGTCCACGGTGAGCACCCGGTCGGTGCCCACCGTCGAGAACATCTGCGCCGCGACCTTGGCCGTGATCGGCACCCGCGCCGAACGCGGGCGGCGGTCCTGCCGGGCATAGCCGAAGTACGGCACCACCGCGGTCACGCTGCTGACGGAGGCGCGCTTGAGCGCGTCGATCAGCACCAGCAGCTCGACCAGGTTCTCCGCGCTCGGCGCGCAGGTCGGCTGGATGACGAAGACGTCCTGGCCGCGGACGTTCTCCTCGATCTCCACCTGCACCTCGCCGTCGGAGAAGCGCCCGACCAGCGCGCGCCCCGGGCGCACGCCCAGCTGCTTGCACACGGCATGCCCGAGGTCGCGGTTGGCGTTGCCCGAGAACACCAGCAAGTTGCGATCGTCCTGCACCGACATGTCCGCTTCGCCCCTGACGCTTCAGCAGTGGTTGAACAACAAGACCGTGGCAGGGGCGGCAGGATTCGAACCTGCGAATGCCGGGATCAAAACCCGGTGCCTTGGACCACTTGGCGACGCCCCTGCAGGCGGAACGCGTCCAGCGCGGCATGCAACGCAGACCGTGCCGCGCCCCCGGCGATCCAGCCGCCCAGGCCCGGTGGCAAGGACTGCAGGGCCGCCTGCGCCGAGGCGCGATCCTCGAATTCCACGAAACAGCCGCTGCCCGACCCGGTCAACCGCGGCTCGCCGACCCGCGCCAGCGCGGCGAACGCGGCCTCGACGGCCGGTTCGCGGCGGCGCAGCACCGGCTCGAACGCGTTGCCGAGCGGGGCACCTGAAACGAAGTCGGCTATTGTCGCGGGCGCGGCATCCCGCGTCAATTCAGGGGCTTGGAACAGGCCGGCGGTCGAGGCGTGGACGCCGGGCTCGACGAGCAGGTACCAGGCCGGCGGCAGGTCGACGGGTACCAGCCGCTCGCCGACCCCTTCGGCCCAGGCGTCGCGGCCGCGCACGAAGACCGGCACGTCGGCGCCGAGTCGCAGGCCCAGTTCGGCCAGCCGCTCGAGCCCCAGATCCGTGCCCCAGAGGGCGTCGAGCGCCACCAGGGCCGTCGCCGCATCGGAGGAACCACCGCCGAAGCCAGCCCCGGCCGGAATGCGTTTTTCGACGAAGATGTCTGCGCCAAGAGGTGCTTTCGCTTCCGTTCGAAGCAGTTCGGCGGCCCGGACGGCAAGGTCGGCGGCCGGATCGAGGCCCGGCGGCAGGTCGCCGTGGCGGACGATGCGTCCGTCGTCGCGGACCCGCAGGCGCAACGCGTCGCCCCAGTCGAGCAGGCGGAAGACGGTCTGCAGCAGGTGGTAGCCGTCGTCGCGACGGCCGACGATGCGCAGGAACAGGTTGAGCTTGGCCGGCGCCGGCCACGAGGACCAGCCTGGCTCGCCCGCGGCGGGTGGCAGTCCCTGCCCGGGGGCCGCGGCTGCGCTCACGGGGAGGCGTCGCCCCAGGCATCCACCACGAGGCGGACCCGGGCGGCATCACGGCTGGCGCTGACCCGCATCGGCAGGTCGATTCCGCCCGGCCGCGGCTGCCAGTCGGCGTAATCGAGGGTCCAGCCATCCTGGGACAGGCGGACGAGCCGGCCGTCGGCGGCGAATTCGAGGTCGGCGGGGCTGCCCGGGGCGCGCGCGCCGCGGACCCAACTGGCGAGGGCGCCGACCGGGATCTCCCAGCCGGTGGCTTCGCGCAGCAGCGTCGCGGCATCCGTGCCGCGGCGCGGGCCGCCGTCGAGGCCTTCCAGCACGACGTCGCCTTCGCGGCCCGACAGGCGCCAGCCCTGCCGCGTCACCGGCGCGCTCAGCGCGACGCTGAACTCGCCGCCCTGCTGCCGCCATTCGAGTCGCCCGCTGCCGCCGCGCCCGTTGTTGGTGAGCGCGACGCGTCCCTCCAGGCGCCAGTCCGGCTGCCGTGCGAGCGCGGCTTCGTGCGCGGCTTGCGCGGCCATCGCCGCGTCGCGCGCCGCCGACGACAGCACCGCCGGCGGCGGCGCGCGCACCGGCGCGACCGTGCAGCCGGCGAGCGCGAACACGCCCGCGAGCAACGCGACGGCCACGGCCGGGCCCGAACGCGGATGCGCGCTCATGCGCCGGTCTTCTCGAGCGCGCGCTGCAATGCGCGGTTGGCGGGATCGAGCTTTCGGCTCTCCTCGAACCAGCGCCGCGCCGCCTCGTGGTCGCCGGTGACCCAGGACACTTCGCCCAGGTGCGCGGCGATCTCCGGGTCCTTCTGCAGCGAGAACGCGCGGCGCAGCTGCACGAGCGCTTCGTCGTTGCGGCCGAGGCGATACAGCACCCAGCCGTAGCTGTCGATGATCGCGGCGTTGTCGGGCTCGGCGACGCGGGCGCGGTCGATCAGCTCCAGCGCCTCGGTGTAGCGCGTGGTCCGGTCCGCGAGCGTGTAGCCCAGCGCGTTGAGCGTTGCGACGTTGTCGGGCTCGGCGACGAGGATGCGGCGCAGGTCGGCTTCCGCCCGCGGGATGTCGTCGCGGCGTTCCCAGGCCAGGCCGCGCGCGTAGAGCAGCGCGCTGTCGTCGGGGAAGGCGGCCAGGCCGCGCGCGTAGGCGTCGAGTTCGCCGGCGGCATCGCCGTCGTCATTGCGCAGTTCCGCTTCGAACAGGTAGGCATCGCGGCGCGTGTCGTCGTCGACGGCCGCTTCGGCCTGCAGCTTGCGCAGCGCCGCATAGGCTTCGTCGCCGCGATGCAGGGCATGCAGCACGCTGGCTGCGCGCAGGGCCGCCTGCCAGCGCTCGTCGCCGCCGGGCACGCTTTGGTACCAGCGCAGCGCATCCTCGGGGCGCTCCAGGAATTCGGCGACCTGGCCGAGGAGCAGGCGCCGCGCCGGGTCGGGACTGGACGAATCGCGCCGCAGCGCGTCGTACAGCGCGGCCAGCGCGGTGCGGTCGCCCGCGCGCGCCAGCAGCGAGGCGCGCAGGCGATAGGTGCGGTCGTCCTGCGGGCCGAGCGCGAGTGTCGCCGCCGCCGCCGCGGGATCGCCCATGGATTCGTATTCGCCGGCCACGGCGAGCCGCAGGTCGCGGTTGCCGGCGGCGGCCTTCTCGAGGCCGGCAAGCACGGCACGCGCTTCGCCAAGCTTGCCGCCGGCGCGCAACTGGCTCGCGTGCAGCAGCGCCACGCGCGGCTCGTCCGGGAAGCGCTGGATCACGGCCGCCACGATGCGCGATGCCAGCACGGGATCGTCGAGGCGCTGCGCGAGGCCGCCGAACGCGAGCCAGGCCTGCAGCTTCGGCGGGATCGCCTTGCGGTCGATGGCTTCGGCGGCGAGTTTCGCCCCGAGCTTCGGGTTCCTGCCGCCATCGAGCGCGGCGAGCGCGTGCTTCCAGCCATCGGCGCGGCGCGGATCGAGCAGCGCGAAGAATTCCCGGCGGGCGGACGCGGCATCGTCGCGGCGCAGCGCCAGCGCCAGCGCCGCCGCGCCGGCCGCGGACGAATCCGGCGCGCGCGCGCGCCACATCGCGAGCGCCCGCGCGCTGCGCGCGTCGTCGCCGGCGAGCAGGGCGATGCGGGTCGCGCGCTCGGCCAGCCCGGCGTCGCCGGGTGCGGCGCTCGCGGCGTCCAGGTACCAGCGCACCGCTTCGTCGAGGCGCCCGGCCTGCAGCGCGAACTCGCCGGCGATCGTCGCCTCGATGACCGCGGCCGGCACCTTGTCCGGGGGCGCGGCGACGGCGGGGCCGGCGCCCAAGACCGCAGCGACGGCGAGCATCGCGCAGGCGGCAGTGCGCCGGACGCGGGCGCGGGCCGTGGAGGCATCGAATCGCAGGCTGGCGGCGGCGACGGGCATGAAAGGCGGCCGGGCCGTAAAATGGCGGCCCATTGGCGCCGAAGCTTAACGTACGTGCCTGAACCGTCCCGTCGACGCACTCACCGTCCATGACCCTGGTCGCCATCGGCATCAACCACCAGACCGCGCCCGTGGAATTGCGCGAACGGGTGGCGTTTGCCGACCACGCGCTGCCCGGGGCGCTGGCCGCCCTGCGCGGGCTGGCGGGCGTGCGCGAGGCGGTGCTGCTGTCCACCTGCAACCGCACGGAGCTGTACGCGGTCGCCGACGACGACGGCCGCGCGCTCGACGCGTGGCTGGCGACGCATCCGGGCGCCGACGCCGCGGCGAACGCCGACCTGCGCCCCTACCTGTACCGGCACGAGGGCAGCGAGGCCGTGCGCCACCTGTTCCGCGTCGCCACCGGCCTCGACTCGCTGGTCCTCGGCGAACCGCAGATCCTCGGCCAGGTGAAGCAGGCCTGGGCGACGGCCCGCGAGGCCGGCGCGCTCGGCGGCCAGCTCGATCGCCTGTTCCAGCAGGCCTTCGTCGCCGCCAAGCGCGCGCGCACCGACACGCGGATCGGCGCCAATCCCGTGTCGATTGCGTCCACGGCCGTGCGCCTGGCGCAGGCCTCGTTCGCGCGCCTGGAGGAGTCGGTGGTGCTGCTGGTCGGGGCCGGCGAGACCGTCGAACTCGTCGCGCGCCATCTCGCGCAGGCGAAGGTGAAGCGGCTGCTCGTCGCGAACCGCACGCTGGTGCATGCGCAGGACCTCGCGAGCCGGCACGGGGGCGTAGCGCTGCCGCTGGAGGAACTGCAGCGGCACCTGGCCGAAGCCGACATCGTGTTCTCCGCGACCGCCAGCCGCGAACCCGTGGTCCGGCGCGCGCACGTCGAGGCCGCCCTCGCGCTGCGCCGCCACCGGCCGATGCTGCTGCTCGACCTGGCGGTGCCGCGCGACATCGAGCCCGGCGTGGCGAAGCTGCGCGATGCCTTCCTGTACACCATCGACGACCTGGAGAAGGCCGTCGAGGACAACCGCCGCGGCCGCCGAGAAGCCGCCGAGGCGGCGGAAGCCATCGTCGACCTGCAGGTCGCGCGCTATGCGGAAGCGCAGGTCGCGGCGACGCGCGCCACCCCGCTCAAGCGCCTTCGCGCGCATGGCGAAGGCGCGCGCGACGAAGTGCTGGCGAAGGCGCGGCAGCAGTTGCGCGCGGGGCACGACCCGGGCGAGGTGCTCGATTTCCTCGCCAACACCCTGACCAACCGGCTGCTGCACGCGCCCACGGTCGCGCTGCGCCAGGCCGCGCTGGAAGGCGACACGGCCCTCGCGCGCGCCACCGAGAAACTGTTCCCGGATGGCGCCACGAAGGACCTCGCAGGCGGATCCGATGACGCACGCGACGATGACCGCGCCGCCGCTTCCGATGCGTCCTGATGCTGCCTAGCCTGCGTCGCAAGCTCGAAGCCCTCGCCGAGCGCCGCGAGGAGCTCGAGCGGCTGCTGGCCGATCCGGGCGTGATCGGCGACAACGACCGCTTCCGCGCGCTGTCGCGCGAGTTCTCGCAGCTGGAACCCGTCGCCGTCGCGCTCGCCGCCGAGGCGCAGGCGGGCCGCGACCTGGAATCCGCGCAGGCAATGCGCGGCGACGCCGAACTCGCCGCGCTCGCCGAGGAGGAGATCGACGCGGCGAACGCGCGCCTCGCCGAGCTCGAGACCGAGCTGATGGCGCAGCTGGTGCCGCGCGAT
>CBIHRR010000086.1:0-9023 GCA_966212495.1 uncultured Gammaproteobacteria bacterium
TGGTCCACCATCGTGTTGACGGTTTCCTTCAGCTGCAGGATCTCGCCCTGCGCGTTCACCGTGATCTTGCGCGACAGGTCGCCCTTCGCCACCGCGGTGGTCACGTCGGCGATGTTGCGGACCTGCGCGGTGAGGTTGGACGCGAGCGAGTTGACGTTGTCGGTGAGGTCCTTCCAGGTGCCGGCGACGCCGGGCACCTGCGCCTGGCCGCCGAGCTTGCCCTCGGTGCCGACCTCGCGGGCCACGCGCGTCACTTCCGCGGCGAAGCCGTTGAGCTGGTCCACCATCGTGTTGACGGTTTCCTTCAGCTGCAGGATCTCGCCCTGCGCGTCCACCGTGATCTTGCGCGACAGGTCGCCCTTGGCCACCGCGGTGGTCACGTCGGCGATGTTGCGCACCTGCAGCGTCAGGTTCGACGCCATCGAGTTCACGTGGTCGGTGAGGTCCTTCCAGGTGCCGGCGACGTCGGGCACCTGCGCCTGGCCGCCGAGCTTGCCCTCGGTGCCGACTTCGCGGGCCACGCGCGTCACTTCCGCGGCGAAGCCGTTGAGCTGGTCCACCATCGTGTTGACGGTTTCCTTCAGCTGCAGGATCTCGCCCTGCACGTCCACCGTGATCTTGCGCGAGAGGTCGCCGCGCGCCACGGCCGTGGTCACCTCGGCGATGTTGCGGACCTGGGACGTCAGGTTCGACGCCATCGCGTTCACCGAGTCGGTGAGGTCCTTCCAGGTGCCGGCCACGCCGGGCACGATCGCCTGGCCGCCGAGCTTGCCCTCGGTGCCGACCTCGCGGGCCACGCGCGTCACTTCCGAAGCGAAGCCGCGCAGCTGGTCCACCATCGTGTTGATGGCTTCCTTCAGCTGCAGGATCTCGCCGCGCACGTCCACGGTGATCTTCCGGGAGAGGTCGCCGTTGGCCACCGCGATCGTCACGTCGGCGATGTTGCGGACCTGCGCGGTCAGGTTGTTCGCCATCTGGTTGACCGAGTCGGTCAGGTCCTTCCAGACGCCCGACACGCCCTTGACCTTCGCCTGGCCGCCGAGCAGGCCGGCGGTGCCGACCTCGAGCGCCACGCGCGTCACCTCCGACGAGAATTCGCCCATCTGCTCGATCATGCGGTTGACGATGTTCGCCGAGCGCAGGAACTCGCCCTGCAGCGGCCGGCCGTCGGCCTCCAGCGGCACGGTGCGGGTCAGGTCGCCCTTGGACACGCCGGCCATCGCCTCGGTCATGGTCTCGACCGGGCGCACGAGGTCGTCGATCAGCTGGTTGACCGATTGCTCCATCTCCGCCCACTCGCCCTGGCGGTTCGCCGGCGCGATGCGCTGGCGGGTCTGGCCCTGGCGCCCGACCTTCTGGCCGACGCGCGCGAGCTCCGCCGCGAGCCGCCGGTTGCAACTGACGAGTTCGTTGAAGTTGAGCGCGAGTTTGCCGGCGATGCCGTCCCAGTGCAGCGGCAACTGCACCGAGAAGTCGCCCGCGTTGACGTCCTGCATCGCCGCCAGCAACTGCGCCATCGCGTCGCGGTCTTCGAGCGCCGGCGTCGCGGTGGCGCCGCTGGCCGCGCGGGTGCGGCGACGGATGGTGGTGCCTGGTTCGTTCACTTGCGCCCCCTGCGGGCCAGGATGGTTCGGAGCAATCGGCCTCAACACGATAAGGTAGCCCGGCCCTTCACTTCATCCATCCACGCGCCCTTCACGCGGCCGGGGCCGTGGTGGGGCTGGTGTAAGCTGCGGCGAACCGATGGAGCCGCCGATGCGCGAAAACGAGACTCCCGCCCGGAAGGGCGGCATGCCGCTGCATTGGAAGATGGCGATCGGCTTCTTCGCCGGCCTCGCGCTGGGCATGGTCGTGCATGCCACCGGCGGGGCCGACGCGGGCTGGGTCCAGGGCCTCACCACGTGGGTGACGCAGCCCATCGGCACGCTGTTCCTGCGGCTGATCTTCATGCTGGTGCTGCCGCTGCTGTTCTCGGCGCTGGTGGTCGGCGTGGCGGAGATGGGCGACATCCGCTCGCTCGGGCGGATCGGCTGGAAGACCCTGGCCTACACCGTCGTCGTGTCCGGCATCGCCGTGCTGCTGGGCCTCGGCCTGGTGAACTGGCTGAAGCCGGGCGCCGGCGTCGACCCGGCGACCGCCCAGCAGCTGCTCAGCCAGGGCGCCTCGCGCGCCCAGGCCATCGTTAGCGGCGTCGGGACGCAGCCGCGCGGCCTGGACATGCTGCTGTCGATCGTGCCCGACAACATCGTCGGCGCCGCCGCCTCCAACGGCATCCTGGCGGTGATGTTCTTCGCGCTGATGCTCGGCATCGGCCTGGTGCTGACCCCGGCGCCCTCGGCGCGCGTGCTGCTGCGCGGCATCGAGGGCCTGTTCGAGGTCTCGATGACCCTGATCGGCCTGGTGATCCGGCTCGCGCCCTATGCGGTGTTCTGCTTCATGTTCAACCTCGCCGCGCTGTTCGGCTGGGACCTGCTGGCGCGCCTGGGCGCGTACGTCGGCGTGGTGGTGCTGGCCCTGGCGATCCACATGTTCGTGGTCTATTCGCTGGCGCTGAAGTTCGCCGGCGGCTGGTCGCCGCTGGCCTTCTTCCGCGGCGTCCAGGAAGCGATGGTGATGGCGTTCTCGACGGCCTCGTCGAACGCGACGCTCCCGACCTCGCTGCGGGTGGCCGAGGAGAACCTGCACCTGCCGAACAAGGTGTCGCGCTTCGTGCTCACCGTCGGCGCGACGGCCAACCAGAACGGCACGGCGCTGTTCGAGGGCGTCACGGTCCTGTTCCTCGCCCAGTTCTTCGGCGTGGACCTGTCGCTGGCGCAGCAGGCGACAGTGATGTTCGTCTGCATCCTCGGCGGCATCGGCACCGCAGGCGTGCCCGCCGGCTCGCTGCCGGTGGTGGCGCTGATCTGCGGGATGGTCGGCGTGCCGCCCGAGGGCATCGGCCTGATCCTCGGCGTGGACCGGTTCCTGGACATGTGCCGCACCACGCTCAACGTGACCGGCGACCTCGTGGCCGCGGTGGTCGTGTCCCGGGGCGAGGAAGACACGCACGGCCTCGCGGAAAGCTGAGGCGGGAACGGGGAACGGGCAACAGGGAACGGGGAACGGGAAAGAGGTACCCACATGTCCGGCGCTGCCGCCCCAAGGCTCGCCGGGAGCCGCGCGGTGCGCCTTGCCGATCGGTTCCCCGTTCTCCGCTTTTCGCTATGGGACAATACGCATCCCGCAGCCCGCCGGCTGCCGCTCGGACCCGTTCCCCGCCATGCCGACGCCCAGCCGCCGCGACCTCGCCAATGCCGTCCGTTTCCTCGCCATCGACGCCGTCGAGGCCGCGAAATCGGGCCATCCGGGCATGCCGATGGGCATGGCGGACATCGCGGAAGTGCTCTGGAACGATTACCTCCAGCACAACCCGAACAATCCGAAGTGGTTCAACCGCGACCGCTTCGTGCTCTCCAACGGCCACGGCTCGATGCTGCAGTACGCGCTGCTGCACCTGTCCGGCTACGACCTGCCGCTGGACGAACTGAAGCAGTTCCGCCAGCTGCATTCGAAGACGCCCGGCCACCCGGAGAACTTCATGACGCCGGGCGTGGAAACCACGACCGGGCCGCTGGGGCAGGGCGTCGCCAACGCCGTCGGCTTCGCGCTCGCGGAGAAGCTGCTGGCGCAGCGCTACAACCGTCCCGAGTTCGAAGTCGTCGACCATCGCACGTGGGTGTTCCTCGGCGACGGCTGCCTGATGGAAGGCATCTCGCACGAGGCCGCCTCGCTCGCAGGGACCTGGGGCCTGGACAAGCTCGTCGCGTTCTGGGACGACAATCGCATCTCCATCGACGGCGACGTCGCCGGCTGGTTCACCGACGACACGCCGGCGCGCTTCGAGGCTTACGGCTGGAACGTGATCCGCGACGTGGACGGGCACGATGCGGTCGCGATCAAGGCCGCGATCGAGGAGGCGCTGCAGTCGCAGGGCAAGCCGACGCTCGTCTGCTGCCGCACGACGATCGGCTTCGGTTCGCCGGGCAAGGCGGGCAAGGAGTCCTCGCACGGATCGCCGCTGGGCAAGGACGAAATCGCGGCCACGCGCGCGGCGCTGGGCTGGACGCACGGGCCGTTCGAGATCCCCGACGAACTCCGCGCGGCCTGGCGCGCGGGCAACGCAGGCCTGGTGCGCGAGCACCAGTGGGGGCAGCTGTTCGACGCCTACGCCGCGCGCTATCCCGCCGAGGCCGACGAACTGGTGCGGCGCTCGCGCGGCGAGTTGCCGGAGGATTTCGAAACCGCCGCCGACGCGTACATCGCGAAGCTGCAGGCCGACGGCCCGGTCGTCGCGTCGCGCAAGGCTTCGCAGATGGCCATCGAGGCGTTCGCGCCACTGCTGCGGGAACTCGTGGGCGGCTCGGCCGACCTCGCGCATTCCAACCTGACGCTGTGGAAGGGCAGCAAGTCGGTCGTTGGCGGCGATGCGAATGCCAACTACGTGCACTACGGCGTGCGCGAGTTCGCGATGACGGCGATCTCCAACGGCCTGGCGCTGCACGGCTGCTTCATCCCCTACGACGCGACCTTCCTCGTGTTCAGCGACTACGCGCGCAACGCCGTGCGCATGAGCGCGCTGATGGGCGCGCGCGCGATCCACGTCTACACCCACGATTCGATCGGCCTCGGCGAGGACGGCCCGACCCACCAGCCAGTCGAGCACATGGCGTCGCTGCGCTACATCCCCGGCAATGACCTGTGGCGCCCGTGCGATTCGGTCGAGACGGCGGTGGCGTGGCGCGCGGCGATCGAGCGCCGCGACGGCCCCAGCTGCCTCGTGTACTCGCGCCAGAACCTGCCGCACCAGGCGCGCAGCGCCGCGCAGGTCGCGGCCATCGCGCGCGGCGGCTACGTGCTGAAGGATTCCGCCGGCGCACCCGAGATCATCCTCATCGCCACCGGTTCGGAAGTCGGGCTCGCGATGGACGCCGCCGCGCAGCTCGGCGACAGGGTGCGCGTGGTGTCGATGCCTTCCACCGACGTGTTCGATCGCCAGGACGCGGCGTACCGCGAGTCGGTGTTGCCGTCGGCCTGCCGCAGGCGCGTCGCGATCGAAGCGGGCACCGCGGATTTCTGGCGCAAGTACGTCGGACTCGACGGTGCGGTCGTCGGCATGCATTCCTTCGGTGCCAGCGCGCCGGCGGAGGCGCTGTTCCCGGAATTCGGCTTCACCGTCGACGCCGTCGTCGCGGCCGCACGAGCCCTGTAGAGCCCAGCCATGCTCGGCCGAACCTGGGCCGGGCACCCCGACAGCGAATGAGCCGCCATGGGTCGGGGCGGAGAGGGGCTTGACATCGTCGATTACAGGCGTAAATTCACGACTGTCGAGTTTACGGATGTAATCGATGCAGGTCAGCGAAGCCGAATCCGTGGTGATGGAAGTCCTCTGGGATGCCGAGGCCGGCGGCCGCGCGCCGCTCCCCGCCGAGGACGTCGTGGCCGCGCTCGCGCAGCGCCAGGACTGGCAGGAAGCCACCATCAAGACCCTCCTCAACCGCCTGCTGAAGAAGGGCGCGATCAAGGCGTCGAAGGACGGCCGCCGCTACCTGTACACGCCGGTGCTCAGCCGCCAGGCCTGGCTGATGGACGAGAGCGAAGGGCTGCTGCAGCGGCTGTTCGACGGTCGCGTCGCGCCGCTGGTGGCGCACTTCAGCCGCCACCGCAAGCTCGGCCCGAAGGACATCGCGGAACTGCGCAAGCTGCTCGAGGAGATCGACGATGGAAAGCCGTGAAGCGATCGCGTTGCTGATCCAGGCCACGTTCGTCGGCAGCGCCGCGATCGCGCTGGTGCTGCTGGCCCGGCAACCGCTGCGGCGCGCGTTCGGCGCGCGCGTGGCGTACGCGGCGTGGTGGCTGGTGCCCGCGGCGCTGGTCGCGCTCGCGATCCCGTCGGCGCCTTCGGGCGATGTCGCGGTGGTCGGGGTGCATCTCGCCGCGCCGCTGGGTATCGCGACCGGTTTCGCCGGCAGGGAGGCCGGCTTCCCATGGCAGCCGTGGGCGCTCGGCGCCTGGGCTGTCGGCACGATGGTGTTCGCGTTGCTGATGGCCTCGACCCAGGCGAAGTTCCGCGCCGCGCTAGGCGCGCTGCGGCCGCACGGCGACGCGTGGCGTGCGGAACACGCGGCCGAAGGCCTGCCGGCGACGATCGGCGTCATCGCGCCGCGCATCGTGTTGCCCGCGGATTTCGATTCCCGCTACGACGCGCCGCAGCGCGACCTGATCCTCGCCCACGAGCGCGTGCACGTCGCGCGCGGCGATGCCCGCGCGAACCTCGCGGTGGCGGCGCTGCGCTGCCTGTGCTGGTTCAACCCGATCGTCCACGTCGCGGCGCTCCGCTTCCGCCACGACCAGGAACTCGCGTGCGACGCGATCGTCGTCGCGCGCCATCCCCGATCGCGCCGCGCCTACGGCGATGCGCTGTTCCAGGCCCAGTGCGTCGCGCAGGCATCGCCGCTGGCCTGCCACTTCGGCTTCGGCCACCCACTCAAGGAGAGAATCGCCATGCTCAGGGAACCTACCGCCACCCGTCGCCGCCGCATCGCGGGCAATGCGGCCGTCGCCATCCTCGCCTCCGCCGCGGCCTTCGCGGCGTGGGCTTCGCAGCCCCAGGATGCCGCCTCGAACGGCTCGAAGAGCGCGGCAAGCGATGTCGTCGGCACGATCAAGATCAACCCGAGCGACTTCCCCGTCAGCGAAGTCCGGATTCCGCCGCCGGTTTATCCGAAGGATTCCGTCGACGCCGGCTCCGGTGGCACGATCATGCTGCTCATCGACGTGGCGGCCGATGGCAGCATCACCGGAGTGAGTGTCGAGAGTGCGACGACGTCGGACCGGAGACTGGTTGCCGCGGCAGCCAAGAATGCATGGGACTGGAAGTTCACCCCGCAGGTGAAGGATGGCAAGCCGGTCGCAGGACGCGTTCGCGTCCCGGTGACGTTCTCGCCCGCGGAACCGAAGGCATCCGCGCAGGGTTGATCGCGATGACGCAAACGAAGACGGCCGCCGGTCTTGCGGCAGCGGCCGCTTTCTTCCTGCTCTCGGCATGCGCGACACCCGTTGCGCATGTCGCTTCAGCACCGGACAGCACGCGTGTCGACCATGCGTTGCTGCAGCCGGCTGGCCAGCCGCAATACCAGATGGACGAACTCTCCCTGTTCGTGATGCCGTCGGAGCTCGACTCGCCGGCGCCGGCGTTTCCGCCCGGTGTCGCCGCGGGCGACGTGGCGCCGGTCACCGTCTGCGTGGAAGCCTGGCTCGACGCAGCCGGCGACATCTCGCGGCTGGCGCCCTTGCATGGCAGCGACGGTTGTCCCGGGCAGGAGGATGCGCAGGTCGCGCCGTACGAAGAGTCGGTGATGCATGCGATGCAGGCGTGGAGCTTTTCCGCCGCCGCGATCTGCCACTTTCCGGAGCATCTGCGCGCGCAGCGCGAGCGCGGCGACTGCCGGGGCAGGGAAATCGTGCTCACGCACGTGCCAGTGCGACTGACGTATGCGTTCACCTTCGAGCGCCATGCGGGCAAGGCGCAGGTCGCGTCCTCGCGGCTGGTGGATGGGCGTGGCGCGTCGAGCGGGGAAGCGGGCCGCTAGGCGAACAGCAGCTTCGCGGCGGCGACGAGCAGCACCACGCCGAGCATGCGGCGCAGCCCGCGCACCGGCAGCCAGTGCAGGCCGAGCTGGCTGCCGAGCAGCGCGCCCACCGCGACCACGCCGAGCCACAGCGGCAGCATCGACGGCAACGATCCGGTCGCATGCAGCAGGCCGGCGAGTCCGGTCAGCGAATTGATCCACACGAAAGCGACGGACGTGCCGCTCGCCTCGCGCGTCGGCATCCAGCGCGCGAACAGCAGCAGCGGCGTGAGGAAGATGGCGCCGCCCGTGCCGGTGAGTCCCGACAGGACGCCGATGCCCGCGCCCACCACGAGGCCCGGCAACCAGGGCACGCGGCGCCCCGCGGTATCGCGATCTTCCTGTTCGGCGCGGGCGGCATGCCGGAACACGCCGATCGCGGCGACGAGCAACACGATGCCGAGCAGCATCGAGTAGCTTTCGCGCGGCAGCTTCACCTGCGCCGCGAAGAACGCCGCTGGCGCGGAGGCGAGCACGAACGGCAGTACGTTGCGCCAGCGCACGTGCCCGCCGCGCCACCAGCGGAACAGGCCGATGCCACCGACGAGCAGGTTCAGCGCGAGCGCGGTCGGGCGAACCTGCTCGGGGGCGAAGCCCATCAACGCCATCGCGGCGATGTAGCCGCTCGCGCCCGCGTGGCCGACCGAGGCGTAGATCGTCGCGACGGCGAGGAACAGCGCCGCCAGCAGCAGGTCGGGCGAAGTCACAGGACGTCGATCGGCAGGCGCAGGTAGCGGATGCCGTCCGCCTCGGGTTCCGGCAAGGCACCGCCGCGGAGGTTCACCTGCAGCGCCGGCAGCAGCAGCGCCGGCACGCCGAGCGTCGCGTCGCGGGCCTGGCGCATCGCCACGAAATCCGCCTCGGTGGTGCCTTCGCGCAGGTGGATGTTGCCGCGCTTCTGCGCGCCGATCGTGGTCTCGCACGCCACTTCGCGCCCGCCCGGTCCGTAGTCGTGGCACACGAAGACGCGCGTGGCATCCGGCAGGTCGTAGAGCCTGCGGATCGAGCGGTACAGCGTCGCGGCGTCGCCGCCGGGGAAATCGCAGCGCGCCGTCCCGCCGTCGGGCATGAACAGCGAATCGCCCGGGAACAGCGCGTCGCCGACCAGGTAGGCATTGCTGTCGCCGGTGTGGCCGGGCACCGGGATGACCTGCGCCTGCAGCGCGCCGATCGCGAAGGTCTCGCCGTCCCGGAACAGGCGGTCGAACTGCGAGCCGTCCACCGGGAAGTCCTTGCCGAGCCCGAACACCGGCCGGAACGTCGCCTGCACGGTGCGGATGCCTTCGCCGATGGCGAGCCCGGCGCCCGGCAGTTGCCGGCGCAGCCAGTCGCCGGCGCTGAGGTGGTCGGCGTGCG
>CBIHRR010000087.1:0-8938 GCA_966212495.1 uncultured Gammaproteobacteria bacterium
CGTTGAAGTACGCCGGCACCGTGATCACGGCCTCGGTGACGGTCTCGCCGAGGTAGGCCTCGGCCGTCTTCTTCATCTTCTCGAGCACCTTGGCCGAGACTTCCTGCGGCGCGAGCTTCTTGCCGTCGGCCAGCGCGACCCACGCGTCGCCGTTGTCGTGCGAGGTGATCGCGTACGGTACGAGGCCGAGGTCCTTCTGCACTTCGGCATCGGTGAACTTGCGGCCGATGAGGCGCTTCACCGCGTAGAAGGTGTTCTTCGGGTTGGTGACGGCCTGGCGCTTGGCCGACGCGCCGACGAGGACTTCGCCGTCCTTGGTCCACGCGACGATGGACGGCGTGGTGCGGTCGCCCTCGCTGTTCTCGATGACGCGCGCCTTGCCGCCTTCCATGATCGCCACGCACGAATTGGTCGTGCCGAGGTCGATGCCGATGATCTTGCCCATGGGTTGTCGCTCCTGAGATCGTTTGTCTGTGCAGGCGCGCTCGGCGCCGATGGTTGCAATCTGGGGCCGGCGTGCGGCGCTTCAAGCGCCCCGCCCGCCCCGGTTCAGGCCGCGCTGGCCCAGCCGGTCATTCGGCGACGACCACGAGGGCCGGGCGCAGCAGGCGATCGTTGAGCACGTAGCCCTTCTGGAACACCTGCGCGACGCTGCCGGCGGGAATGCCTTCGGCCGGGACCATGCTCATCGCCTGGTGGCGCTCCGGGTCGAACGCCTCGCCCGGGGCGGGCGCGACTTCGGTCAGGCCGTTGCCGGCGGCGATGCGGTGCAGCTGGCGCAGGGTCAGCTCGAGGCCGGCGCGCAGCGGGTCGGATTCGGAGGCGGCGGCGAGGCCGGCTTCCATGCTGTCGAACAGCGGGAGGAGGTCGCCGAGCAGGCGTTCGTTGGCGAAACGGCGCGCGCTTTCGAGCTCGCGGGCCATGCGCTTGCGCTGGTTGTCGAGGTCGGCGCGTTCGCGCAGGCCTTCGGCGCGAAGCTGTTCGAGTTCGCCCCGGAGCTGCTCGAGTTCGGCGTCGCGGGCCTGCGCGTCGTGGGAATCGTGCACCTGCCCGTCGGGCGCGGCGTCCGGCGTTGGGGTCATCGTCATGGTCGTCCTTCGCGGCGGGGGCCGCGCCATCACCACCGGTAATGGGGATCGCTGCCGCCGGGTTCAAGCCTTCACGGGCGCAGCGCGGCCCCCAAGGCGTCGGCGGCGGCCTGGACGACCGGGATCACGCGGTCGTAGGCCATGCGCGAGGGCCCGATCACGCCGAGCACACCCAGCGGGCGGTCGCCCGCCGAGTAGGACGCGGTGACCAGCGACATGCCTTCCAGCGGCGCCAGGCCGGTTTCCTCGCCGATGAAGATGCGGACCCCCGGGGCGCGCGCGGTGCGCTCCAGCAACTGCAGGATGTCGCGCTTGCGGGCGAAGGCGTCGAACAAGTCGCGCAGGCGCTCCATGTCGGCCAGGTCCTGCACGCCCATCAGCCGGGTCTGGCCGGCGAGCAGCATGTCCTCGCCCAGCATGCCGGCCGCCGGCGCCCCCTCTTCCGCCTCGGGCCCCAGCGCCTGCTCGGCGAGCTCGACGCTGTGCGCCAGCAGGCCGGCCATCTCGTCGCGGGCGCGGCGCAGTTCCTGCACCAGGCTGGCCCGGATCTCGGCCAGCGTCAGGCCGGCGAAATTCCGGTTCAGGTAGTTGGCCACGCGCTCCAGTTCGCCGGCCTCGTAGGCGCGGCGGGCCTGGATCACGCGGTTCTGCACGTCGTTGTCGGCGAACACCAGGATCGCCAGTACGCGTCCGGCGTCGAGCGGGACGAAATCGATGTGCCGGAAGGCCAACTGGCTGCGCCGCGGCACGCTGACCACGCCGACGAAATGGCTCATCGCCGACAGGAGTTCCGAGGCGTTGCCCAGCAGGGCCTGGGTGCCGGTGCCGGCCGGCAGTTCCTGGCGCAGCCGCGCCAGCTCGGCGTCGGGCAGCGGGCGCACCTGCAGCAGCGAATCCACGAACACGCGATAGCCCTGCGCGGTGGGGACGCGGCCGGCCGAGGCATGCGGGGAACTGAGCAGGCCCACGTCCTCGAGGTCGCCGAGGATGTTGCGGATCGTGGCCGGGCTCACGTCCAGGCCGGCGTGGCGGGCCAGCGTCTGCGAGCCGACCGGCTCGCCGTCGCGGATGTAGCGCGAGATCAGCGTGCGCAGCAGTTGCCGGGCGCGGGGGTCGAGCGAATCGTCCGGGGTGGGCGTGCGGGCCATGCCCCGAATATCGGACGGCGCGGCGCCGCGCGCAAGGTCGGCGGCGACCACGGCTCGCCGGCGCAGCGCCTGCGACGGCGATTGCTTACGCTATCGGCATGCTGACCCGCCTCTCGATCCGCGACTTCGCCGTCGTCGCCGCCGCCGAGCTCGAATTCGGCCCGGGCCTCACCGTCATCTCCGGCGAAACCGGCGCCGGCAAATCGCTGCTGGTGGATGCGCTGGGCTTCATCGCCGGCTTGCGCGCCGACAGCGGCATGGTCCGCCACGGCGCCGACCGCGCCGAACTTTCGGCCGAATTCGAGCTGGGCGATGCGCCGGCGGCGCTCGCGTGGCTGCGCGAGGCCGAGTTCGACGAGGGGAGCGACTGCCAGGTGCGCCGCACGCTGCGCGCCGACGGCGGCTCGCGGGCCTGGATCAACGGCCGCCCCGCCACCCTCGCCCAGCTCGGCGAACTCACCGCCATGCTGGTCGAGATCCACGGCCAGCACGAGCACCAGGCGCTGCTCGACCGCGGCAGCCAGCTCGCGCTGCTGGATGCCTTCGGCGCGCTGGAGCCGCTGCGGGACGCGGTGCGCGAGGCCGCGCGCCAGTGGTCGGCGCTGCTGCGCGAGCGCGACGCGCTGTCGCGCCAGGGCGACGTCGGCGAGCGCATCGCCTGGCTCGAGCACCAGCTCGGCGAACTGCAGCGCGAATCGCTCGAGCCCGAATCGATCGCCGCGCTCGCCGGCCTGCATCGGCGCCACGCCCACGGCGCCGCGCTGATCGAGGCCTGCGAGGATGCGGCCGCGCGCCTCGGCGGCGAGGAAGGCGGCGCGCCGTCGCGCATGCTGCAGCAAGTGCGCGGCAACCTCGCCCGCCACGCGCCGGACGAGCCGCGCCTGGCCGAAGTGGACGGCATGCTCGACAGCGCTGCGATCCAGCTCGACGAAGCGCTGGCCCTGCTCGAGCAGGTGCGCGCCGACCTCGACCTGGACCCGGCGGCCTTCGACGAACTCGACCGGCGCCTGGGCCGCCTGCACGACCTCGCCCGCAAGCATCGCGTCGCGCCCGAGGGCCTGGCAGCGCAGCGCGACGCGCTCGCGGCCGAGCTCGAGGCATTGCGCGACTCGGGCGCGCGCCTGCGCAAGCTCGACCCTGAAATCGACGCCGCGGCGCAGGCCTGGCAGGCGGCCGCGGCGACGCTCGGCGCCGCGCGCGCGGATACCGCGGCGCGGCTGTCCTCGGCCACGACCGCCCTGCTGTCGGAACTCGGCATGGGCGGCGGCCGCTTCGAGGCGATGCTCGAACCCGCGGCCACCGACCGCCCGGACCCGCAGGGCGCCGAACGCGTCGAGTTCCTGGTGGCCGCCAACGCCGGCCAGCCGCCGCGCCCGCTGCGGCGCGTCGCCTCGGGCGGCGAACTCTCGCGCATCTCGCTGGCGATCGAGGTCGCGGCACTCGGCAAGGACGCGGTGCCGACGATGGTGTTCGACGAAGTCGACTCCGGCATCGGCGGCGCCGTCGCCCAGATCGTCGGCCAGAAGCTGCGCGCGCTCGGCGCCGGGCGCCAGGCCCTGTGCGTGACCCACCTGCCGCAGGTCGCGGCGCACGGGCACGCGCACTACCGGGTCAGCAAGTCCGAACAGGCCGGCGCGACGCACAGCGCGGTCGAAGTGCTGGGGGCGAAGGCGCGCGAGGAGGAAATCGCGCGCATGCTTGGCGGCGCGACCGTGGGCAAGGAAGCGCGCGCGGCCGCGCGCCGGCTGCTCAGCGACGCAGCTTCCTGACGTACAGCACCAGCGCGTGGTCCTGGATCTCGTAGCCCTGCGCCGCGGCGATGCGGCGTTGCAGCTCCTCGATCTCGTCGCTGTGGAACTCGATGACCTTGCCGGTTTCCACGTCCACCATGTGGTCGTGGTGCTCGCCGCGGTCCAGCTCGTACACCGCGTGGCCGCCCTCGAAATTGTGCTTGAGCACCAGGCCGGCGGCCTCGAACTGGGTGAGCACGCGGTAAACGGTCGCCAGCCCGATCTCGTCGCCCTGGTCGAGCAGGTGCCGGTAGATGTCCTCGGCCGTCAGGTGCCGGGGCCGCAGCTGGTCCAGGAGCGCCAGGACGCGCATGCGCGGGTGGGTGACCTTCAGTCCGGCCTTGCGCAGGTCGTTGGATTCCATGGCGGCTCGGGCTCCCGGCTTGCGTGTATGATCGGCCCCATTATCGGCCCTTTTCCAAGCCCGCGAACCCATGCGCAAGAACGTCCTGCTCGCCGCCGCCATGGCACTCACCGTCGCCGGCTGCGGCATCATCTACCGGCAGCCGATCTACCAGGGCAACCTGATGGACAAGGCCGCCGTGGACCAGCTCGCGGCCGGCATGACCAAGGACCAGGTGCAGGCGCTGCTGGGTTCGCCTTCCATCGCCGATCCGTTCCACCACGACCGCTGGGACTACACCTCGAGCGAGCAGGTCAAGCGCATGGGCAAGCCCGACGTGCGGAACTTCACCGTGTACTTCGAGAATGGCGCGGTCACCCGCTGGGAAGGCGACTACTTCCCCGAGCAGGACAACGAGCTGGCCAAGCGCATGGGCCGCTTCGGCAACCTCGCCAAGGACAAGAAGAAGACGGGCGGCGGCTGAGCTAGCGCCGCGCGCGCCGCCGGCGCGCTTCCTTCGGATCCAGTCGCAGGGCCTGCAGCAGTTCCACCCGGTCGCCGTCGCGCAGGCGCTGCCCGGGCGACGCGAGTTCGCCGAACACGGCGCAGCCCGCCACGCCCTCCAGCGGCAGGCCGCACGCGGCCATTGCGTCCGCGATCGTGGCGCCAGCCGGCAGTGCCAGTTGCACCGCGCGATGGCGGCGCGGCCAGGCGCGCACCACCTCGACCCGCAACGCGGCGGCCGGATCGCTCATTTCGCCGGCGTGCCGTCCGCGACGCGCACGAAATCGTCCACCATGCGATCGGCCAGGCCCTGCATGCCCAGCGCCATCGCGCCGCCGAGCAGCTTCGCCTGCGGCTCGAACTCCAGCGTGAGGGTGACGCGGCAGGCCGACTCGTCCAGTGCGTGGAACTGCCAGCGCCCCTGCAGCTTCCGGAACGGTCCGTCGCGCAGCGCCATGTCGATGTGGTGCGGCGGCGAGAGCGAGTTCTCGGTCGTGAACCAGGTGCGGAACGGGCCGAAACCCAGGTCCAGCCTGGCGACCACGCGGTCCGGGCCGCGTTCCAGCACTTGCGCCGACTCGCACCAGGCGAAGCGCCGCGGGTAGGCCTCGATGTCGTCCACGAGCGCGAACATCCGGGCCGCCGAGTGGGCCACGAGCGCGCTTCGCTGGATTCTGGTCATGGAGGTGGGACAATGGCCGGATGGCAGGAAAGTCTTCCAAGGATAAGGCAAACGGCGGCGGCACCATCGCGCTCAACAAGCGCGCGCGCCACGAGTACCACATCGAGCAGCGCTTCGAGGCAGGGCTGGCCCTGCAGGGCTGGGAGCTGAAGTCGATCCGCGCCGGCCGCGCCAACATCACCGAGGCCTATGCGGTGGTCCGCGACGGCGAACTGTTCCTGTTCGGCGCGCAGATCACCCCGCTGATCTCGGCATCGACGCACGTCGTCGCCGACGATCGCCGCACCCGCAAGCTGCTGCTCCACCGCCGCGAGATCGACGTGCTGGTCGGCAAGGTGCAGCGCGACGGTTACACGCTGGTGCCCACCGCGATGTACTGGAAGGGCAACAAGGTCAAGGCCGAACTCGGCCTGGCGCGCGGCAAGCAGCTGCACGACAAGCGCGAGGCCAGCAAGGAACGCGACTGGAACCGCGAGAAGCAGCGCGTGCTGCGCAAGCACAACAAGGACGCCTGATCCCGCGCGCGGCGCGCGCCGGGGCCGCCGCCGCGATCGCCGGCCTCAGCCGGACGGCTGCGCGTCCGGCAGCGTGAACGCGAACGTCGCGCCCTGCCCCACTACCCCATCGGCGCGGATGGTGCCGCCATGGCGCTCCACGATGCGTCGCACCGACGCCAGGCCCACGCCTTCGCCGGCGAATTCCTCCTGGCTGTGCAGGCGCTGGAATGGGCGGAACAGCTTGTCGGCGTATTCGGCCGGGAAGCCCGCGCCGTTGTCGCGCACGTAGAACGCGCCGCCCGGCTCACGCCCGACTTCGATCCGCGCGGGATGCCGGTCGCGGGTGAACTTCCACGCATTGCCGAGCAGGTTCTCGAGCAGGTTGCGGACCAGGCTGGCGTCGCCGACCGCGCGCAGGCCGGGAGCGATGTCGGTCTCGACCTCGCGGCCGGGTTCGTTCGCGCGCAGCTCGCCGACGATGTCGGCGGCCATGCGGCTGATGTCCAGCGCGACGGGACTGATGCCGCCGCGCCCCAGCCGCGCCATCTTCAGCAGCGACTCGATCAGCGAGCCCATGCGCGAGGCGGCGTTGCGCACGCGCGCCACGTAATCGCGGCCCTCGTCGTCGAGCGCGCTGCCGTAGCGATCCCCGAGCAGGCGGCTGAAGCCGTCGATCGCGCGCAGCGGGGCGCGCAGGTCGTGCGACACGCTGTAGGCGAAGGATTCCAGGTCCTGGTTCGCGATCGTCAACTCGCGCGTGCGCGCCTCCACGCGCGCCTCCAGGCTTCGGTTCAGCGCCAGCACCTGCGCCTCCGCGCGCAGGCGGTCGGTGACGTCCTCGACCTGCACCAGCCGGACCACGTCCTGCCCGATTTCGCCCGGCACGGGCGCGAACGTCATCTGCACCTGCCGCAGGCCGCCCGATTCGGCGAGCAGCGTGCGCGTGCTGCGATACACCCCGGCGCCCAGCAACGCCTGCCGGCTGCGGCGCAACGCGTCCTCGCCGCTGTAGTCGAGGAAGTGCGCGTCGAACTCGGTGCCGAGCAGCTGCGCGAGCGGGCGGCCGAGGATGCGCGCCAGCGCCGGGTTCGCATCGACGATGCGGCCCTGCCGGTCGAGCAGCGCCTGGCCGATCGCCGAATATTCGAGCGCGCTGCGGAAGCGCTGCTCGCTGCGCCGGTAGGACTCGGTCATCCGCGCGGCGAGGCGCTCGGCGCGCGTGCGCGTGGTCGCGAGCACCAGCGCGATCCCGTACAGGAGCAAGGACGCGATCACGCCGACGACGAGGGTGCCTCGCAGGGTGCCCAGGCGGAGGTCGAGCGCATCGCGCGGAGGCGACGCGAACTCCAGGCGCCACCGATGGCCGTAGGCCACGATGTTGGTGGTCGCGTGGAAACCGGGCAGGGACTGCGCGCCCGCGGTGTCGTCGAGCAGCACGTCGCCGGCGCCGCCGCCCTCGCCGTCGCCGAGGTCCACGATGCGCAGGGCTGGCGGGTGCGGCGCCTTGCGCAGCGCGGCGCGCACCAGGTCGCCGACGCGGAACGGCACGTACACCCAGCCCTGCAGCGATTCGCGCCGCGCTTCCACGGTCGCGGGCCGATCGCCGGCGCGAAATACCGGAAGCACCAGCAGGATGCCCGGCACCGGCCTGGGGGTCGCGCCGCGGTCCTGGGAGAGCACGATGCGCCCCGTCAGCCGTGGCTGCCCGCTGTCCCGCGCCGCATCCATCGCCGCGCGCCGCACCGGCTCCGAGTACAGGTCGTAGCCGATCGCACGCGCGTTCTCCTGCGTCAGCGGCTCCAGGTACAGCACCGGGCCGTAGGTCTCGCGCACGCCGTGCGGCCAGACGCTCAGCATGCCCTCGCCACTTTCGCGGAGCATGCGTTGCGTCTCCGACAGCTGCAGCGGCGTCGCCTCGAAGGCGAAACCGAGCCCGAGCGCGTCGGGATAGCGCTGCCGCAGGTTCAGGCCGTCCACGTAGTTGCGCCACTGCCGCCGGCTCGGCCGGGCCACCGACGCGAACAGCGACACGCCGCCGCGCGCGAGCAGCTCGTAGTTGTTCAGCCGTTCCACGACCAGGGCGGAGGCCTCGTCGGCACGCGATGCGAATTCGGCTTGCGCCGCGGCCATCTCGCGCGCATGGGCGCCGCGCCAGTACAGGTAGACCAGCAACAGCGACGCCAGTAGCACCAGCAAGGCCAGCGCGTGGCCGGCCGCGGAACTGGCGGCTGCGGGAGGCCGCATGTCCGGGGCCTGGGGCGTCGAGGGCATGCGCAAAGCATATCCCGCCTTCGCGCCGGGCCCGCGTGAACCGCCGCTGGCCCGCGGGGCGCGCGCCGCTTGTGGAACCGCCCGCCCCGCCTATACTGGCCGCGTCGGACGTTTCGACATTCCCGGGGGTGCACTGGCTTCGACGGGGGTCGCGAAATCGCCTGGCGCATGCCGAGGGGGCAGCTTTCCTCGTTAATCCAGCCGCAAAAACCCAGACGCCAACGACGACGTCTACGCTCTCGCCGCTTAAGGCGTAAGCCCCGAACCCACTTGTGCCCTTGCTCGTGGGTGTAGGGTCATCATCAAGGGATAGGTTCCGGCGGCGACCCGTCAACCGGAATCGACAATCGAAGCGGGTGTGGGTGACGGTGTGCCTCGCACGTTGTGTTGCCGCCATCCGAGATCGAACAACGAGCTAAGCATGTAGTGCCGGGCATGGAGCATCTTCGGACGGGGGTTCGATTCCCCCCATCTCCACCATTTGAAGCAACGGGCCGCGAAAGCGGCCCGTTGCCTTATGGCGCCGCGAAAGCCGCCCGTTGCCTTGTGGCGCCGCGAAAGCCGCCCGTTGCTTTTCAGCCGCCGGAGAGGCTCGCCACCGCGGCCAGCAGGCAC
>CBIHRR010000088.1:0-8879 GCA_966212495.1 uncultured Gammaproteobacteria bacterium
GCGATCTGCTGCACCGCGTCCTTCGCGCCGTCGTCGATGTTGCCGGCGTCGAAGCCATAGATGCGGCCGGCGCCGAGGTCGCTCTCGGAGACGAGCGCGTGCTTCGCGAGTTCGGCGGCGTGCGCCTGGGCGTAGGCGCGGCCGCCGTACAGGCCCTGTTCCTCGTTGGCGAACGCGACGACGCGGATGGTCCGCGCCGGGCGCTGCGGCAGGTCCGCGATGAGCTTCGCGGCGGCCATCGAGATGCCGACGCCGGCGGCGTCGTCGATCGCGCCCGTCCCCTCGTCCCAGGAATCGAGGTGGCCGCCGATCAGCACGATTTCGTCCGGGTGCTTCGCGCCGGTAAGTTCGCCGATCACGTTCTGCGAGGTGTATTCGCCGTCCCAGCCGCAATCGAGCGCGAGGCGCACGCGCGTCGACGGATCCAGCTCAGTGAGCCGCGCGAGCTGGTCGGCATCGGGATTGGTCAGCGCCGCCATCGGGATCGGCTCCAGGCCTTCGGCGTAGCGGCTCATGCCGGTGTGCGCGACGCGATGCGTGTCGGTCCCGGCCGAACGCATCAGGTAGGCCGCCGCGCCGGCGCGGATCGCGGCCGACGGACCGGCGCCGCGCACGCGCGAGCCCATGCCGTAGCCGTGGCCGTCCTGCGCGCGCTCCATGCGGTAATCGATGAAGGCGATCTTGCCGGCGAGCGAACCGGGCGCGGCCTGCTCGAGCGAGGCGAGGTCGGGGAAGCGCACCACCTGGCCTTCGACGGTGCCGCCGACGCTGCCGCCCAGCGCGGCGACGACGAGCTTCTGCGAATGCGGCCCGAGCACGTCGGCGCTTTCGCTGCGCCGTTCCCACTTCGGGAACGTCACCGGCTCCGTCCAGACCTTGTCGAAGCCGAGCTCGCGGAATTTCGCCCTGGCCCAGGCCACCGCGCGTGCGTCGCCTTCGCTGCCGGCCAGGCGCGGGCCGACTTCGGTGGTGAGCGATTCGGTGACCTTCCAGCCGGTGTCGTCCGCGAGCGCGGTCGCGCGCAGCGTCGCGGCGGTGTCGAGCGCGGATTGCGGGATGCGGGTCGGCTGCGCCGCCGCGGCGGGCAGCGACACGAGCAGGGCAAGCAACAGCGGCGCGAGGCGCATGGCGGGCTCCGGACGGCAGGGAAGGCGGGATGGCAGCGGACGAGCGTAGCAGCCGCCCGCGGCCCCCGTTTGTGCCTCAAGTCATGCCCGCTGGCGCACGGGCGCCGGCGGACGTCAGCGCCTCAGCGAATCCCGGATCTCGCGCAGCAGCATCACTTCCTCCGGCGGCGCCGGCGGCGCGGCTTCGGCGGGCTTGCGCACCCGGTTGTAGGCCTTGAGGAACAGGAAGATCACGAATGCGATCAGCAGGAAGTCGATGGCGGCCTGGATGAGGGTGCCGTACGCGATGGCGACCTCGCCGACCTTGTTGCCGGCGGCGTCGACGGTTCCCGGCTTCAGCACGTACTTCCAGTCCGACACGCTGGCCCCGCCCAGCAGGACGCCGACCAGCGGCATCACGATGCCGTCGACGAGCGCGCTGACGATCTTGCCGAAGGCCGCGCCGATCACGACGCCCACGGCCAAATCGACGACGTTGCCGCGCGCGACGAATTCCTTGAACTCGCTGACCATTCCCATCCTTGCTTCCTCCTCGAGGCCCCTGCGGGCGGAAGATTACGCCGGTGATGCGGGGGGCGCGATTTCGCCTTCGAACGCGACGACGCCGTCGAGGCTGGCGCGGAAGCGGTCGCCGACCGCGAGCGGGCCCACGCCCGCGGGCGTGCCCATGAAGACGAGGTCGCCCGCACGCAGGCGGTAGAGCTTCGACAGCTCCACCAGGATGTCGGGCACGTCCCAGATCAGGTCGCGCAGCGCGCCGTGCTGGCGGCGCTCGCCGTTGACCTCGAAGGTGAGGGTGCGCGCGGCGAGGTCGCCGGCATCCGCCATCGGGACCAGCGCGCTCAGCGGCGCCGAGGCGTCGAAGGCCTTGCCGATGTCCCAGGGCAGGCCGCGCGCCTTGGCCTCGGCCTGCAGGTCGCGCCGGGTCAGGTCGAGGCCGACGCCGCAGGTTTCGACGAGCGCGGCGGCGGCGTCGCGCGACAGTTCGCCGTGCGGCGCATCGCGGCCAAGGCCGACCACGAGTTCGACTTCGTGGTGCAGTTCGCGGGTGCCGGGCGGATAGGGCACGACGCCGTCGAGGACGATCGCGTCCGCAGGCTTCAGGAAGAACACCGGCCGGCCGCGTGCCGCGGGGTCGGCGGGCGACGCGCCCATCTCGCGGGCGTGGTCGGCGAAATTGCGGCCGACGCAGTAGATGCGGTGGACCGGCCTCACGCGTCTTCGGCGACGGGCCTGCCGACGGCGGCGCCGTCGACGATGGTGTACTCGCCCTCGACCACGCGACCCTGCGCACCGCCCGGACCCGGCGCGCGCGCGGCGACGCCGGTCGCGGCGCGCGGGCGCAGCAGGCGCGAGCACAGGCCGATGGCCAGCATCGCGGCGCCGACGAAAACGCTCGCCGCGACCAGCACGAGCAGCACCGCCAGCCCCAGCAGGCCCATCAGCAGCCGCAGCAATGGATGCCGGCGATGCCGCGACGGCATCTGCGCGGCGCGGAAGAAGGCGTGGCGATCGAATCGGAAGTGCAGTGCGGACATCGTTGGCAATGCTCGTGACACAATCCGGCAACACGCCGGGGGACCGGCAGTATCGGGCGGGGCGCATTCGGGGTTGTGAGAACTTCGTTAAACGACGATGAGGAAATCCCCGAGCCCGCGCTGGCACGGGTGTCCGCGATCGAGGATGGCGGCTTCGCCGAGGCCGAAGCGACGGTGGACGATTCCCCCGAATCGCTGATCCTCCACCGCGACGGCGCCGCGGTCCGCGCCTGGCTCAACGTCTGCCCGCATGCCGGCCGCCGGCTGGACTGGGCGCCGGGCAAGTTCCTCAAGTCGAAGGACGGGCTGCTGGTGTGCGCGGTGCATGGCGCCAGCTTCGAGTTGCAGCGCGGCGAATGCGTCGCCGGCCCGTGCCGGGGCGATGCGCTGCGCCCGGTGGCCGTCGAGGTGCGCGACGGCAAGGTGTTCCTCGCGCCGGAGATGCCCTAGGGCCGGGCGGCGCCGGAGCAGGACGGCCCAGATTGCGGCTCAGAAGAGCACGTTCACCATCCCCACGATGATCGCCGTGTAGGCCAGCGTCAGCGGCCCGCCCACGCGCCACATGTCGCGCGGCGTGTAGCCGGCCGGGCCCGTCACCATCGAGATCGAGGGGTTCGACGCGGTGATGAAGTTGTTCGACGCCGACAGCGCCACGATCAGCGCGAACGCGGTCGGGTTGCCGCCCACGGCGAGCGCCAGGTTGATCGCCAGCGGCACCATCACGATCGTCGCGCCGACGTGGCTGATCACCAGCGAGAACGCGGTGGTGAGCAGGCCCAGCACGAGCTCGATCGACCACGCCGGCATCCCCTGCGGCAGCCGCTCGATGCTGTGGCCGGCGACCCAGGCCGCCGCGCCGCTGCTGTCCATCGCCCAGCCCAGCGGGATGAGGCAGGCCATCAGGAACACGGTCTTCCAGCTGATCGCCGCGTACGCTTCGTCCATCTTGAGCACGCCGGTGACCAGCATGCCGGCGACGCCGGTCATCAGCGCGATGGAGGTCGGGATGCGCGACGACAGCGCGAGCAGCATGCTGATCGCGAAGATGACCATCGCGATCTTGAACTTGTGCGGGCGCTGCTCGCCCTTCGGATAGTCGGTGACCACCACGAAATCCCGGCTCTTCGCCGCGTCGGCGAGGTCGGTCCAGATGCTGTGCAGGACCAGCATGTCGCCGGCGCGCAGCTTCATCTCGCGCACGTCGGTGTTGTGCACCTCCTTGTCGCGGTTGATCGCCAGCAGGCTGATGCCCTGCTGCTTGCGCAGGCGCAGCTCGCCGGCGCTCTTGCCGATGAACTTCGAGGTCGGCGGGATCACGGCTTCGGAGATGCCGGCGCGGCTCGGGTTGAACAGGTCGCCGAACTCGCGTAGCCGCGTCGACAGGCGCAGGAACTGGTTCTGCGCGAAGTCCGCGACCTGCTGGCGCGGCCCCATCGCGCCGAGCACGCTGCCGACCCAGATGCGGCTGTCGCCGGGCGGGGAAAGCCGCGACTCGTTGCCGGTCTTGAGCGCCAGCAGCAGCGGCGCGCCGTGCAGGCGTTCGGCTTCACCCAGCGCCATGCCCACCAGCGGGCTGTCGGCGCCGACCGTGAGCTCGAACACGTCGCCCTCGATGCCGTAGGTGTTGGCGAAGTAGCTCTGCGTGCGCGCCGGGGTCACGCCCTTGTCGCTGTCGTCGCGCAGTTGCTTCATGCCCCAGAAGCGGAAGTAGAGCAGGCAGGCGGCGAGCAGCACCAGGCCGATCGGCAGCGGCGCGAACATCTTCAGCGGCACGAGCGTGGCCGCGCCGGAAGGCAGGTTGGCGTTGGCGGACACCAGCAGGTCGTTGAGCAGGATCAGCGGCGAGTTGCCGACCATGGTCAGGCCGCCGCCCATGATGATCGCGGCGGTCAGCGGCATCAGCAGGCGCGACATCGAAACGCCGGTGCGCGCGGACAGGCGCGAGGCGATGGGCAGGTACAGCGCGGTCACCGAGGTGTTCTGCATGATCGCCGAGTTGAGGCCGGCGACGGCCTGCGTGTACAGCAGCAATCGTTGCTCGACGCCGTGCGCGCGCCGCAGCAGCCAGCCCGCGAGGCGGTTCAGCGCGCCGGTGCGGTCGAGGCCGGCACCGAGGATCATGGTGGCGATGACGTTGATCACCGCGTCGGAGGAGAAGCCGCTGAAGATGTCCTCGGGCGCGACCAGCCCGGTCAGCCCGAGCAGCACCAGCACGACCAGCGCGACCACGTCGGCGCGGATGCGCTCGAACAGGAACATCACCATCGTGAAGCCCACCAGCCCGAGCACGAGCTTCATGTCGGTGGTGAGCGCCAGCGCGGTGTCCAATGTGGCGGGTTCCCGTCCCTAGAGTGCTTGTCTTACAGCATGTGCTTGTCGTACAGCAGGTCCCGGACGCCATGGCCGAGCTTCAGCCCGCGCGCCTCGAAGTGGGTCTGCGGACGCCAGGGCGGTCGCGGCACGTGCCCGCGCGGCCCGGCCCGGTTGCGCAGCCCGGGCTCGGCGTCGAGCACGTCCCACATCTGCTCCGCATAGTCCTGCCAATCGGTGGCGAGGTGCAAGCGCCCGCCGGGCGCCAGCTTGCGGACCAGCAGCGCGACGAACGCCGGCTGGACGAGCCGTCGCTTGTGGTGGCGCTTCTTGTGCCAGGGATCGGGGAAGTAGATGCGGACCTCGTCGAGGCTCGCGTCGGCGATTTCGGTGGACAGCACTTCCACCGCATCGTGGTGGTAGACCCGCACGTTGCGGAGGGCGTCGGCTTCGAGGCCGTTGAGCAGGCGGCCGACGCCCGGGGCGTGGACCTCGATGCCGATGAAGTCGCGGGCCGGATCCTGCGCGGCGCCGAAACGCAGCGCCTCGCCGTTGCCGAAGCCGATCTCGAGGACGCGCGGCGCGCTGCGGCCGAAGATGGCGTCGAAGTCGCGCGCCCCCTGCGTGGACATGTAGTCCAGGCCGAAGCGCGGCCACAGCGCGTCGAAGGCACGCTGCTGGGCCGGCGTGAACCGCCCCTGGCGCAGCACGAAGCTGCGCACCGAGCGGTGCCCGGGTTCGACGGTGAACGGCTTGCGTTCGGGCGCGCGCGCCGTGCCCGTCATCCGCCGACCAGGCCGTCGACGGGCGAGGAGGCGCTGGCGTAGCGCTTGCGCGGGATGCGCCCGGCGAGGAAGGCGTCGCGGCCGGCCTGCACCGCGAGCTTCATCGCGCGCGCCATGCGCACCGGATCCTTCGCCCCGGCGATCGCGGTGTTCATCAGCACGCCGTGGCAGCCGAGTTCCATCGCGACCGCGGCGTCGGATGCGGTGCCGACGCCGGCATCGACGATGATCGGCACCGTCGCGTTCTCGACGATCTCCATCAGGTTGTAGCGGTTCTGCACGCCCAGGCCCGAGCCGATCGGCGCGGCCAGCGGCATCACCGCGACGCAGCCGATCTCCGCGAGCCGCCTGCACAGGATCGGGTCGTCGGAGGTGTAGACCATCACGTCGAAGCCGTCGGCGACGAGCGTCTCCGCCGCGGCGAGCGTCTGCACCACGTCGGGATACAGGGTGCGCTGGTCGCCCAGCACCTCGAGCTTCACGAGCGAGTGCCCGTCGAGCAGTTCGCGCGCGAGCCGGCAAGTGCGCACCGCTTCGTCGGCGGTGTAGCAGCCGGCGGTGTTGGGCAGGATCGTGTAGCGGTCGGGCGGCAGGACGTCGAGCAGGCTGGGCTCGTTCGGGTCCTGCCCGACGTTCACGCGACGGATGGCGACGGTGACGATTTCGGCACCCGCGGCCTCGGTGGCGCGGCGGGTCTCGTCGAGGTCCCGGTACTTGCCGGTGCCGGTCAGCAGGCGGGAACGATAGGGCTTGCCGGCGATGACGAGCAGGTCGTCGCCGTGCGCGGGGGAGGGCTGGTTCATCCCGCGATTTTAGCCCGCGCCGAGGGGTTTGGCCGGGGCTTCAGCCGCCGCCGAGCGCCTGGACGATCTCCACCCGGTCGCCGTCGGCCAGCAGGCGGCGGTCGTGGGCGCTGCGCGGCACGATGTCGCCATTGACCTCCACGGCCACCCGGCGCTCGCCGTGGCCGGCGTCGCGGAGGAGCCCGGCGACGGTGCAGGGGGCCGGCACCGTGCGCGGGGAGCCGTTGAGGACGATGTCCAGGGACCTGGTTTCCATGCGACCCATTGTCGCCGCCTTGCGCTCCCGGCTCCAGCCGTGGAACGATCGCGCCATCCGCCGGCGTATCGCACGCCGCGGCCCATTCCCGGAGTCCACCATGAAGCTGTCCCGCAAGCCCTTCCGCTCCCTCCTGGCCATCGCGCTCGCCTGCGCGGCCACGCCGGTCCTGGCGCAGCAGTCTCCCTTCTCGCAGACGGTGTTCTTCGGCGACAGCCTCAGCGACAGCGGCCATTTCCGGCCCGTGCTGATCCAGCTGGTCGGGCCGAACGGCGCGCTGATCGGCCGCTTCACCACCAACCCGGGCCTGGTCTGGTCGGAATACCTCGCCGATGCGTACGGCACGAACGCCGACAGCGACAACCAGGGCGGCACCAACTACGCCGTCGGCGGCGCGCTGGTCGGCACGAACACCGCGGGCGGTCTCGGGCCGATCCCGTCGCTGAAGTCGCAGGTCACCGCATACCTCGCCGCGAACGGCGGCAAGGCCGACCCGAACGCGCTGTACAGCGTGTGGGGCGGCGCGAACGACATGTTCTCCATCACCAACCCGGCCAACGCGCCGGCGGTGATCGGCGGGGCGGTCACCAGCGAGATCGGCATCGTCGGCACGCTCAAGGCGGCAGGCGCGCAATACATCCTCGTCGCGAACCTGCCCGACCTCGGGCTCACGCCGTCGGCGCGCGCCAACGGCGCCGCCTACCAGGCGCAGGCCACGGCGCTCGGCACGGCCTACAACAACGCGCTGTTCGGCGGGCTCGCCAGCGCCGGCCTGTCGGTGATCCCGGTCGATGCGTTCCACTTCCTGCGCGAGGTGGTCGCCAACCCGGCCGCGTACGGTTTCAGCAACGTCACCACGGCAGGCTGCCTCGCGCAGCCGGCGCCCGCGGGCGATTCGTCGCTGTTCTGCAGCCCGGCCTCGTACCGCGATCCGTCGGTGGCGAGCAGCTACCTGTTCGCCGACGGCATCCACCCGAGCACCGCCGCGCACGCGATGATCGCGCAGCTGGCCGAGTCGATGATCGAAGGCCCGCGCCAGCTCGCGGTGCTGCCGCACGTGGAATCCGCGATCGGCCGCGCGCGCGCCGGCCGCGTGGACGCGCAGCTCGCGGCCCCGGCCGATGGGGACGGCATGCGCTGGTGGGCCGACGTGCGCGGCGATTCGCAGCGCTATGGCAAGGGCGATGATTTCGACGGCCAGGGGCCGGCGGCCAGCGCGGGCGTCGACTGGCGCAGCGGCGGCCTCACCTACGGCGCGTTCGCCGGCTACGGCCAGGCCCGCATGGACTGGGGCCTGCGCCGCGGCAGCTTCGACCAGGACGACGCCAGCCTCGGCGGCTACGCCGGCTGGCGCAGCGGCAACTTCTGGGTGAACGGCCAGGCCAGCTACACCTGGGTCAGCTACGACATCGACCGCACCGTGCAGATCGGCCAGGCCACGCGCGTCCACAGCGGTTCGCCCGACGGCACCAACGTGACGGTCGGTGCAAGCACCGGCTGGGACTTCGGCCACGGCGATTTCCGCCACGGCCCGGTGGTCTCGCTGCTGTCGCAGCAGATCGAGGTCGACGGCTACGCCGAATCCGACGCGGCGCTGTCCAGCTCGCTGGCCTATCCGAAGCAGTCCTTCGACTCGCTGGTCGGCAGCGCCGGCTGGCAGTTCAGCTGGAGCCCGAGCGAGCGCATCCACCCCTACGGCCGCGTGACCTGGGACCGCGAGTTCGAGGACGCGCCGGCGCAGGCCTTCGCCAGCGCGCAGTCCATCCCCGGTTCGCTGCCCTACGCGGTGCCCGGCGTGGCCTTCGACGACAGCTACGGCACGGTCCTGGTCGGCGCCCGCACGACCCTGATGGGCATGGATGCCAACGTCGGCGCCTCGATGACCGTCGGCCAGGCCGGCGGGAACGACGCCACGGTGTTCGTGAGCTTCGGCAACCGCTTCTGAGCCAGCACGGGCCGGATTCGCGATAGAATCCGGCCCCTAAAGCGGGTGTAGTTCAATGGTAGAACTGCAGCTTCCCAAGCTGCTAGCGTGGGTTCGATTCCCATCACCCGCTCCA
>CBIHRR010000089.1:0-8799 GCA_966212495.1 uncultured Gammaproteobacteria bacterium
GCCGGTCGGCGCGATCGAGCTGTGGTGGGTGAAGCGCGCGCCGGTCTCGGCCAGCGCCTCCACCAGCTCCGGGGCGACCTCGGCCACGCGCTGCATGTAGCGCGAATAGCGCGCGTGCAGGGCGCTGCCGCGGATCTTCTGGCCGATCTTCCAGCCGTCGCGCTTCATCTCCGGGCGCTTGCGCAGCATTTCGGCGGTGACGTCGAATTCCTCGGACATGATCGGCGCGGGGCCCTTCTCCCGCGCCAGCGCCAGGCCGGTTTCCCAGCCGGCGACGGCCATGTCGCGGGCCACGCGCTCGGTGAACTCGCAGGAGTCCTTCTCGCCGTACTTCATCCTGAGCATGGTCAGCGTGCTGCCCAGGCCGAGGAAGCCCATGCCGTGGCGGCGCTTGCGCATGATCTCGTCGCGCTGCTGCTGCAGCGGCAGGCCGTTGACCTCGACCACGTTGTCGAGCATGCGGGTGAACACGCGCACGACCTCGCGGTACTCGTCCCAGTCGAACGAGGCCTCGTCGGTGAAGGGCTTGCGCACGAACTTGGTGAGGTTCACCGAGCCCAGCAGGCAGGCGCCGTAGGGCGGCAGCGGCTGCTCGCCGCACGGGTTGGTGGCGCGGATCGTCTCGCACCACCAGTTGTTGTTCATCTCGTTGACGCGGTCGATCAGGATGAAGCCCGGCTCGGCGTAGTCGTACGTCGAGACCATGATCATGTCCCACAGGTGGCGGGCGCGGATGTGCCCGTACACCTTGCACGCGACCATGCCGTCCTCGCGCGGGATGTAGTTCTTGTGCGTCGGCCAGTCGCGCCAGACGACCTTGTCGGCGTCGGCCAGGTCGACGTCGCCCTGTTCCTTGGCGTTGATCGGGAACACCAGCGGCCAGTCGGCGTCCTTGTCCACCGCCTCCATGAAGCCGTCCGTGACCAGCAGCGACAGGTTGAACTGGCGCAGGCGCCCGTCCTCGCGCTTGGCGCGGATGAAGTCCTTCACGTCGGGGTGCGACACGTCGAACGTGCCCATCTGCGCGCCGCGGCGGCCGCCGGCCGAGGACACGGTGAAGCACATCTTGTCGTAGATATCCATGAAGGACATCGGGCCGGAGGTGTATGCGCCGGCGCCCGCCACGAACGCGCCGCGCGGGCGCAGCGTCGAGAACTCGTAGCCGATGCCGCAGCCCGCCTTCAGGGTCAGGCCGGCCTCGTGGACCTTGTCCAGGATGCCGTCCATCGAGTCCTCGATGGTGCCGGACACGGTGCAGTTGATCGTCGAGGTCGCCGGCTTGTGCTCCAGGGCGCCCGCGTTGGAGGTGATGCGGCCGGCCGGGATCGCGCCGCGGCGCAGCGCCCACAGGAAGCGCTCGTTCCAGTAGGCACGCTTCTCGTCGGTGGGCTCGGCGTCGGCCAGGGCGCGGGCGACGCGCTGGTAGGTGCCGTCGATGTCCGGGTCCACGGGGACGCCGGCCTTGGTCTTGAGGCGGTACTTCTTGTCCCAGATGTCCTGGGAGGCGGGCTGCATCGGGATGTCCCGGTCGCCTGCGTCGTTGTTGTCCATGGTGGGGGCCACTGCCTCAAGGCGCACTGTGCTCATCCGGTCCCTCGCTCCCTAATCTCGTCATGCGCGCGGCTGCGCCGCGTCGTTGTTGTTTTTTCGGCCCACCCCTAGTACTTGGGCCAGTCGCGCCGCCAACACCCCAAGATGTTGTGGCGGAGAGCCCCCACGCTATCCCCGGGTCCGGGTCCTGTCAACCGTTTCCGCCGGCCGGCGCGGGGGCGCGCCGGCGGGCTCGCGGGCGCTGCAGAAACGCGGTCCGGATACCGGTCCGGCCACCCGCGGCAAAGCGGCGAAACTTCAGCGCGGGTTCGGCGGTCCCAGCCGAAACTGAATATGCTGCCGCGATCACGCGGCCCAGACCCCGGCGCCCCGATCATGACCCAGATGCCCCATTCGCCTGCACCCGCCCCCGGCCCCGCCCGCCCGCGGCGGTCCCTGGGCCTGCTCGCCGCCCTGGCGACGGCCGCCGCCTTCGGCGGCTTCGCCGCCACGGCGCTGCAGTCTCCGTTCGCCCCCGCCGAGGCCCGCGAGAACGCGGCCGGCGCCGCCGCCTTGCCTGCGATGACCGCCAGCCTTCCCGGCGCGGTGGCCGGCACGCCGGTGCCTTCGCTGGCGCCGATGCTCAAGCGCGTGCTGCCGGCGGTGGTCAGCGTGCACAGCACCCAGCGCGTGCGCATCAACAATCCCTTCGCCGACGATCCGCTGTTCCGGCGCATGTTCCCGAACGTGCCGCAGGAGCGGATCAACCAGTCTCTGGGCTCGGGCGTGATCGTGGATGCGCGGCAGGGCCTGGTCCTCACCAACCACCACGTGATCGAGGGCGCGGACGAGGTCTCGGTGACGCTGGCCGACGGCCGCACGATGAAGGCCGAATTCGTCGGCTCCGATCCCGACACCGACGTGGCGCTGATGCGCATCCCGGTGCCGAAGGACGGCGCGCTCACCGCGATCCCGCTGGCCGACAGCAGCAAGCTGCAGGTGGGCGATTTCGTGGTCGCGGTCGGCAATCCGTTCGGGATCGGCCAGACCGTCACCTCCGGCATCGTCTCCGCGGTCGGGCGCAGCGGCCTGCAGGGCCTGGGCTACCAGAACTTCATCCAGACCGACGCCTCGATCAACCCGGGCAATTCGGGCGGCGCGCTGGTCAACCTCGACGGCCAGCTGGTCGGCATCAACACCGCGAGCTTCAACCCGCAGGGATCGCGCTACGGCAACATCGGCCTGGGCTTCGCGATCCCGTCGAACCTGGCCGGGGACGTGATGCGCCAGCTGCTGGCCACCGGCGAGGTGCATCGCGGCAGCCTCGGCGTCGACGCCCAGGACGTGGACGCGCGCATCGCCGGCGGCCTCGGCCTCGACGCGGCGCGCGGCGCGGTCGTGACCCGCGTCTACCCCGATTCGGCCGCGGCGGCCGCCGGCCTGCAGGTCGGCGACGTGATCGTCGCCGCCAACGGCCAGCGCATCGCCGACCGCGACACGCTGCGCAACTTCGAGGGCCTCCAGCGCGTCGGCACGAAGGTTGCCCTGGACGTGCGCCGCAACGGCAAGCCGCTGCAGCTGTCCGCCACCCTGCGCGAGCAGCCGCGCAACGCGCTGGGCCAGCGCCTGGACCCGCGCCTGGCGGGCGCCACCTTCGCCGAGCTCCCCGCGAGCCTGCGCCAGTCCGGCCTGGACGGCGTCTACGTCGAAAGCGTCGCCCGCGGCAGCCGCGCCGAAGCCAACGGCCTGCGTGCCGATGACATCATCCTCGCAAGCACTGCGGGAAGATTCGACGACCTTGCCGGATTCCGGCTGAGCTTCGACCGCGCGCCGCAGCAACTGGTGCTGCGCGTGCGCCGGGGCGATGCCGTCGCCGACCTGCCGATGCAATGACGCAACCCCATCCACGGAGAGAGGAGAACCCCCGATGTCACCCACTGCAAGCGACAACATGAAGTCCAGCCTCGGCGAGACCGGCAGCCACCTGCGCCAGGCCGCGGGCCACGCCGGCGAAGCGATCAAGGGCGCCGCCAGCGCCGCGGGCGACGAGATGCGCCTGGGCAAGGCGCAGATGAAGGCGGAACTCGCCGACGGCGCGCTGTCCGGCATCGCCGCCCTCGAGCAGGCCGGCGCCGCCAGCCGCGAACAGATGGATGCGCTGATGGACAAGGGCCGCGACCTGATCGACAGCGCGTCCGAGCTGATCCGCGAGCGACCGCTGGCATCGTTCGGCGTCGCCTTCGCCACCGGCTGGATCATCGCCAAGCTCGCCCGCAGCGGCAAGTAAGCCATGGCCGACGCGGGGGACGCGGACGCGCGCGTCGCCGACGACGGCGGCGATGCGCCGCGGAAGGCGCCGGGCATCGACGATGCCGTGCGCGAGCTCGGCGCGGCCGGGCGGGCGACGTTCGACGCCGGGCGCGATGCCGGCAAGGCGTTCCGCATCCTGCTCGCCGCCGACATCTCGCTCGCGCGCAGCGCCTTCGGGCGCACGCTCGCCCTGACCGGCGTCGCGATCGCGTTCGGCGCGTCGGCGTGGTTGCTGTTGATGGCGGCGCTCATCGTCTGGCTCAGCCGCGGGCTCGGCGTGTCCTGGGCGCTGGCGATGTTGCTCACCGCGCTGCTGAGCGTGGCGGTGACCGGCGCCGCGGCCTGGATGGCCACGCGCTATTTCGAACACACGCGGCTGAAGGCGACGCGCCGGCAGCTCGCGCGGCTGGGCCTGGGCGAGCTTGCCGACTTCATGCCCGATGCTTCCAGCAGCGCGTCGGCCAGCGCCGCCGCGGAAGCTGCCAAGGAGGCCGCCGGCGACGGCGAGCCGGTGAAGAAGGGCCTCGGCATCGACGTGACTCCTCCCTGAGGCGCAAATGGGCTTCGACGCACTCATCGAAAAGGTACGGCAGGCCGAGACGGCCCTCGAGGCGCAGGAACGGCGCGTGGGCGCCGATTGGCGCCAGCTGCGCGGCTCGTGGCGGGCGCTGTGGACGCCCGGGCGGATCGTGCTCGCCGGCCTGACCACGGGCTTCATGGTCGGCCGCGCGGAGCCGTTCAAGCGCGCGGCCGGCGGCGGGGTGCTGCAGTTGCTGACCGCGCTGTCGGGCATGTTCGCCAGCGGCAGCGCGCAGGCCGCCGCGAGCCATGCCGGCGAAGCCGCGGATGCGGCGCAGGACGCGCACGACGCGCAGCAGGCGCAGGCCCCGCGGATGCATGACAACACGACGGCGCAAGCGCAGGATCCATACGCGTCCGCTCTCCCGCCGGAACCGCCGGCGGACGCGGAACGCCGCTACCGGGAAGCGGGATTGCCATGAACCAGCCGCCATTGCCCACCCCCGGAGACGACGATTCCGCAGCGATGCCGGCGCCGCCGGGGCTGGCCATCGCCGCGTCGCCCGTCCTGGTGGAATCCGCCCCGCCGGCCGCGGGCGCGCATCCGCCGCCGCGGCCACGCCCGCGCGCGCCCTCCGCCCTGGTGATCCTGGCGACGCTGGGCGTCGGCTTCACCCTCTGGGCGGCGCAGGGCCTGCTGCTGCCGGTGCTGCTGGCGATGTTCTTCGCGCTGATCGGCAACCCGATCATCCGCCTGCTGCAGCGCGCCTACGTGCCGCGATTCGTCAGCGCGCTGCTGGTGCTGGTGCTCGGCCTGGCCGGCGCCGTCCTGCTCGCGCAGCAGCTCATCGTGCCGGCCGGCGAATGGATCCGGCAGGTGCCGCGCGAGATGCGCGACCTCGCGCCAAAGCTGCGCGACCTCGCCAAGCCCGTGCAGGAGGCGAACAAGGCCGCCGAGAACATCGCGCGCGCCGCCGGCGGCGAGAACATCGCCAAGCCGGTGCAGGTGGTGCGCACCGAGGTCAACGACCCGTACCGCGCGCTGACCGCGACGCCGCGGATGATCGCCGCGGTGCTGGCGGTGGTGCTGCTGACGTTCTTCTTCATGGTCTACGGGCAGAGCCTGCAGCGCAACGCGATCGCGCTGCTGCCGGGGCGGCAGCAGAAGAAACTCACGGTCGACATCCTGCAATCCATCGAGCACGAGATGTCGCGCTACGTGCTGACGATCAGCATCATCAACATCCTCGTCGGCCTGGCGCTGGCCGGCGCGCTGTTCTGGCTCGGCGTGCCCGGCGACGAGGCGCTGCTGTGGGGCACGATGGCGGCGATCCTCAACTACGCGCCCTACGTCGGCCCGCTGATCGGCATCATGGTGATGCTGCTGATGGGCTTCGTGGCCTTCGACGACACCTGGCAGTCGCTGCTGCCCGCCGCGATCTACCTCGGCCTGCACACGATCGAAGGCCAGTTCGTCACGCCGATCGTGCTCGGCGCGCGGATGGCGCTGTCGCCGCTGGTGCTGATCCTGGCGCTGATGGTGTTCGGCTGGCTGTGGGGCATCGTCGGGCTGCTGCTGGCGGTGCCGCTGCTGGTCTGCTTCAAGATCGTGCTCACCAAGATCGAGGGCATGGAAGGCTGGGCGCGCCTGCTGGAGTAGGCAAGCCGCCCGCCGGCGCCGCCTCGGCCGGCGCCGGCCCCGGTAGAATCGCGCCGTGAGCTTCCCGGTCCGCGCCATCACCCTCGACCTCGACGACACGATCTGGCCGATCGAGCCGGTGATCATGCGCGCCGAAACCGTGCTGGGCGCGTGGCTCGAGCAGCACGCGCCGCGCACCGCCGCGCATTGGCCGCTGGAAGCGCGGCGCGCGCTGCGCGACGAGGTCGCCGCCGCGCATCCGCACCTCGCGCACGACTTCACCGGCCAGCGCATGATCGCGCTGGAGCGCATGTTCGCCGCCGCCGGCGACGACCCGACGCTCGCCGGGCCGGCCTTCGACGCGTTCTTCGCCGCGCGCTGCGAGGTGGAGCACTACGCCGACAGCCTCGACGCGCTCGATCGCCTCGCCGCGCGCGTGCCGCTCGCGGCGCTCACCAACGGCAACGCCGACCTGCACCGCATCGGGCTGATGCACGTGTTCCGGTTCCAGCTCGGGGCGCGCGAACACGGCGCGGCCAAGCCCGAGGCGAGCATCTTCCACGCCGCGTGCGAGCGCCTGGGGTGCGCACCCGGCGAGGTGCTGCACGTCGGCGACGACGTGGAAATGGACGTCGTGGGCGCGCACCGCGCCGGACTGCGCAGCTGCTGGATCAACCGCGGCGGCGAATGCGGCGGCGCGACGCGCGCGTGGCCGCGCGACGACCTGCGCCCCGACCTCGAATTCCCTTCCCTCGACGCGCTGGCCGACTGGCTGGACGCGCAACCCACGCGACAGGACGCCGCATGACCGCCGACACCGCCACCCCGCATCCGCTGCACCTGGTCGCGCGCGACGGCTACGCCGCGTGGCTCGCGGCGCAACCCGCCGCGGTCGCGCGCTGGCTTCAGGCGCAGGGCTTCGACGCCGCGCCGGGCAGCGCGGCGACGTACGCGGACGGCGACGGCAACATCGCCGGCGCGGTGCTCGGCGTCGGCGACCCGCTCGATCCCCACAGCTATTCGCATGCGCCCGCAGCGCTGCCCGCCGGCACGGCCTGGCGTCCCGCCGGCGCGCTCGAGCCGGTGGCGCGCGACGCGCTGCAGCTCGGCTGGGGCCTGGGCCGCTACCGGTTCGCGCGCTTCCGCGGCGCGGGCCGCGCGCCTGCCACGCTCGTGCTGGAGGCGCCCGACGCAGCCACCGCCGATGTGCTCGCCGCCTGCGTGCGCGTGCGCGACCTCGTCAACACGCCGACCGAGCACATGGGCCCGGAACAGCTGCACGAGGTCGTCGAAGGCATCGCCGCGGCGCATGGCGCGCGCTTCGAGGCGATCGTCGGCGACGACCTGCTCGCCCGCAATTTCCCCGCGATCCACGCCGTCGGCCGCGCCTCGCACCGCGCGCCGCGGCTGCTGCGGCTGGACTGGGGCGACGCGTCGCATCCGCACGTCGCCATCGTCGGCAAGGGCGTGTGCTTCGACACCGGCGGCCTGGACCTGAAGACCGGCGACGGCATGCGCAACATGAAGAAGGACATGGGCGGCGGCGCCCACGCCATCGCCCTGGCCGAACTGGTGATGGCGCGCAGGCTGCCGCTGCGCATCACATTGCTGGTGCCGGCGGTCGAGAACGCGATCGGCCCGCTCTCGTACCGGCCGGGAGAGGTGGTCGCCACGCGCAAGGGCGTCCACGTCGAGATCGACAACACCGATGCCGAAGGCCGCATGGTGCTGTGCGATGCGCTGGCGCTCGCGGGCGAGGCATCGCCGGCCCTGTTGCTCGACTTCGCCACGCTCACCGGCGCCGCGCGCATCGCCCTCGGCCCGGAGCTGCCGGCGCTGTACGCGAACGACGAGGCGGTCGCGGCGCAATGGATCGCCGCCGGCGGCGCAACGCGCGACCCGGTGTGGCGCATGCCGCTGTGGCGCCCCTACCTGCGCTACCTCACCAGCAACGTCGCCGACATCGCGAATTCGGGGCCTTCGAAAATGGCCGGCAGCATCGCCGCGGCGCTGTACCTCGAGCGCTTCGTGCCGGACGGCCAGCCGTGGGCCCACCTCGACGTCTACGCCTGGAACGACAGCGACCGCCCTGGCCGCCCCGCCGGCGGCGAAGCCCAGGGCCTGCGCTCCGCCTACGCCATGCTGCACGCCCGCTTCGCCGCCTAAGTCGTCGCTTCCGGCGACCCGGACCGAAGCCGGGGACTCAGAGCCAGCCCTTCTGGCGCGCGAGGCGGAAGGCCTCGATGCGGTTGCCCGCGCCGAGCTTGCCGATGGCCTCCGACAGGTAGTTGCGCACGGTGCCGCTCGACAGGTTGAGCAGCGTCGCGATGTCGGCCGCGGAGAGGCCATCGCCGGCGAGCCGCAGCACCTGGCGCTCGCGGTCGTTGAGCGGATCCGATTCGGACCAGGCATCGACGGCGAGCTGCGGGTCGATCGCGCGGCCGCCGTGGCGCACGCGGCGGATCGCGTCGGCGAGCTGCTCGGCCGGCGCGTCCTTGAGCAGGTAGCCGCAGACGCCGGCATCCAGCGCGCGCCGCAGGAAGCCGGGCCTCGCGAACGTGGTCAGGATCACCACCTTCACCGGCAGCTCGTGGCGCTGCACGCGCTGCGCGAGCTCCAGGCCGGTGATGCCGGGCATCTCGATGTCGGTGACCAGGAGGTCGGGCTTGAGGCGCTGCAAGTCGCGCCACGCGGCTTCGCCGTCGGGGGCGGAGCCGAGCACCTCGATGTCCGATTCCAGCGACAACAGCGCGGACAGCGCGCCGCGCACCATCGCCTGGTCCTCGGCGAGGAGGACGCGG
>CBIHRR010000090.1:0-8639 GCA_966212495.1 uncultured Gammaproteobacteria bacterium
GGCGGCCGCCGCTGCGGCCGCGCGCGCTTCGTCGCAGGCGGCGCCCGCCGCGTCGGCGCAGGCCGCGCCGCAGGGCGAAGCGGCCTCGCAGCCGGCGCCCGCGACGCCGCAGCAGGCGCAACCGATACAGGTCACCGAGACGGCGACGCCGGACACCACGTTCACCTTGCCGCCGCCGAGCGAGCGCGAAGTCGTGGTGCCGCAGGCGCAGGTGCAGGTACCGCAGTTGTCGCAGGCGCCGGAAGCCTTGCGTGCGGTCGAACTGCCGTCGCCGGTGCGTGCGAAGCAGTTGTCTCCGAAACTGCCGGGCGCGCGCGTCGCGGTGCCGGAGCTGGGCAGCAGTGCCGAAGCGCTGCCGTCGCCGGCGCCGCCCTTGCCTGGCGTGGCCTTGCGCGAAGCGAACGTGCGCGCGGCGCAGGTGCGGGTCCCCGCGCTGGGTGCCGCGCCGGAATCGTTGCCGTCGCCCGAGCCGCCGATGCCCGGCGTGGCCGAACGCAGCGTCGCGTTGCCGCAGGCGAAGATCGGCGTGCCGGGCCTCCGCGCGCAGGTCGAGTCGCTGCCGGGCACCGTCGGCGCCGGCGCGGAAGCCGCATCGACGACGGGCACGGCGGCATCGGGTTCCGCGGCCTCCGATTCGGCGCCGGTCGCCGGTGGCAGCGCGGCTTCGGCCGGCGGCGCAAGCACGGCGAACGCAGGCGCGGGCGCTGGCCCGAAGCCCGCGGCCGCGCCGGGAGCCTGGACCACGGCGAGGGCGGGCGACGACTGGGGCGCTTCCGATCGCGACCGCGCCGGCGCGCAAGCCGGCAACCCGGGCCTGTTCGACAAGAATGGCCGGCCACGCCTCCCGCCCGGGACCAGCGCCGCCGCCGGTGGCGGATTGCCGCCGGGCATGGTCGAGGAAGACATCAAGGACCTCGACCGCGCCGGCACGTGGCTGAAGCGCAAGAACCCGCTGCCGTACGAGCCGACCGCGTTCGACCGCTACTGGCTGCCGGGCGAGACGCTGCTGCAGGAATGGGTGCGACGCGGCGTCCGCGAAGTGCAGATCAGCATCCCCGGCACTTCGAAGAAAATCCACTGCGTCGTGTCGCTGCTGCAGCTCGGCGGCGGCTGCGGCGTCGACGATCCGAACCTGCAGGACCAGGAAGCCACCGCGCGCAAGCCGCCGGACGTGCCGTACAAGCCCGAGCTGCAGGAGAAATGAAAAAGCCGGCCAGTGGCCGGCTTTTCCCTTGCGCGGGACGCACGCGTCAGAGGTGGCTGAGGTCGCGCAGCTGCGACGCCTGCGAGCCGAAATAAGCGGCGAGGTCCGCGATCTGCTGGTCGGTCAGGTCGGCCGCCTGCGAGGCCATCAACGCCTGCTTGCGGTCGCCGTCGCGGTACATCTGCAGCGAGTGGGCGATGTAGTCGTGGTACTGGCCGCCGAGCTTGGGGTAAGTCGGGTCGATCGGCGCATTGCCGCCGGCGCCGTGGCAATCCACGCAGGCCTGGCCGGTCTTCGGGTTCTTGGTTTCCGCCAGCTTCGCGCCGGCGGCGGCGTCGCCGGCCGGAATGCCGGAGGACGACTTGGTGTGGCCTTCGGACCGGTCCGCCGACGAATGCTCCGCGGGCGTTTCGCCGGACGGGCTGCACGCGGAGAGCAGGGCGCCGGAGGCGGCGAGCAGCGCGATGGCGAGGAGGCTGTGCTTCGTCATGGGGCGGCTCACTTCAGGCTCGAAAGGTAGGCGGCGATGTCGGCGATGTCCTGCGCCGAGAAGCTTTCGGCCTGCGCCTGCATCGTCGGGTGCTTGCGGTTGCCCTGCTGGTACTCGGTCAGTGCGTTGACGAGGTAGGGTGCGGCCTGGCCGCCGATCTTCGGCACATGGTAGTTCGGGTAGGCGTTCTTGTAGCCGGTGACGCCGTGGCAACCCTGGCAGGTGTAGGTGAGCTGGCGGCCGCGCGCGGCATCGCCGACCGGGGCGGCAGGCTTCGCGGGCGCGGCGGCCGGCGCCGGGGCCTGTGGAGCGGCGGGCGCAGGCGCGGCCTGCTCCTGCGCGGCGGCGGTGCCGGCGAAGGCCAGGCACGAAACAAGGAACAGCGATCGGATCATCGGGCTAGTGTCCGCAGTCTTGCGAGTTGGTCTGGCGCCGACGCGCTTCTGGCGCGGAGGCAATCGCATCAGTATAGCCACCTCGCGCGGACAACCCAAAAAAGGCGACGGATCGCGCGACCCATGACCTCTGGCGGATATGCGTCCGCCCAGCGGTGATATACCTTGCTACAACACCCCCACGACGAGCTCCTCCCATGATCCTTGCGACCGACCACGCGAACGGCCGGCTTTCCAACGTGCGCCGCCGCCTGCTGGTACCGCTGCTCCTGTGCGTGATGGCGGGCAGCGTGCTGGCCCTCGGCGCCTGCAAGGGCAAGCCGGGCGGCGACGCCCCGGGCAAGGACGGCGCCGACAAGGGCCCCGATGCCGTGCCGGTCGAAGTGGCCACGCTGGGCCGCCGCGCGATCGCCGCCAGCTACACCGGCACCGCGCCGCTCGAAGCCCGCGCCGACGCGCAGGTCGTGGCGAAGACGTCCGGCGTCGCGCTCCAGGTCATGGTCGAGGAAGGCCAGCGCGTGCGCGCCGGCCAGGTGCTCGTGCGCCTCGACGCCGATCGCCCGCGGCTGCAGGAAGCGCAGAGCGCGGCGCAGGTGCGCAAGCTCGAGGCGAACTACGCGCGCTCGCTCAAGCTCGCCGAGCAGAGCCTGATCAGCGCCAACGACATCGAACAGCTCAAGTACGACCTGCAGAACGCGCGCGCCGCGAACCGCCTGGCCCAGCTCGAGCTGTCGTACACCGAAGTGCGCGCGCCGATCTCGGGCGTGGTCGCCTCGCGCTCGATCAAGACCGGCAACTTCGTGCAGATCAACACGCCGATCTTCCGCATCATCGACGCCGACCACCTCGAGGCGACGCTCAACGTCCCCGAGCGCGAACTGGCGACGATGCACGCCGGCCTGCCGGTCCAGTTGCAGGTGGACGCGCTGCCGGGCAAGAGCTTCACCGGCACCATCGACCGCGTTTCCCCGGTGGTGGACTCGGGCAGCGGCACCTTCCGCGTGGTCTGCGCGTTCGACAACGGCGGCATGCTGCAGCCGGGCATGTTCGGCCGCATCCGCGTCGACTACGCCAGCCGCGCCGACGCCGTGGCGCTGCCGCGCGCAGCCCTGCTCGAGGACGAGGCCAAGCCGGCCGTGTTCGTGGTCCGCGGCGGCAAGGCGGTGCGCGCGACGCTGGTGCTGGGCTACACCGAAGGCGAGTGGGCCGAAGTGCGCAGCGGGCTGAAGGAGGGCGACCAGGTGGTCGTCGCCGGCAAGAGCGCGGTGCGCGACGGCAGCGCGGTGCAGGTGATCGCGATCGACGGCAAGACCGTCGCCGTGCCCGCCGCGGCCACGGACAAGGACAAGGGCAGCAAGGCGGGCGACGGGAAGGGCGCGCGATGAGCCGCCCCGCCGCCGAAACGCCGCCGCCGTTGCAGGGCGGCGGCCTGGTGGGGCTTGCCACGCGCCGCCGCGTGACGGTGGCGATGGTCACGCTCACGTTCGTGCTGTTCGGCTTGATCGCGCTGGGCGACCTCAAGGTCAACCTGCTGCCGGACCTGAGCTACCCGACGCTGACGGTGCGCACCGAATACACCGGCGCGGCGCCGGCGGAAATCGAAACGCTGATCACCGAGCCCGCCGAGGAGGCGCTCGGCGTGGTCAAGGGCTTGCGCAAGCTGAAGTCCGTGTCGCGCACCGGGCAGAGCGACGTGGTGCTCGAGTTCGCCTGGGGCACCGACATGGACCAGGCCTCGCTGGAAGTGCGCGACAAGATGGAGTCGCTGCAGTTCCCGCTGGAGGCGAAGGCGCCGGTGCTGCTGCGGTTCAATCCCTCGACGCAGCCGATCATGCGTCTCGTGCTCTCGCCCAAGACCGCGGGCAAGGACGCCGACGCCGTGCGCAGGCTCATGGAACTGCGCCGCTACGCGGACGAGGACCTGAAGAAGAAGCTTGAACCCGTCGACGGCGTCGCCGCGGTCAAGGTCGGCGGCGGCCTCGAGGACGAAGTCCAGGTCGACATCGACCAGCGCAAGCTCGCCCAGCTCAACATCCCGATCGACACGGTGATCAACCGCCTGCAGCAGGAGAACATCAACATCTCCGGCGGCCGGCTGGAAGAGGGCACGCGCCGCTACCTGGTGCGCACCGTCAACCAGTTCGCGAGCGTCGAGGAAATCGGCAACATGCTGCTGACGACGCGCGCCGCGCAGTCGGGCAACGGCAACTCCGACGAGGTCGCGCGCGTCGCGGCGGCCTCCGGCGACGCCGCGCTGATGGCGGCGGCGATGAGCGCCGGCGGCGGCGGCGCGTCGCAGGCCGGTGGCGGCATGGCCCTGCGCCTGAGGGACGTGGCCACCGTCACCCAGGGCTACAAGGAACGCGAGGCGATCATCCGCCTCGATGGCCGCGAGGCGGTCGAGCTCGCCGTGTACAAGGAAGGCGACGCGAACACCGTCGCCACCGCCGATGCGCTGGAGGCCAAGCTCAAGGACATCCGCGAGCACATGCCGGCGGACATCGACCTGACGACCATCGACGACCAGTCGCAGTTCATCCGCCACGCGATCTTCGACGTGAAGCTCGACGCGGTGATCGGCGGCCTGCTGTCGATCCTGATCATCTTCCTGTTCCTGCGCGACGGCTGGAGCACCTTCGTGATCGGCCTGTCGCTGCCGGTCTCGATCATCACGACGTTCTTCTTCATGGGCCAGTTCGGGCTCAGCCTCAACGTCATGTCGCTCGGCGGCCTGGCGCTGGCCACCGGCCTGGTAGTGGACGACTCGATCGTGGTGCTGGAGTCCATCGCCAAGGCGCGCGAACGCGGACTCGGCATCCTCGAGGCGGCGATGGCGGGCACGCGCGAGGTGAGCATGGCCGTGGTGGCCTCGACGCTGACCACGATCGCGGTCTTCCTGCCGCTGGTGTTCGTGCAGGGCATCGCCGGCCAGCTGTTCCGCGACCAGGCGCTGACCGTGGCGATCGCGATCGCGACCTCGCTCGCCGTGGCGATGACGCTGATCCCGATGCTCAGCTCGCTCAAGGGCCGCGCGCCGCTCGGCTTCCCCGAGGAAGCGCCGCGCGAGCGCTGGGAACCCGCGAAGCGCTGGCAGAAGCCGGTCGCCGCCGGCAGCCGCGGCTTCGGCGCGATGTTCCGCGGCTTCTTCTTCGGCATCGCCTGGCTGGTGGTGCGCGCGTGGCGCGGCGTCTCGGCCGTCGTCGGGCCGGTGATGCGCAAGGCCAGCGACCTGGCGATGGCGCCGTACCATCGCGCCGAAGCCCTGTACCTGCGCGTGCTGCCGCGGGCGCTCGGACGGCCCGGCCTGGTGCTGGGTTTCGCGGGCGTCGCTTTCGCGCTGACGCTGGCGGTGATCCCGCTACTCGGCGCGGACCTGATCCCGCAGCTCGCGCAGGACCGCTTCGAGATGACCGTGAAGCTGCCGCCCGGCACGCCGCTGGCACAGACCGACGCGGTGGTGCGCAAGCTGCAGGAGGCGCATGCCGGCGATGCGGGCATCCGCGCGCTGTATGCCGTGAGCGGCACGGGCACGCGGCTGGATGCGAGCCCCACCGAAAGCGGCGAGAACATCGGCAAGCTCACCGTGGTGATGGAGGGTGGCGGCAGCCGCGCGCTGGAAGCCAGCGAAACCGAGAAGCTGCGCGCGAGCATGCGCGACGTCGCGTCGGCGCAGGTGGATTTCGCGCGGCCCGAGCTGTTCAGCCTGTCGCCGCCGCTGGAGATCGAGATCGAGGGCCAGGACCTCGAGGCGCTGCAGCGCGCCGGCCGCAAGATGGCGGCGATGTTGCGCGCCAACGCCCATTACGCCGACGTCAAGTCGTCGGTGGAGCAAGGCTTCCCGGAGATCCAGATCGTGTTCGACCAGGATCGCGCCGCGGCGCTCGGCCTGACGACGCGCCAGATCGCCGACGTGGTGGTGAAGAAGATCGCCGGCGACGTCGCCACGCGCTACAGCTTCCGCGATCGCAAGATCGACGTGCTCGTGCGCAACCGCGAATCCGACCGCGCCTCGGTGGACGACATCCGCCACCTGATCGTGACACCCGGCAGCGGCGCGCCGGTGGAGCTGCAGTCGGTCGCCGACGTCGTCGCCACGACCGGCCCCAGCGAGATCAACCGCGCCGACCAGCGCCGCGTGGCGATCGTCTCGGCGAACCTGCGCGACATCGACCTGGGCGGGGCGATCCGCGAGGTCGAAGGCATGGTCGCGCGGCAGCCGCTGGGCACCGACGTCGGGATGCGCATCGGCGGGCAGGGCGAGGAACTCGGCGAATCGGTGCGCTCGCTGCTGTTCGCCTTCGCCCTGGCGATCTTCCTGGTCTACCTGGTGATGGCCTCGCAGTTCGAGTCGCTGCTGCATCCGTTCGTCATCCTGTTCACCATCCCGCTGGCCCTGGTCGGCGCGGTCGCGGCGCTGCTGATGACGGGGTCGCCGGTCTCGGTCGTGGTGTTCATCGGCCTGATCCTGCTGGTCGGCCTGGTGGTGAAGAACGCGATCATCCTGATCGACAAGGTCAACCAGTTGCGCGAGGCGGGCGTCGCCAAGCGCGAGGCGCTGGTGGGCGGCGCGCGTTCGCGCCTGCGGCCGATCATGATGACCACGCTGTGCGCGCTGTTCGGCTTCCTGCCGCTGGCCCTGGCCTTCGGCGAGGGCGCGGAAGTGCGCTCGCCGATGGCGATCACCGTGATCGGCGGCCTGCTGGTCTCCACGCTGCTGACGCTGGTGGTGATCCCGGTGGTGTACGACCTGCTCGACCGCCGCCCCGACGCGGATTACGTCGAGCGCGGCCGCCGCGCCCGCCGCGACGCCGCTGCCGCCGCCGATGTCCTCGCCCACGAGCACGACCAGCTCGCCGGCGACGACCCGCGCCACGCCTGAGCACGCCCATCGGACCCCCGCGATGAACGTCACCGAGCTCAGCATCCGCCGTCCAGTCACGACGATCATGTTCTTCGTGTCGATGCTCGTCATCGGCCTGATCGCCGCGGTGCGCCTGCCGCTGGAATCCTTCCCCGAGGCGTCCGCGCCGTTCTTCTTCGTCCAGCTGCCGTACCCGGGCTCCACCCCCGAAGAGGTGGAGCGCAACCTGGTGCGGCCGGTCGAGGAAGCGATCGCGACCATGCCCGGCATCAAGACGATGAACTCCGAGGCCTCCGCCGACAGCGGCGGGGTGTTCGTGACGTTCAGCGACTGGGGCCGCGACGTGGCCATCGCCGCGTCGGAAGCGCGCGAGCGCATCGACGCGATCCGCGACGAGCTGCCGGACGATTTCCGCCGCTACTTCGTGTTCCGCTGGAGCAACAGCGACCGCGAATCGATGAGCCTGCGCCTCACCAGCGAGCAGGACCTGACCGCGCGCGGCCAGATGCTCGAGGAGGTGCTCAAGCGGCGGATCGAGCGGATCCCGGGCGTGGCCCGGGTCGAGGTCGAGGGCGTTCCCGAGCAGGAGGTCGAGGTCGCGATCGTGCCCGAGCGCCTGGATGCGCACGGGATCGAGCTCAACGAACTGGTGTCGCAGCTGCAGGCCGCGAACTTCTCGGTGTCGGCCGGCGAGATCACCGACGCGGGGCGGCGCATGCGCGTCCAACCGCGCGGCGAGCTCGCCAGCCTCGAGCAGCTGCGCGACCTGCCGATCGGCAAGAAGGGCACGCGCCTGGCCGACATCGCCGACATCAGCCTGAAGCCGCAGCGCATGGACTACGTGCGCCAGGTCAACGGCCGGCCTTCGGTCGGCGTGGACATCTACAAGGAGCGCAACGCCAACCTGGTCGACCTCTCGCGCGCGGTGCGCGCCGAGCTCGAGGACATCGAACGCGAACCGGCGATGCGCGGCATTTCCGTCGAGGTCACCGACGACCAGGGCAAGGAAGTCGTCAGCTCGCTGTCGGCGCTCGCCGAGGCCGGCGCGATCGGCCTGCTGCTCTCGATCGCCGTGCTGTTCTTCTTCCTGCGCCACTGGCCGTCGACGCTGATGGTCACGCTCGCGATCCCGATCTGCTTCGTGATGACCCTGGGCTTCATGCACTTCACCGGCGTGACGCTCAACATCCTGTCGATGATGGGCCTGCTGCTCGCGGTGGGCATGCTCGTGGACAACGCGGTCGTGGTGGTCGAGAGCATCTACCAGGAACGCGAGAAATTCCCCGACCAGCCGCGCCTGGCGTCGATCGTCGGCACGCGCCACGTCGCGATCGCGCTGTCGGCCGGCACGCTGTGCCACTGCATCGTGTTCCTGCCGATGATGTTCGGCGAGAAGAACATCATCACCATCTACCTGTCGCAGCTGGCCATCACCATCTCGGTGTCGCTGCTGGCCTCGTGGCTGGTGGCGGTGAGCCTGATCCCCATGTTGTCGGCGCGGATGCGCACGCCGCCGGCGGTGAATTCTGGCAACGGCCTGATCCCGCGCCTGCAGGAACGCTACGCGCGCTTCCTGCGCTGGACCCTGGACCACCGCGGCTGGGCGGTGACCGGCATCCTCGCCATCGTGCTGCTCAGCATCGTGCCGATGAAGATGACCAAGTCCGACGGCGGCGACGAGGAGGATCC
>CBIHRR010000091.1:0-8559 GCA_966212495.1 uncultured Gammaproteobacteria bacterium
ACCGAGGCCGCGAGCGCCGCACCCGGCATCCAGGCGCGGCGCAGCCGGCCCTCGGGGCGCGCCGCCGCGACCGTCGCGGCTTCGGCCGCCACCGCAAGCGCGACGCGATCGGAGAATCCGGCGGGCGCGAGCGCCGAGGCCTGCCCGCGCATCGCGTCGCCGATCGCCTGCCAGCGCGACACGCAGCCTGCCAGCGCGGCATCGTGCTGCAGCCGGCGTTCCAGGAATCGTGCCTCGTCCAGCGCCAGCTCGTTGTCGAACAATGCCGACAGCTGTTCCCTGGTGTGGTCGAGGACCTTGTCTTGTCCGTTCATCGCGTCACCCGTTCCGATACGTCTTCGCCGTCCAGCAGCGGCGCCAGTTCCTGCTCGATCGCCTCGCGCGCGCGGAAGATCCGCGAGCGCACCGTGCCGATCGGGCAACCCATCCGCGCCGCGATCTCCTCGTAGCTGAGGCCATCGACCTCGCGCAGGGTGATCGCGTTGCGCAACTCCTCCGGCAGCGCTTCGACCGCGCGCATCACCGTTTGTTCCATCTGCTGCCGCATCAGCTCGCGTTCCGGCGTGTCGTTGTCCCGCAGGCGGATGCCCGAGTCGTACTGCTCGGCGTCGGCGACGTCGATGTCGTCGGTGGGGGGCCTGCGGCCATGGGCGACCAGGTGGTTCTTGGCGGTGTTCACGGCGATCCGGTGCAACCAGGTATAGAACTGGGCATCCCCGCGGAAACTCCCGATCGCGCGATACGCGCGCAGGAACGCTTCCTGGGCCACGTCCTGGCATTCGCTCCAGTCGGACACGTAGCGCCCGATCAGGGCCACGATCCGGTGCTGGTACTTGCGCACCAGCAGGTCGAATGCCTTGCTGTCGCCGCGCTGGACGCGCGCCACGAGCTCGTGGTCCATCTGCTGGGATGGCTCAACCTGGTCCATGGGACATCGTCGTCATCAGGAAAGTTCCCCTTTCGTGCCAAGGGGTATGGGGGCGGCATTGACGGCAATCAAATGCCGCCCGGATGATACTCGGCTCCCATACCGCTCCGGATGGCCCAAATGGCGGACGACCGCGTCGGCAACGCACCCCTGGCAGGCTTCGACGGCCTGCGGTTCCGGCACTGGCTGCTCGAGGCACGCGCCGACGGGGTGATCGTGGTCGCCATCGACCGCGCCGGCCAGGCGGTCAATGCACTGTCGCAGGAGATGCTGCTCGAGCTCGATGCGCTGCTGGAGCGGCTGGCGATCGATCCGCCGCGCGGCGTGGTGTTCCGCTCCGCGAAGGCCACCGGTTTCGTCGCCGGCGCGGACGTGCGCGAGTTCCAGGCATTCGACGCGCGCGGCACCGTCAACGATGCGCTGTTCCGCGGCCAGCAGACCTTGCAGAAACTCGCGGCGCTGCCCTGCCCCACGGTCGCGGCGATCCACGGCTACTGCATGGGCGGCGGCACCGAGCTGGCGCTGGCCTGCCGCTATCGCGTGGCGAGCAACGATGCGTCCACGCGGATCGGGCTGCCCGAAGTGAACCTGGGCATCTATCCCGGCTGGGGCGGCAGCGTGCGCCTGCCGCGCCTGGTCGGCGCGCCGGCGGCGATGGAGATGATGCTGACCGGGCGCGCGCTGTCGGCGAAGGCGGCGCTCGCGAACGGGCTGGTCGATCGCGTGGTCGAACCGTCCGCGCTCGTGGATGCGGCGGCGGTGCTCGCGCTGAAGGGCACGCAGCGCCCGTTCAAGCAGCGCGCGCTGGCGTGGCTGACGAATGCCTGGCCGGTGCGGCAGCTGCTCGCGCCGATGCTGGCCAGGCAGGTCGCGCGCAAGGCGCCGCGCGCGCACTACCCGGCGCCGTACGCGCTGATCGAGACCTGGCGGCGTGCCGGCGGCGGCATCCAGGCGCTGCTGGCGGCCGAGCGCAAGTCGGTGGCGAAGCTGGCGACGACGCCGACCGCGCGCAACCTCATCCGCGTGTTCTTCCTGCAGGAGCGGCTGAAGTCGCAGGGTGGCGGCGCGAGCGGCATCGCGCGCGTGCACGTGGTCGGCGCCGGCGTGATGGGCGGCGACATCGCGGCGTGGTCCGCGTACAAGGGCTTCGAGGTCACGCTGTCGGACCGCGAGCAGCGCTTCATCGACGGCGCGCTGCAGCGCGCGCAGGCGCTGTTCGACAGGAAGGTGAAGGATGCGGCGAAGCGCCCGGCGGTGGCGGCACGGCTGCGCGGCGACCTGGCCGGCGACGGCGCGGCCGACGCGGACCTGGTGATCGAGGCGATCATCGAGCGCGCCGACGCCAAGCGCGAACTGTACGCCGCGGTCGAGCCGCGCATGCGCGCCGATGCGCTGCTGACGACGAATACCTCGTCGATCCCGCTCGACGAACTGCGCGGGCACATCGCGCGCCCGGCGCAGTTCGCGGGGCTGCACTACTTCAATCCGGTGGCGCTGATGCCGCTGGTGGAGATCGTGCGCCACGACGCGATGGCCGAGGAGACGCAGCGGCGGCTGGCCGCGTTCTGCAAGGCGCTGGGCAAGCTGCCGGTGCCGGTGGCGGGCACGCCGGGCTTCCTGGTGAACCGGCTGCTGTTCCCGTACATGCTGGAAGCCGCGACCGCGTACGCCGAAGGCATCCCGGGCGCGGCGATCGACCGCGCGGCGAAGCACTTCGGCATGCCGATGGGGCCGATCGAACTGATCGACACCGTGGGGCTCGACGTGGCGGCGGGCGTGGCGCAGGAACTCGCGCCGTTCCTCGGGCTGCGCGTGCCCGAAGCGCTGTCGGCGCCGCCGGAAGCCGGCAAGCGCGGCAAGAAGGACGGCCAGGGCCTGTACAAGTGGGTCGACGGCAAACCGCAGAAACCGGCGTTGCCGAAGGACTACACGGCGCCTTCGGACCTCGAGGACCGGCTGGTCCTGCCCCTCTTGAACGAAGCCGTCGCCGCGCTGCACGACGGCGTGGTCGCCGACGCGGACCTGCTCGATGCGGGCGTGATCTTCGGCACCGGCTTCGCGCCCTTCCGCGGCGGCCCGATCCAGTACATCCGCGACACCGGCGCCCAGGCCGTGCTGGCTCGCCTGCGAGAACTGCAGGCGCGGCACGGGGATCGTTTCGCGCCACGCCCCGGATGGGATTCGCCCGCGCTGGGCTGATCCCTGCGGCGTGCGCATCACGCGCACGAACGTGAACGAAACGTGGAGACGGGCTTCACCCGCACCATGCGAGCATCCCATGCATGGCCGCGCGCAACAGACTTCCCCCATGGCATGAAATGGTTCGCGTCGCCGACGGCCGCGAACTGCTGATCCGCCCGATCCGTCCCGACGACGCCGTGCCGCTGCGCGCGGGCTTCGCGCTGATGGAACCCGGCGCGTTGCGCTACCGCTTCGACGAGGCGATGGATGCCGGCGACGCCGATGCGGCGCTGTCGGAACAGGGCGCCGAACGCCTCACCCATCCGGATCCCCGCCGCGAGTTCGCGATCGTCGCCTCCGAGCCCTTGCCCGCCGGCGAGGCCCTGATCGGTGCGGTGGCGCGCGTGGCCGTGGTCGACGGTTCCCGGCGCGGCGAGTTCGCGATCCTCGTCGGTCGCTTCATCGCGGGCATGGGCCTGGGCCGCCACCTGATGCGCCGGCTGGTGCGCTGGGCGCGCGGCAAGGACCTGGAGGAGCTCTTCGGCGACGTCGCCGAGGACAACCTGGCGATGCTCGCGCTCGCGGACTCGCTCGGCTTCCGGCGCGAGTCGGCGGCGCCGGCCCCGGGCTTCGTGCGCGTGGTCCTTGCGCTGAAGTAATCCGGGCGTGGGCAGGCCCGCCGCGGCGCGGCGCGTTAAAATAGGCGGTTCATGACCGCTCCCTTCCCCGCTCCACCGCTGCCCGTCGCCGGGCGGCCGCGTGCGTACTGGCGCGCGCCGGGCTCGGCGTCCGCGCTCGCCTGCGCGATCGCGGGCGCCGCGGGCGCGCATGCCGGCCCGCTGCTCGCGATCGCGCGCGACAACCACGCCGCGCACCAGCTCGAATCGGACTTGCGCACGCTGCTGGCCGGTTCCGGCATCGACGTGGTGCCGTTCCCGGACTGGGAAACGCTGCCCTACGATCGTTTCAGCCCGCATCCGGAGATCGTGGGCCAGCGCCTGGCCGCGCTGGTCGCGCTGCCGGCGCTCGCGCACGGCGTCGTGGTGGTGCCGGTGCAGACGCTGCTGCAGCGCCTGCCGCCGCTGCGCTACGTCGTGGGCAGCAGCTTCGACGTGCGCACCGGCCAGCGCCTGGACCTCGACGCGGAAAAGCGCCGGCTCGAATCGGCCGGTTACCGCAACGTGCCGCAGGTGCTGGATCCGGGCGATTTCGCGGTGCGCGGCGGCCTGCTCGACGTGTTCCCGATGGGCGCGACCGAGCCGTTCCGCGTGGAGCTGCTCGACGACACGATCGACACGATTCGCGCCTTCGATCCCGAGAGCCAGCGCTCGCTCGACCGCGTGGAGGCGGTGCGCCTGCTGCCGGGCCGCGAGGTGCCGCTCGACGACGCCGCGACGCAGCGCGCGACGAACGTGCTGCGCGAGCGCTTCGACATCGACACGCGGCGCAGCGCGCTGTACCAGGACCTGAAGGCCGGCGTCGCGCCGGCCGGCATCGAGTACTACCTGCCGCTGTTCTTCGACGCGACCGCGACGCTGTTCGACTACCTGCCGGGGTCGATGCTGCCGCTGCTGTGCGAAGGCGCGGGCGACGCGGCGGACCAGTTCCAGGCGCAGCTGGCCGAACGCTACGAGCAGCTGCGCCACGACATCGAGCGCCCGCTGCTGCCGCCGGCCGAGCTCTACCTGTCGCCGCAGCAACTGCGCGAACGGCTCAACGCGGGTGCGCGCATCGAGATCTGCGGCGCCGCGCATTCGCGCCACGCCGAAGCCGTCGCGCTGTCCGCGCACGCGGCGCCCGACCTGCCGCTGGCGGCGAAGGACGCCGCGCCCGCCGCGGCCCTGAAGTCCTTCCTCGGCAGTTATCCCGGCAACGTCCTCGTCGCCGCCGATTCGCCCGGACGGCGCGAGGCGCTGCTCGAAGTCCTCGCTTCCGCCGGCCTCACCCCCGAGGTCGTCCCCGATTTCGCGGCCTTCCTCCAATCCCCATTCCCCGTTCCCCATTCCCGCTTCTTCATCGCCGTCGCCCCGCTCGACGACGGCTTCGCGCTCGACGCCCCGGCGCTGGCGGTGCTCACCGAGCGCCAGCTGTTCCCGGAGCGCGCGGCGCAGCCACGGCGGCGCAAGCGCGCCGGCCGCGAGCCCGAGGCGATCATCCGCGACCTTGGCGAACTGTCCGAGGGCGCGCCGATCGTCCACGAGGACCACGGCGTCGGCCGCTACCGCGGCCTGGTGAAGCTGGACGCCGGCGGCATGCCGGCCGAATACCTCGAGATCGAATACGCGAAGGGCGACCGGCTGTACGTCCCGGTCGCGCAGCTGCACCTGATCAACCGCTACTCCGGCGCGTCGCCGGAAACCGCGCCGCTGCACTCGCTGGGCGGCGAACAGTGGACCAAGGCCAAGCGCAAGGCCGCGGAGAAGGTCCGCGACGTGGCCGCGGAACTGCTGGAGATCCAGGCGAAACGGCAGGCGCGCGCCGGGCTCGCGCTGGAAGTCGACCGGGCGATGTACGAGCCGTTCGCCGCTGCGTTCCCGTTCGAGGAAACGCCGGACCAGCATGCGGCGATCGAAGCGGTGATCCGCGACCTGGGCTCGTCGCAGCCGATGGACCGCGTGGTTTGCGGCGACGTCGGCTTCGGCAAGACCGAAGTCGCGGTGCGCGCCGCGTTCGTGGCCGCGGCCGCTGGCAAGCAGGTCGCCGTGCTGGTGCCGACGACGCTGCTGGCCGAGCAGCACTACCGCAACTTCCGCGACCGCTTCGCCGATTCGCCGCTGCGGGTGGAAGTGCTGTCGCGCTTCAAGACGACGAAGGAGATCAAGGCCGAGCTGGAGAAGCTCGCCGACGGCAGGATCGACGTGATCGTCGGCACCCACCGGCTGCTGCAGAAGGACGTGAAGTTCAAGGACCTCGGCCTGGTCATCGTCGACGAGGAGCAGCGCTTCGGCGTGCGCCAGAAGGAGGCGCTGAAGGCGCTGCGCGCGAACGTGCACCTGCTCACGCTGACCGCCACGCCGATCCCGCGCACGCTGAACATGGCGATGGCCGGGTTGCGCGACCTGTCCATCATCGCGACGCCGCCGGCGCACCGCATGGCGGTGCAGACCTTCGTCGTGCCCTGGGACGGCGCGCAGATCCGCGAGGCCTTCCAGCGCGAGCTGGCGCGCGGCGGCCAGGTGTATTTCCTGCACAACGACGTCGAATCGATCGGACGCCTGCAGCGCGAGCTGCAGGAGCTGGTGCCGGAAGCGCGCATCGGCGTGGCCCACGGCCAGATGCCCGAGCGCGAGCTGGAGCGGGTGATGCTCGACTTCCACAAGCAGCGCACCAACACGCTGCTGTGCACGACGATCATCGAGTCCGGCATCGACATCCCCAACGCCAACACCATCATCATGGACCGCGCCGACAAGCTCGGCCTGGCCCAGATGCACCAGCTGCGCGGCCGCGTCGGGCGCTCGCACCATCGCGCCTACGCCTACCTCGTGGTGCCGGACAAGCGTTCGATCACCTCGGATGCGCGCAAGCGGCTGGAGGCGATCGCGTCGATGGACGAGCTCGGCGCCGGCTTCACCCTGGCCACGCACGACCTGGAGATCCGCGGCGCGGGCGAACTGCTCGGCGAGGACCAGAGCGGGCAGATGGCCGAGGTCGGATTGAGCCTGTACACCGAGCTGCTGGAGCGCGCGGTCGCCTCGATCCGCCGCGGCGAGCTGCCGGACGTGGACGCGCCCGCCGCGCACGGCGCCGACGTCGAGCTGCACGTTCCGGCGCTGATCCCCGAGGACTACCTGCCCGACGTGCACACGCGGCTGACGCTGTACAAGCGCATCAGCTCGGCGCGCAACGCGGGCGAACTGCGCGAGCTGCAGGTGGAAATGATCGACCGCTTCGGCCTGCTGCCGGACGCGGCGAAGCACCTGTTCGCGATCGCCGAGCTGCGCCACGACGCAACACGCCTGGGCATCCGCAAGCTCGACCTCGGGCCTTCCGGCGGCCGCGTGCAGTTCGAGGCCAGGCCGCGCGTGGATCCCATGACCGTGATCCAGCTCATCCAGAAGCAGCCGCGCCATTACGCGATGGAAGGCCCGGACAAGCTGCGGATCAGGCTCGAGCTGCCGGAGCCCGCGATGCGGCTGCAGGCCGCGCGCGGGCTGCTCGCGGCGCTGGGGCCGGCGTGAGCGCCGGCGACGCCGACGACGTGGGCGACGTGGACGACGACGGCGGCGACGACGGCGGCGCGCAGGCGCGCGCGCAGCAGGCCGAGCTCGCGCTACGCCTGCGCAGGCGCGACGATTTCGCCGATCCGCTGCGCACGGTGGCCGGCTTCGACGTGCGCTTCGGCGACGGCGGGCGCGTCGCCCGCGTCGCGGCGGTGCTGCTCGATGCCGACACGCTGGCGGTCCTCGACGAGCAGTGCCTGCGGGTCGCCGGCGCGATGCCCGGGACCGACGCGGCGGACCTGTTCGGCATCCGCGCGCTGCCCGCGCTGTGCGCGGCGCTCGCGCGCCTGCCGCGGCGCCCCGACCTCGCGTTCGTCGCCGGCCACGGGATCGCGCATCCGCGACGGATGGGCATCGCCGCGCATTTCGGGGTCGCGGCCGACCTGCCGAGCATCGGCGTCGCCGACGCGGCCCTGCTCGGCACCGCGGCCTCGCTGCACGAGATCCGCGGCGCGCACACGCCGCTGCGCGACCAGGGCGAGCAGGTCGGCTGGCTGCTGCGCAGCGCGCCCGGCCGCGCGCCGCTGGTCGTGTCGCCGGGCCACCGGGTCTCGATGACGGCGGCCGCGCAGCTGGTGATGCGCTATGTCGGCGACGGGCGGCTGCCCGAGCCGATCCGGCTCGCGGCGCGGCTCGCGGCAGCCGGCGAAGCGGCCGACCAAGGCGGAAACGACGGCACCTGAACGCCTGCGGGCGGCGATTCCGCCCCATCGGCGCGCCGGGATGGCTAGACTGGGTCCAGTCCCGACCGACGGAGCGCCGCCTTGGCCCACCTGCGCAGCGTCATCGCCGTTCCCCTCCTGCTCCTGGCCGCGTGCAGCGCGGCGGCCACCGGCGTCCGCGTCGGGGGCCCGCGCCTGTCCGACGGCGACAGCTTCCGGATGCGCCCCGGCACCTCGGTGACCGTGCCCGGCGAAGGCACGCTGGTCTACGTGAAGGTGGTCGAGGATTCGCGCTGCAAGCCCGACGTGCAGTGCGTGTGGGCCGGCGACGCGGAGGTCGCGTTCGAATGGCGGCCCACCGGCGGCAAGGCCGATGCATTCAGCCTGCACACCGGCAAGGGCGACAAGTCGCATCCGATCGGCAAGCACGTGCTGGTGCTGACCGGGCTCGGCCGCAGCAAGACGCCCGGCGCCGACCTCACCCTGGAGGCGCGCAAGCCTTGAGCCTGGTGATCGCACCGCGCGTCCACGACCTCGGCGGCTTCCAGGTGCGGCGCGCGGTGCC
>CBIHRR010000092.1:0-8371 GCA_966212495.1 uncultured Gammaproteobacteria bacterium
TCATCCGCATCCGCGGCGCACGGACCCACAACCTCAAGAACATCGATCTCGACCTGCCGCGCGACAAGCTGATCGTGATCACCGGCCTGTCCGGCTCGGGCAAGTCCTCGCTCGCCTTCGACACGATCTACGCCGAGGGCCAGCGCCGCTACGTCGAGTCCCTGTCGGCCTACGCGCGGCAGTTCCTGAGCGTGATGGAGAAGCCGGAGGTCGACCACATCGAGGGCCTGTCGCCGGCGATCTCGATCGAGCAGAAGTCGACCTCGCACAACCCGCGCTCGACCGTCGGCACCATCACCGAGATCTACGACTACCTGCGCCTGCTGTTCGCGCGCGTGGGCATCCCGCGCTGCCCCGACCACGGCTACCCGCTCGAGGCGCAGACCGTCAGCCAGATGGTCGACCAGGTCATCGCGCTGCAGAAGGATCCGGCCAGGGCCGAGCAGCGCTGGATGTTGCTGGCGCCAGTGATCCGGGAGCGCAAGGGCGAGCACGCGCAGGTGTTCGAGCAACTGCGCGCGCAGGGCTTCGTGCGCGTCCGGGTGGACGGCGAGCTGCACGAGATCGACGCGGTGCCGCCGCTGGCGCTGCGCCAGAAGCACACCATCGAGGCGGTGATCGACCGCTTCCGCGTGCGCGACGACATCCAGCAGCGCCTGGCCGAATCCTTCGAGACCGCGCTGCGGCTGGGCGAAGGCATGGCGATCGTGCAGTCGCTCGACGATGCCGCCGCGCCGCCGCTGCTGTTCTCGTCGAAGTACAGCTGTCCGGTCTGCGACTACTCGCTGCCCGAGCTCGAGCCGCGGCTGTTCTCGTTCAACTCGCCGGTGGGCGCCTGCCCGACCTGCGACGGGCTGGGCGTGTCGCAGTTCTTCGACCCGTCGCGCATCGTCGTGCACCCGGAGCTGTCGCTCGCGGCGGGCGCGGTGCGCGGCTGGGACCGCCGCAACGCCTACTACTTCCAGCTGATCCAGTCGCTGGCCAAGCACTATTCCTTCGGCGTCGACGTGCCCTGGCAGGACCTGGACGAATACGTGCGCGAAGCCGTGCTGCATGGCAGCCGCGGCGAGCTGATCAACTTCAGCTACCTCACCGACGCGGGCGGCCGCACCCAGCGCCGCCACAAGTTCGAGGGCATCGTCCCGAACCTGGAGCGCCGCTACCGCGAGACCGAATCGGCGGCGGTGCGCGAGGAGCTCGCCAAGTACATCAGCGAGCGGCCCTGCACCGAGTGCGGCGGCGCGCGGCTGAACCGCAGCGCGCGCAACGTATTCGTCGGCGACACCGCGATGCCGCAAGTGGTGGTGATGCCGATCGACACGGCCGTCGCCTTCTTCGACCAGCTCGAATTGCCGGGCTGGCGCGGCGAGATCGCGACGAAGATCGTGAAGGAGATCCGCGAGCGCCTGAGTTTCCTCGTCGACGTCGGGCTCGACTACCTGACGCTGGAGCGCAAGGCCGACACGCTGTCGGGCGGCGAGGCGCAGCGCATCCGCCTGGCCTCGCAGATCGGCGCCGGCCTGGTCGGCGTCATGTACGTGCTCGACGAACCGTCGATCGGCCTGCACCAGCGCGACAACGAGCGCCTGCTCGGCACGCTCACGCGCCTGCGCGACCTGGGAAACACGGTGATCGTGGTCGAGCACGACGAGGACGCGATCCGCCTGGCCGACCACATCGTGGACATCGGCCCTGGTGCCGGCGTGCACGGCGGCGAAGTGGTGGCCGAGGGCAGCTACGCGGACGTGCTGAAGGCGCCGCGCTCGGTGACCGGCCAGTTCCTGTCGGGCAAGCGCCGCATCGAGATCCCGGCGAAGCGCAACAAGCCCAACCGCAAGATGATGCTGCAGCTGCGCGGTGCCTCGGGCAACAACCTGAAGGACGTGGACCTCGAGATCCCGGCGGGGCTGTTCACCGCGATCACCGGCGTGTCGGGCTCGGGCAAGTCGACGCTCATCAACGACACGCTGTATGCGCTGGCGGCGAACGAGATCAACGGCGCCTCGCACAAGCCCGCCGCGCATCGCTCGGTCGAGGGCCTGGACCTGTTCGACAAGGTCGTGGACATCGACCAGTCGCCGATCGGGCGCACGCCGCGTTCCAATCCCGCGACCTACACCGGCCTGTTCACGCCGCTGCGCGAGCTGTTCGCGCAGGTGCCGGAAGCGCGCGCGCGCGGCTACGCGCCGGGGCGCTTCTCGTTCAACGTGCGCGGCGGCCGCTGCGAGGCCTGCCAGGGCGACGGCCTGATCAAGGTCGAGATGCACTTCCTGCCCGACGTGTACGTGCCCTGCGACGTCTGCCACGGCAAGCGCTACAACCGCGAGACGCTGGAGATCCTCTACAAGGGCTACAGCATCCACGACGTGCTGGAGATGACGGTGGAGGACGCGCTCACCCTGTTCCAGCCGGTGCCGGCGCTGGCGCGCAAGCTGGAGACGCTGGTCGACGTGGGGCTCTCGTACGTGAAGCTCGGCCAGAGCGCGACGACGCTCTCCGGCGGCGAGGCGCAGCGCGTGAAACTGTCCAAGGAACTGTCGCGGCGCGACACCGGCCGCACGCTCTACATCCTCGACGAGCCGACCACCGGCCTGCACTTCCACGACATCGAGCACCTGCTCGCCGTGCTGCACAAGCTGCGCGACGACGGCAACACCATCGTGGTGATCGAGCACAACCTCGACGTGATCAAGACGGCCGACTGGGTCGTGGACCTCGGGCCTGAGGGCGGCCATCGCGGCGGGCAGGTCATCGCGCAGGGCACGCCCGAGGACGTGGCGAAGATGCCGCAATCGCATACCGGGCGCTTCCTGGCCAAGACGCTGGGAATGGAAGGCAAGCCCGCGAAAAGGAAATCCGCCGCATGAGCAACGCCTCCGACGCGCCACCTCCCGTCGTGCTGTTCCGGCACGCGATCGAGCCGCGCTGGCGCGACCTCGATGCGTTCGGCCACGTCAACAATTCCAACTTCCTCACCTACCTCGAGGAATCGCGGATCCAGTGGTTCCGCACGCTGGGCCGCGAGTGGGTCACGGAAACGATCGCGCCGCTGCTCGCGGCGGTGCACATCAACTACCGGCTGCCGATCGAATATCCGTCGGCGATCGCGGTCGAGCTGTTCGCCTCGCGCATCGGCAACTCCAGCATCACGATCGGCCACCGCATCGTGTCGGCCGACGGCCGCGCGCTGTACGCCGACGGCGACGTCGTGATGGTGTGGATCGACCGGGCGAGCGGCAAGCCCGTGCCCTTGCCCGCCGCGGTGCGCGAAGTGGCCGCGCAGGCCGGCTGACGCCGGCGCTTACGGGGCCGCGATCGGCCGGGCTTCGAACGGCACGGAAAAACGGCGGCCGTCCTCCAGCGTGAACTCGATGGAGATGTGGTCGCCCGCATGCACCGGCCGCACCGGCCGCATCAGCATCAGGTGGAAGCCGCCCGGCGCGAGCGTGGCGCTGCCGCCGGGCGCCAGGCGCAGCGCAGGCGTCGCGCGCATGCGGCTGATGCCGCCTTCGACGCGGGTCTCGTGCAGGCTGGTGTCGGCGAACGCGTCGCTGTGCGCGGCCACGATCGCGAGCGGCGCCTTGCACGGGTTGGAGATGCGCGCGTAGCCGGCCATCATCGGCAGGCCGGCCGGCGGCATGCGGATCCACGCCGCCTCGACCTTCGGCAGGCAAGCGCCCGCACTGCCTGCCGGCGCCGCGACGGCGACGGCGGCCGGGGACGCGAGCAGCATCGCGGCGAGCGCGCGGAGGATGCGGCGTGGCCGCGGGTATGGAAGCCGGTTCATGCGCATAATTGTAGCCCCACCCGCCCGCGGAGCCGGCCATGAGCGACCTCGTCACGATCATCGAGCATGGCGCGGTGCGCGAACTGCGGCTGTCGCGGCCGCCGGTCAACGCGCTGGACCCGGCGCTGTCGCAGGCGATCGCCGGGGCGGTCGCGCGTGCCGCCGCCGAAGGCGCGCAGGGCCTGGTCCTGTCCGGCGGCCCGAAGGTGTTCTCCGCCGGCCTCGACGTGCCGTTCCTCGCCTCGCTGGGCGCGGACCGCGCCGCCTTGCGCGCGGCCTGGGACGCCTTCTTCTCGGCGGCACGCGCGCTCGCGAACGCGCCGATGCCGGTGGTCGCGGCGATGGCCGGGCACGCGCCCGCCGGCGGCTGCGTGCTGGCGCTGTGCTGCGACTACCGGATCATGGCCAGCGGGCCGTACGCGATCGGGCTCAACGAGACCCAGGTCGGCCTGGTCGCGCCGGAAGGCATCCAGCACCTGATGCGCCGCGTCGTCGGCGCCTATCGCGCGGAGCGGCTGCTGGTGGCGGGCGAGCTCGTGCAATCCGAGGCCGCGCTGGCGATGGGGCTGGTCGACGAACTCGTCGACGTCGACAGCGTGCCGGTGCGCGCGGTCGCGTGGCTGCAGCAGCTGCTGGCGCTGCCGCGCGGGCCGATGCTGGAGACGCGCCGGATCGCGCGCGCGGACCTGGTGGCGGCGCTCGCGCCGGAGCGCATCGATCTCGACCGCTTCATCGAAGGCTGGTACTCCGACGACACCCAGGCCGCGTTGCGCGCGCTCCTCTCCCGCCTCGGCAAGTAGCTCAGGGGCCGGTGGCGACGGGGCGCGCGGGATCCGCGATCCAGCCGCTCCAGGAACCGGTAAACAGCTTAGCGCCGCGCAGGCCCGCATGTTCCATCGCCAGCAGGTGGTGGCAGGCGGTGACGCCGCTGCCGCACATCGCCATGAGGCGCGCGGGATCGCGGCCCTCGAGCGCGGCTTCGAATTCGCGGCGCAGCGCGCCGGGCGGCTTGAAGCGGCTGTCGGCGAGGTTGTCGGCGTACGGGCGGTTGCGCGCGCCCGGCACGTGGCCCGCGACGCGGTCGAGCGGCTCGACTTCGCCGCGGAAGCGCGGTGCGGCGCGCGCATCGAGCAGCAGGTCGCCCGCGTCCAGCCGCGACTGCACGCTCGCGGCATCGAGCAGGCGCTCGGCATCGAAGCCTTCCGCCGCATACGCGACGGGCGCGCGGTGCGGAACGCGCGCGTCCACGGGCAGGCCGAGTTGCGTCCAGCGCGCCCAGCCGCCGTCGAGCACGGCCACGCGTTCATGGCCCAGCGCGCGCAGCATGAACCACAGGCGTGCGGCGAATGCGCCGTCGCCGTCGTCGTAGGCGACGACCTGCGTGTCGCGCGCAATGCCCCAGGCGCCGAGCCGCGCGATGAAATCGGCGGCGTCGGGCCAGGGATGCCGGCCCTGCCCCGCCTTGCGATGGTCGGACAGGTCGGTCTCGAGTTCGACGCGGATCGCGCCGGGAATGTGCGATTCCGCGTAGAGCCGCGGGCCCGCGGCGCGGTCGGCGAGCGACACGCGGCAGTCGGCGACGACGAGGCCGCCGCCCGCCGTGCCGCCGGCATCGGCGAGCCGGGCCGCGAGGTCTTCGGCCCGTACCAGGGTGTTCCATCCGTCCATCACACGCGCTCCAGGCGTTGTCGCAGGTTGAACAGGATCGACGCGGTCGCGCCCCAGATGCGCAGCCTCGGCTGGCCGCGGTCGGCGAACTCGAGCACCGAACGCGCGCGCCCCTGCCACTGCAGCGCGACGCGGCGCAGGTTCGCCTCGGCCATCAGGAAGTCGAGCGGCACTTCGAACACTTCGTCGACTTCGCGCGGATCCGGGCGCGCGCGGTAATCGGCGGCGATGGCGGCGACGAGCGGCAGCACGCTGAAGCCGGTCACCGTGGCCAGCGGATCCAGCCAGCCCAGAGGTGCGAGCGATGCCGGCGCCAGCCCGATCTCCTCGCCGGTTTCGCGGATCGCGGCCGCCGCGGCGTCGCGGTCGTCGGCCTCGATGCGGCCGCCGGGGAAACTCACCTGCCCGGCATGCTGGCGCAATACGTCGGTGCGCCGCGTCAGCAGCACCTGCACGCCTTCCGGACGCGGCACCAGGCCGACGAGCACCGCCGCCGGCACCGGCGCCGCACCGGGCAGCAGGTCGCCGACTTCCTCCAGGTTCCAGGCCGGGCCCGAGGGGACATGCGCGAGCGGGTGCAGGGCCGCGGCGACGCGGCGCAGCGTGGCAAGTGCAGGCATGCCCGATGGCGGCGCGCCGGAGGACGGGATGTCGAACGGAGGCATGGCGCCGGACGCCGTCACGCCTCGCCGCGCGCGTCCAGGCGCTCCATCACCCGCAGGCGCGCGGCATCGTCCATCGTCGACCACGCCGCGATCTCGGCGACGGTGCGCCCGCAGCCGGCGCACAGCCCGTCCGGGCGCAGCGCGCACACGCCCACGCAGGGGCTCAACACGATGCGCTGCGGCGGATGGGCGGGCGGAATCATGTGGCGAATATAGCAACGCCGGCACGTGGCCGGCGTTGCTTCGAAGCACTGCGGCGGCGTCGCTTACTTGACGCTGACGAGCTTGATCTCGAACTGCACGGCCACGTTCGGCGGGAACGGGCTGCGCGGATCGTTGCCGAACGCCTTTTCCGGCGGCAGCACGATTTCCCACTTCGAACCCTGCGGCATCATCCCCAGCACTTCGCGGATCGCCGGCATCTCGATCTCGCTGAGCTTGGTCGACGGCATCTTCTGCGCGGCGGGCGCCGGCGTCGGCTGCTGGCCCCACGGATACGGGCCGGACACTTCCAGCTCGACCGAGCTGGCCGGCGTCGGCTTCGGGCCGTTGCCGACTTCGACCACGCGGTACTGCACGCCATCGGGCAGCGTCTTGACGCCGGCCTTGGCCTTGTTCTGGGCCAGGTAGCCGTCGCTCTTGGCCTTGTTCTCGGCGGCGGCCTTGTCGAACTCCGCCTTGGCCTTGGCCTGCAGGCGCTGCTGCATGGCCTGGTAGGCCTCGCGCATCTGGTCGACGGGAACCGCCGGATCCTTCTTCGCGTAGCCGTCCTGCAGGGCCTTGGTCATCGTGGCCAGGTCGAGGGCTTCGCCGCTCTCGGCGGTTTCGCGGCCAAGCTGGTACCCCAGGGCGTAGCTGAGCTTGCCCTTCGCGGACGTGGTGTCCTGCGCGCTGGCGAGGCCAGTGGCGGACAGGGTGAGGGCCGCGAGGGCGGTGGCCGCCCACAGGCGCGACTGCATAGAGCGCAACTTCATTCGGTGGAACCTCCGGGGTGGGCAGTCGCCCCATGGGTTGCATGGGGCGCGCTAGGATAGCGGTCGCAGGGCTTAACTGCCACTGACGAACCCTCTCCGACCGCCGCCGCGGCGCCGAGTTCCGCGCCCCGGCAAGCCCAACTGCTGGAATCCCCGAAGCCGATGACCGAGCCCGTCCTCACCAGCACCGACCGCGGCGCGGTCCGGGTGCTCACCGTCAACCGCCCGGACAAGCTGAACGCGCTCGACCTGGCCACCCTGGATGCGCTCCAGGCCGCCTTCGACGCCACCGCCGCGGACGAAGGCGTGCGCGTGGTCGTGCTGACCGGCGCCGGCCCGAAGGCCGTCGTGGCCGGCGCCGACATCGCGCAGATGAACACGCTCACACCGGCGCAGGGCCGCGACTTCGCCTTGCGCGGGCAGCGCATGATGCGCACGATCGAGACGCTGCCCAAGCCGGTGATCGCGATGGTGAACGGCTTCGCGCTCGGCGGCGGCCTCGAGCTGGCGATGTGCTGCCACCTGCGCATCGCCGCCGACACGGCGAAGATCGGCCAGCCCGAGGTCAACCTCGGCCTGATCCCCGGCTTCGGCGGCAGCCAGCGGCTGCTGCGGCTGGCCGGTCGCGCGGCGACGCTGGAGCTGTGCCTCACCGGCGCGCCGGTGGACGCGGCGCGCGCGCTGCAGCTGGGCATCGTCAACCGCGTGGTGCCGGCGGCCGAACTCGAGGCGCAGGCGATGGCGCTGGCCGATCAACTCGCCGCGTCCGCGCCGCTCGCGCTGCGCGGCGTACTCGACTGCGTCAACTTCGGCGGCGAGTGCGCGATCGGCGAAGGCCTCGCGTACGAGGCCGCGCAATTCGGCCTGATGTTCGCCACCGAGGACATGCGCGAAGGCACCGGCGCGTTCCTGGCGCGGCGCAAGCCGGAATTCCGCGGGCGTTGAGCGAAGGCGGCTGCCCCTGCTGCGGTTGCCGCGCGGCGGGCGGCGGGCGCGCGCACGCGCTCGCCGCCGCGCTGCGCGACGACGACCTCGACCTTGCGATGACGCTCGGGCTGCTCGACGACGGCGATGGCATGGCCGAATCCGCGGGGATCGCGTGCGCGCAATGCGCGCCCGACTGCCGGGCGCGGATCGAGGCGGCCCGCGCGGCGCGCACGGCCGCGCTGGCGGCGCGCGAGCGCCATCGCGCGCGCGCGCAACGGCTGGAACGCCGCGAACGCGAGCGCGCCGAACGCCGCCGGCCCGCATCGCCCGAAAGCGCAGCGGGCGGCGCA
>CBIHRR010000093.1:0-8340 GCA_966212495.1 uncultured Gammaproteobacteria bacterium
CGGTCGCCGAATTCCCGGGCGAGGATCCGGCGCTGGCCTTGCCCGGCGCGGTCAACGCATCGCTGAAGGGCCTCGCGCACGAGCTGCGCAATCCGCTCGCCGGCCTGAAGGGCGCCGCCCAGCTGCTCGCCCGCCGCGCGGCGGCGCGCGCCGCCGCGGCCGCCGCCGAGGGCGCCGCCGGGGACGGCGGCACGGACGACGATTCGCTCGAACTCACCGCGCTGATCCAGTCCGAAGTCGAGCGCCTCGCCGGCCTGCTCGACCGGCTGCTGTCCCCAGCCCCGCCGCGCCCGCACGCGCCGCTCAACATCCACGCGGTGCTCGAGCGCGTGTTGCGCCTGGCCGAGAGCGACGCCGGCTGGGCGGTGCGGCTGGCACGCGACTACGACCCGAGCCTGCCCGAATTCGACGGCGACGAGGATCGCCTGGTGCAGGCCACCTGGAACCTGGTGCGCAACGCGATCGAGGCCGGCGCCGCCAACGTCGTGCTGCGCACGCGCGCCGAACACGGCGTGCGCATCGGCGATGCCGCGCATGCGCTGGCGTTGCGCCTGGACATCGTCGACGACGGACGCGGCGTGCCGGAAGAACTGGCCGAGCAGGTGTTCCTGCCGCTGGTGAGCGGCCGCGCCGAAGGGAGCGGGCTGGGGCTCGCGCTCGCGCAGCAGGTCGCGCGCGAGCATCGCGGCTCGCTCGCGTTCCGCTCGCGGCCGGGGCACACGGTGTTCACGCTGCTGCTGCCGCTGCGCGAGGCCGGGGAGGCGACCAATGACTGAACGTGCAGGCGCCGCAACGCAAGTCGCCGCGCAGGCGAGCGACGGGACGGTCTGGGTCGTCGACGACGACCGCGCGGTGCGCTTCGTGCTGGCCACCGCGCTGCGCGAGGGCGGCCACGCCGTGCGCGAATTCGGATCGGCGTCGGAAGCGCTGGCGGCCTTGCGGGAAGGCGTTCCCGCGCTGATCTTCACCGACGTGCGCATGCCGGGCGACGACGACGGCCTCGCGCTGCTGCGCAAGCTGCGCGCGGCGCATCCCGCGCTGCCGGTGATCGTGATGTCCGCCTACACCGACGTCGCCAGCACCGCGGGCGCGTTCCGCGGCGGCGCGTGGGAGTTCCTGTCCAAGCCCTTCGACCTCGACCATGCCGTCGAACTGGCCGGTCGCGCCGCCCCGCTGCGTTCTTCCTCCAAGCCTGCACAGGAAAGCGCAGGCCCTCCGGCCCCCGCGAACACCCCCTTCGCGGGCGCGCCGGAGCTGGTTGGCGACACACCGGCGATGCGCGCGCTGTTCCGCAGCATCGGCAAGCTCGCGCAGGCGCCGCTATCGGTGCTCGTCACCGGCGAAACCGGCACCGGCAAGGAACTGGTGGCGCGCGCGCTGCACCGCGAATCGCCGCGCGCCGGCAGGCCGTTCATCGCGCTCAACACCGCCGCCATCCCGGCGGAACTGCTGGAATCCGAACTGTTCGGCCACGAGGCCGGCGCGTTCACCGGCGCGACGAAACGCCACATCGGCCGCTTCGAGCAGGCCGACGGCGGCACGCTGTTCCTCGACGAGATCGGCGACATGCCGGCGCCGCTGCAGGTGCGGCTGCTGCGCGTGCTGGCCGAAGGCGAGTTCTTCCGCGTCGGCGGGCGCGAGCTGATCCGCGTCGACGTGCGCGTGATCGCGGCGACGCACCAGCCGCTGGAGCGCCTGGTCGCCGAAGGCCGGTTCCGCGCCGACCTGCTGCACCGGCTCGACGTGGTACGCCTGCAGGTGCCGCCGCTGCGCGAACGGCGCGACGACATTCCGCTGCTGGCGGAGCGCTTCCTCGCGCTCGCGGCGCAGCGCCTGGGCGCGGCACCGAAGCGCCTGTCGCCGGAAGCGGTGGCGCGGCTGCGCGCGCGCGAGTGGCCGGGCAACGTGCGCGAGCTCGAGAACGCGTGCTGGCGGCTCGCCGCGCTGGCACCCGACGATCGCGTCGCGGCGGCCGACGTCGACGCGCTGGTGCCCGCGCTGGACGCAACCGTTGCGGCCGGGACGGACGCGCACACGATTGCCGCCTCCGCGCGCGCGGCGCACGCCGGTGCGTGGGACGCCGCGCTCGCCGCGTGGGCGAGCGCGCGCCTCGATGCCGGCGACGGCGACCTGCATGCGCAGGCGCGGGAACGGTTCGAGCAGGCCTTGTTCGACGCGGCGCTCGATCACACCGGCGGGCATCGCGGCGAAGCGGCGGCGCGCCTGGGGCTCGGCCGCAACACGCTCACGCGCCGCCTCGGGCCCGGCCGCAAGCGCAGGTAACGCCCGCCGTACACCCCGTCCGCGCCGTCCGCGCCGCGGGCACGCGCGTCGCGCGGCCTCACGACATCGCGTGGCACGCGGTGCGACAATCGCCTGTCCCCATGAGGAGATCCGCCATGCGCATCGTTCCGCTCGCCGCCGCCACCCTGGCCGTGCTCGGCCTCGCCGCCTGCAGCTCCACGCCGCCGAAATCGCCCGCCGCGCCCGCACCGAGCGCGCCGATGCAGGACCACGACGCCGTCGCCAACCTCGCGTCGGCCTCGGGCAGCCTGGTCAGCGGCCGCCTGCAGGTGATGAGCATGGGCGCGAACGCGGTGCACATCGCCGGCGACATCGGCGGCCTCGAACCCGGCAGCAGCCACGGCTTCCACATCCACGAGAAGGGCGACTGCAGCGCGGCCGACGCGAGCAGCGCGGGCGGCCACTTCAACCCGGGCACGATGCCGCACGGGCGCATGGACGATGGCCCGCACCACGCCGGCGACATCGACAACATCACCGCCGACGCGCAGGGCGTCGCGCACGTCAACATGCACGTGCCCGGCCTGACCCTCGGCACCGGCGCGGCGAACGACGTCGCGGGCCGCGCGATCATCGTCCATGCCGATGCCGACGATTACCACAGCCAGCCTTCGGGCAACGCGGGCAAGCGCCTGGCCTGCGGGGTGATCAAGCTCGCCGACTGAGGGCGACCGGAGCCGGCCGCGGGTCGGCGCTACAGGTCGGGCTGTTCGTTCGCGTTGCAGTGGGCGAAGGTGACGGGCACGCCGTGCGCGCCGAGCACCGCGGCGAATTGCCGCTGCCGCGCCTGGAAATGCTCGAAGCCGCGCGCGAGCCGCGCGTCGTCCGCGTCCGGCGGCGCGTAGCGTGCGTGCCACGCGGCCGGCGAGAACAGCGCGATGCGCACCTCGCCGTCGCGGTAGTGGGCGAGCGGTTCGGGCGGCGCGTCGAGCCACTCTTCGGCTTCGGGCGCGAGCAGCGCCGCCTCGAGCATCGGCCACAGCGGCGCCAGGCCAGCGTGTTCGTACTGCAGCGCGGTCATCGCCAGCAGGTCGTGCAGGGTGAGGTAGCGCGCGTGCTCGACGCGCAGCCCGAACAGCTCCTGCGCCATCAGCGCGGTGGCCGCGCCGGCCATGCCGGTCTCGACGAGGTCGCGCTCGAACGCGTCGCCCACGCGCGCGACCGCATCGGGGTCTCCGGCGAGCACGAAGGGCAGGATCCGCAGCGGCCCGCCGGCCTGGCCCGGGTCGGGCATCAGGGCGTCGGGCAGGCGGCCGTCGTGCGCGCCGAAGGCGATGATCCGGCCCGCCTGCGCGTCCACGGCACCGACGCTGCGCGCGAACTCGCGGCCCGGCGCGCGCGCCGCCAGCTGGTCGAGTTCGCGGTGCAGCGGCCAGCCCGGCCGCAGCGCTTCCACCGGATCGTAATGGGCGCCGGCGAGCGCGAGTTCCAGCGTCGCCGCCCCGGGCTGGAAGCCGGCGAGGTCGGCGGCGATGCGTTCGCCCAGGCGTCCCGCGTCGGCCTGTGCGAGCAGCGCGCTGCCCACCGGGCTGCCCGGCGCCAGTTCCAGCGCGAGGGCGCCGGCGACGATGCGGGTTCCAGGAATGCGCACTGCGTCGCTCATTGCGTCATTGGCCGGTCAGCGGGGCGGGTTTACACTGCGGCCATATTAGTAGGTCTGCCCGCCCGCGCGTCGCGCGGGCCGCTTCGCGAGGTCGCACGATGCTGCAAGGTCGTCCCGTCGCCGTGCTCGGCGGCGTCCGCATCCCCTTCTGCAGGCAGAACACCGCCTACGCCGACGTCGGCAACCTCGGCATGTCGGTGCGCACGCTCGGCGCGCTCGTCGAGAAGTTCGGGCTGCACGGGCAGCAGCTGGGCGAAGTGGCGATGGGCGCGGTGATCAAGCATCCGTCCGACTGGAACCTGGGCCGCGAAGCCACGCTGTCGTCGGGCCTCTCGCCGCTGACGCCGGGCATCACCCTGCAGCGCGCCTGCGGCACCTCGCTGGATGCGCTGGTGATGATCGGCAACAAGATCGCGGCGGGCCAGATCGAGGCCGGCATCGGCGGCGGCAGCGACACCACCTCCGACGTGCCGATCGTCTACGGGCAGGCGCTGCGCCGGCGCCTGCTCGAGGCCGCGCGCGCGAAGACTTTCAAGGAACGCGCCGCCGCGTTCAAGGGCTTCCGCCTGCGCGAGCTCAAGCCGGAATTCCCGGGCGTGGCCGAGCCGCGCACCGGCAAGTCGATGGGGCAGCATTGCGAGGACATGGCGCGCGAATGGAACATCGCGCGCGATTCGCAGGACGAATGGGCCGTCGGTTCGCACCACAAGCTCGCGGCCGCGTACGAGCGCGGCTTCTTCGACGACCTGGTGGTGAGCTTCCGCGGCGTCTCGCGCGACAACAACCTGCGCCCGGACACCTCGCTGGAGAAGCTCGCGGCGCTGAAGCCGGCCTTCGACCGGACTTCGGGCAAGGGCACGCTCACCGCCGGCAACTCCACCCCGCTCACCGACGGCGCCGCGGCCTGCCTGCTGGCGACGGAGGAGTGGGCGGCCGCGCGCGGCCACGAGGTGCTGTGCCGCATGCGCGACGCGCACGTGGCGGCGGTGGACTTCGTGCACGGCGAGGGCCTGCTGATGGCGCCGACGATCGCGGTGCCGGAGATGCTGGCGCGCAACGGGCTCACGCTGCAGGACTTCGATTTCTACGAGATCCACGAAGCCTTCGCCGCGCAGGTGCTGTGCACGCTGCGGGCGTGGGAGAGCGAGGAATACTGCCGCAACCGGCTCGGCCTCGACGCGCCCCTGGGCCGCATCGATCCGGCGAAGATCAATCCCAACGGTTCGTCGCTCGCGACGGGGCATCCGTTCGCGGCCACCGGCGCGCGCATCGTCGCCACCGCCGCGAAGGAACTGAAGGAACGCGGCGGCGGCCGTTGCCTGGTGTCGATCTGCACCGCGGGCGGCATGGGCGTCGTCGCGATCCTCGACCGCTGATCGCGACGACGGCGGCGTCAGGCGCTGCGCCGCAGTGCCGCCTCGCCGGCCCGATCCTGCGTGACCGGAAGCACGGCGTCGCCGCGCGCGGCGCGCAGCGCATTCGCATAGCACTGCCGCGCGAGCGCGTCGTCGCCGTGCGCGGCCAGGCCGTCGCCCAGCGTTTCCCAGGCATCCGCGCCGGCGCCCAGCGCGATCGCGCGATGCAGCGCGGCCTCGGCGTCCGGCCAGCGGTCCTGCGCCATCGCCAGGCGCGCGAGCGCGGTCAGCAGCGCGGGACTCGAGGGATGGTCGCGCAGCCAGCGTTCGACGGTGGCGCGGCGTTGCTCGAGCCGCTGCACCGGCAGCGTGCCGTATTGCGACGCGAGGCCCTCGTCCCAGCGCGTGTCCAGCGCCTGTTCGATCGCGCGCATCGCGGCCTCGTCCCAGTTGAGCGCGGCCGCGCGCGCGGCATAGGCGCCCGCGACCGGCGGCTCGGCGCGCAGCGACTTCGGCAGCTGCTCCCAGCGCTCGGCCAGCACGTTCGCGTCGTCGGCCTCGCGCAACAGCGCGGCGGCCCAGCGTTCCTGGAGTTCGTCCAGGCGCATCGGCGGCAGGGCCTGGTGCTGCCGCAGCGCGCCCAGCAAGCCATAGGCCTGCGACGAGTGCCCGCTCGCGGCGAGCGCCAGGGCGCGCAGCGCGAGGCCGCGCGGCGGCAGCGGCTGCGCCGCGGGCGCGTCCAGCGCCACCAGCGCATCGGTGGGGCGATGGTCGTCGAGCGCGAGTTCGGCGGCGGCGATCGCGCGCGCGCCTGCATGGCGTTCGCCGAGCGCCGCGAGCTGCGCGTTCGCCGCGGCGTGGTCGCCGCGCGCCAGGGCGGCGCGCATCGCCGCGACCCGCGCGCCCGCTTCGATGTCGCCATCGTCGGCGGCTGCCGCGAGCAGCTTGCCGGCGCGGTCGTAGTCGCCGCGGTGCAGCGCGTCCAGGCCTTCGCCCAGGCGCACCCGCGCGCGGCGGTCGCGATGCCTGCGCCAGCTGCGGAACGGCAGCGTCACCAGCTTCACCACCAGCCACGCGACGACGAGGGCCACGGTGGTCCAGATCGCGGCCGCGGCCACGGTGGTCGTGTAGTCGTAGCCGCGGAAGCGGACCAGCACTTGGCCCGGGTCGGCCAGCAACCACTGCGCCACGAGGACGGCCAGCAGCCCGACGACCAGCCACGCGATCACGTTGCGGAATGCGTTCATGCCTGACTCCCTTCACCCTGCAGTCGCAGGTTTGCCTGGAAGGCAGGCTGGCACGCGCCGCGTGGGCGCCGTGTCTGCGCGGTGACGGGACGCTGAACGGAGGGCTTACGGAGGCGATGCGCCCGAGGCTGCGCGGGCGGCCGCGGCCACCAGGGCGGCGGGCATCGCGCTCGCGGCGACGACGACGTCTTCGAACCCGTGCTCGGCCGCCTGCCGCGCCAGCCGTTCGCTGGCCGCGGCCACGCGCGCGCCGCGCAGCACCTTCGCCGCGTCGGCGGGCAGCGAGCGCAGGATCGTGTCGAGCGCCGCGCCGCTGCCCAGCGCGAGCCACAACGGCTGGCCGGCGACCGCGCGCAGCGCATCGAGGGCGCGTTGCGACGGCGCGAGTTCGGTGCGCTCGTAGACATCGGCGCGCAGCACCAGCGCGCCGCGCCGCCGCAAACCGGGTTCGATTTCGCCGCGGCCGCCCGGCGCCGTCACCAGGCCGACGCTGAGGCCGGCGACATGCTGCAACGCGTGCAGCGCGAGCAGGCCTTCGCTGTCCATGCGCTGCGGCACGATCGCTTCGACGCCCTCGCGCGCGAGGGCCGCCGCGGTGCCGGCGCCGACCGCGAGCCATTGCGCTTCCGAGGCAGGACGCAAGCGCTCCATGCGCCGCGCAGCGGAGACCGCAGCGGGGCTGGTGAACACGACGCGCGGCGCGCCCAGCGCCGCGGCGAGCGCCGCGCGCGAACGGGGATCGTCGAGGATGCGCAGCCGCCACGGCGACAGCGCGAGCAGGCGCGCGCCCTGCGCCGCCGCCGCGCGCCGCATCGTGGCGTGCATGCCGGCGGGACGCAGCGAGACCATCGTGCAGCCATCGAGCGGCAGGCCCATCGCGATGCGCCATTGACGCGGCCGCTGGCCGCGATGGCGCGAATGTTGGCATAGTCGGGCGATGTCCATGTCGCCAAACCCCGCCGCGGCCGCGGCCCTCGCGGCGCTCGATGCCCACCTCCGGGCCATGCCCCCGGTGGCCGCGCTCGGCCTGCGGATCGCCGGCTACGACGGCGCGCGCCTGCGCCTGCAGGCGCCGCTGTCGGCCAACGTGAACGACAAGGGCTGCGCGTTCGGCGGCAGCCTGGCTTCGCTGATGACGCTCGCCGGCTGGGGCCTGGCGACGCTGCAGCTGCAGGCGCACGGGCTGGACGCGGCGGTCTACGTCGCCGACAGCCAGGTGCGCTACCTGTCGCCGCTGTTCGGGGACCTCGATGCCAGCGCCTGGCTCGCCGACGGCGACTGGGACGGCGTGCGCGAGGCGCTGCGCGCGAAGGGGCGCGCCAGCCTGGTGCTGCAGTCGGAGGTGGCGGGGGCCGAAGGCGCGGTCGCCGCCAGCGGCCGCGCGCGCTACGTCGCGATCGCGCGCACGCCCGGCGCGGACGCGGGGTAGGATGCAGCGATGACGCCCGATGCCGCCCCGCGCCCGTGCTTCCGCTTCGCCCTCGTGCTGTTCGCGGTGGCCGCGGCGGCCCTGCTCGCCGGCTGCGCCACCGCCGGCCCCGACCGCGGCGACGCCCTGCGCACCGCCCAGTACGCGTGGTCGGCCGCGATCCGCTGGGGCGATTTCGAAGGCGCCTGGACGATGGTCGACCCGGCGTATCGCGAGGCCCACCCGATGACCCCGCTCGAACTGGAGCGCTACGACCAGGTCCAGGTCTCGGCCTACCACGAGCTGGGCGCCACCGTCGGCGAAGGCACGGCGACCCGCCCGATCGAGATCGGCGTCGTGAACCGCAACACCCAGGTCCAGCGCGAGGCCCGCTACGTCGAGCAGTGGCGCTACGACCCCGCG
>CBIHRR010000094.1:0-8287 GCA_966212495.1 uncultured Gammaproteobacteria bacterium
AGGTCTTCGCCAAGCTGTCCGGCGACCGCGGCGCCACCGACCGGCCCGGCATCGGGGACGAACTGCGCCATGCCGGCGACTACGTGGAAAGTTTCGACTACCGGCAGGACGAGGGCGTCTCGGCGTCCACCGGCGCGCCGGTCTACACCACGACGCTCGTGGTCCGTTTCGACCAGGCCAAGGTCGACGACATCGCCGGCGCGCTCGGCTTGCCGGTGTGGGCGGCGCCCCGGCCCAAGCCCGTGCTGTGGCTGGCGATCGACGACGGCAGCGGTCCGCGCCTGGTCGGCCTCGGCAAGTCCGCCGCGGCGCGCGCCGTGCTCGACCGCGCGATCGCGCGCGGCTACCGGCTCGGCCTGCCCTCGGGCAGCGCCGCCGAGCAGGCCGCGGTCGGCGCGATCTGGCGCGGCGACGTCGAAGCCATCGCCGCACTCTCCTCGCGCTACAGCCCGCCGATGCAGTTGGTGGGCAAGCTCCAGCGCGGCGGCGACGGATGGGCGGCCGACTGGACCTTCATCGACCACGGGAAGGTGCTGTCGCACTGGACCAGCACCGACCGCGACGCGCGCCGCGCCATGGCCTCGGGCGCGGACGGCGCCGCGGACGCGCTTGCGGCGCGCTACGCGAAGGCGACGCCGATCGGCGATCCGGGTCGCTACACCGTCGCGTTCACCGGCATCCGCAGCGCGCAGGACTACATGCGCCTCGTCGCCTGGCTGCGCGATGCGTCGGTGGTGCGCGATGCGCGGCCGCTGCGCGCGACGCCGGACCGGCTCGAATTCGACCTCGACCTCGCGACCGGCCTGCCGGGCCTGCGCCGCGTGCTGGACGACGAACTGCTCGTCGAGGACGGCGGCGCCGCGGCCGGCAACGGCGTGGCCGGCACGGGCACGGCGAGCGCGACGTTCCGGCTGCGATGACCATGCCGCATGACGCGGGCCTGGAGCGGGTTGGCGGAATCACCGGCGATCGGCAGGCGCTCGCGGTGTTCCTGCGCCGCCTGCAGTGGGGCCTGGTCGCGCTCGCGGCGGGCTGGCTGCTGTGGCTGCTGTCGCCGGTGCTGACGCCGTTCGTGTTCGCGGCGATGCTCGGCTGGCTTGGCGATCCGCTGGTCGACCGCATGCAGGCGCGCGGCATGCCGCGCAATGGCGCGGTCGTCATCGTGTTCGCGGCGATGACCGCGGTGGCGCTGCTCGCGCTGCTGCTGCTGTTGCCGCTGCTGCAGCAACAGATCGCGACGCTGTTCGCGTCGCTGCCGCATTACCGCGAATGGCTGGTCGGCACCGCGCTGCCGTGGGTGGAGGCGAAGACCGGGCTGGAACTGGTCGGCTGGCTCGATCCGGCGCGCCTGTTCGCGCTCGTCCGCAGCCACTGGGAACAGGCGGGCGGGGCGGCGGCCACGCTGCTCGGCTACCTGTCGCGCTCGGGCTTCGCGCTGCTGGGCTGGATCGCGAACCTGGTGCTGCTGCCGGTGCTGACCTTCTTCTTCCTGCGCGACTGGGACCTGTTCGTCGAGCGCGCGGCGGCGCTTGTGCCGCGCGACCACGCGGCGGTCGCCGCGCGGCTCGCGCGCGAATCCAGCGACGTGCTCGGCGGCTTCCTGCGCGGGCAGTTGCTGGTGATGCTCGCGCTCGGCGTGCTGTACGCGGGCGGGCTGCTCGCGGTGGGGCTGGACCTGGGCATCCTCGTCGGCGTCCTCGCCGGCCTGCTGACGTTCGTGCCCTACCTCGGGCCGACGACCGTGGTGGTGCTGGGCGGCGTCGCCGCGCTCGCGCAGTTCGGCGACTGGCAGCACCTGGTCGGCGTCGGCGTGGTGTTCGCGGTCGGGCAGGTGATCGAGAGCTACTGGCTCACGCCGAAGCTGGTCGGCGACCGCATCGGCCTGCATCCGGTCGCGGTGATCTTCTCGGTGCTGGCCGGCGGCACGCTGTTCGGCTTCCTCGGCATGCTGCTGGCGCTGCCGGTGGCGGCGGTGGCGAACGTGCTGCTGCGTTACGCGCACGAACGCTACCTGGACAGCCGCCTGTACGCGGGGCAGCCGGAAGCCGCGCCGATCGTCGTCGTGGAGGGCGGGCCGCCTTCCCTGGCCGCGCCGCCGGCGGGCGCGCGCCCGGACGCCGGCCCGGCCGGCGAATGAGCCGCGATCCGTCGCGGCAGTTGCCGCTGGCGCTGCGCTTCCCGCCGGACCAGCGACTCGACACCTACGTCGCCGCGCCCCCGGGCGCGATCGCGCAGTTGCGCGCGCTGGCGACGCGCGCCGGCGCCGACTGGTGCTATCTCGAGGGCGCGCCGGGTTCGGGCAAGACGCACCTCGCGCTCGGGGCCTGCGCCGAAGCCGAGTCGGCGGGCCGGCGCGCGGCCTACCTGCCGCTGCGCGCGGCGGCCGGCCGGGTGCGCGAAGCGCTCGGGGCGCTCGACGGCGCGGACGTCGCCGCGCTCGACGACCTGGACGCGATCGCGGGCGAACGCGCCGCGGAAGTGGCGCTGTTCGACTTCCACAACCGGATGCGCGCCGCCGGCGCTGCGGTGCTGTACACCGCGGCCGCCGCGCCGGACGCGCTGCCGCTGTCGCTGCCGGACCTGCGCTCGCGGCTCGCGCAGTGCGCGCGCGTGGCGCTGCTGATACTCGACGACGAAGGGCGCCGCGAAGTGCTGCGCACGCGCGCGCGACGGCGTGGCCTCGTCGTGGACGACGCGGCGCTCGACTGGCTGCTGCGCCGCGTCGGGCGCGACCTCGGCGGGCTGACGCGGCTGTTCGACCGGCTCGACCGCGCGGCGCTCGCCGCGCAGCGGCGGCTCACGGTGCCGTTCCTGCGCGAAGCGCTCGGCGACGACGCCTAGCGGGCGCCGGACAGCTCGGCGTCGAGTCGGGCGAGGCGTTCCGGCGTGCCCACGTCGGTCCAGCCGCCGCCGTGGCGCTCGCCGGTCACAGTGCCGTCGGCCATGCGCGCGCGCAGGATCGGCGCGAGCGGAAATTTCGGTTTGCCTCCCGCGCCCGCCGCGGCCTCGCCGGCGATCGCTCGCCAGCCGTCGAGCAACTGCGGGCGATACACGCCGATGCCCGAGTAGGTCAGCCGCGCCGCGCCATCCGCGTGCAGCAAGCCTTGCGCGTCCAGCGCGAAATCGCCGTGGGGCGCGTGCGCGGGCGGATCGACCATCACCAGGTGCGCGAGCCCGGCGGGATCGCGCGGCAGCTTCGCGAAGTCGTAGTCGGTCCACACGTCGCCGTTCACCAGCACGAAGGGCGCGCCGCCGAGCAGCGGCAGCGCGTTGAGCATGCCGCCGCCGGTTTCCAGCGGCGCGTCGCCTTCGAACGAGTAATGGATGCGCAGGCCCCATGGCGCGCCGTCGCCGAGTGCTTCGGGGAATCGTCCGGCGAGCCAGCTGGTGTTGACGACGACGTCGCGCACGCCGATCGCGGCGAGGCGCTCGAGGTGCCAGGCGATCAGCGGCTTGCCGCCGGCGTGGAGCAGCGGCTTCGGCGTCGCGTCGGTGAGCGGGCGCATGCGCTCGCCGCGGCCGGCGGCGAAGACGAGCGCCTTCATGCGGATGCGCCGGCGGCGCGGGCGGCCTGCGCCTCGAACGCGGGCAGCACGCGGCGCGCGAGGAAGGCCTGCAGCGGCGCGAGCTCGGGATGGCGCGGCAGCGCTTCCGCCAGGTAGGCGAGGAAGCGCGGCGCGTCGGCGATGTACTTCGGCTTGTCGTCGCGATGATGCAGGCGCGCGAAGATGCCGAGCACCTTGAGGTGGCGCTGCACGCCGATCAGGTCGGCGTCGCGCAGGAAACGCGGCAGCGCCGGCACCGGGATGCCGGCCGCGGCGGCACGCGCGTGGTAGCGCGCGAGCCAGCCCTGCACGCGTTCCGGCGGCCACGACAGGAACGCGTCCTTGAACAGGCTCAGCGCGTCGTAGGTGACGGGGCCGACCACTGCATCCTGGAAATCCAGCACCGCGAGGCCGTCGCCGGCCGGCATCAGGTTGCGCGGCATGAAGTCGCGATGCACCAGCACCCGCGGCTGCCCGAGCGCGGCGTCGATGAGGTGGCGGTAGGCGAGGTCGAGCACTTCCATGTCGCCGCAGTCGAGCGACAAGCCGAGGTGGCGGCCGAGGAACCATTCGTCGAACAGGCGCAGTTCGCGCGCGAGCAGCGCCTCGTCGTAGGCGGGCATGCCCGGGGGCGGCGCGATCTTCTGCAGCGGCAGCAGCTGGTCGATCGCGGCGTCGAACAGCGCGTCGGCGTTGTCCGGATCGATCACCTGCAGCAGCGTCGGCGTGCCGAGGTCCTCCAGCAGCAGGAAACCGGCGTCGACATCGCGCGCGAGTACGCGTGGCACGCGCACGCCGCCGGCTTCCAGCAAGTCACGGACGCGCAGCCACGGGCGCACGTCCTCGCGGTCGGGCGGCGAGTCCATCACGATGCGTGTCGTGCCGTCGGCGGCGGTGCTGCGCCAGTAACTGCGGAAGCCCGCGTCCATCGAGGCGCGTTCCAGCGTGGCGGCGGGATCGCCGAGCGCCGCCCGGGCCCAGGCGAGGCGCGCGTCGGCGCGCTGGGGGGCGGCGTCGGGCGGCAATGGTGCGGATGGCGACATCGAGGCTCCGTGGCCGGGAGGGCCGGCCCGCACAGGGTAAACTGCCGCCACTGTCGTCGGGAGATGCGCGTGGCGGATCTGCAACCGGTGTTGCTGTCGGGCGGTTCGGGCACGCGGCTGTGGCCGCTGTCGCGCGAGGCCTATCCGAAGCAGTTCCTGCCGCTGGCCGGCGAGGACACGATGCTGCAGGCGACGTGGTCGCGGGTGGCGCCGCTCGCGCAGGCCCGCCCGATCGTTGTCGCCGGCGAGGAGCACAGGTTCCTGGTCGCCGAACAGTTGCGGCAGGTGGGCGCACCGGTCCCCGCGATCGTGCTCGAGCCCGTCGGCCGCAACACCGCGCCCGCGATCGCGGCCGCGGCACTGCAGGCGCTGCAGGATGCCGACGGCGGCGACCCGCTGTTGCTGGTGCTGCCCTCCGACCACGTGGTGCGCGATGCGACGGCGTTCCATGCGGCGGTGCGCGCGGCGATGCCGGCGGCGGAGGCGGGCGCGCTGGTCACGTTCGGGATCATGCCGACGGCGCCGGAAACGGGTTTCGGATACATCCAGGCCGAAGCCGGCCAAGCCGATGCGCGCGCGGGCGAAACCGGCTTGCCGCACGCCGGCGCGACGGCCGTCCGCAAGGTGCTGCGCTTCGTCGAGAAGCCCGATGCCGCGACCGCGCAGCAATACCTGGAGGCGGGCGGCTATTACTGGAACAGCGGCATGTTCCTGTTCCGCGCCTCGCGCTACCTCGCAGAACTCGAACGTTTCCGCCCCGACATCCTCGCGGGCGTGCGGGACGCGTTCGCCGGCGCACGCCGCGATGGCGACTTCATCCGGCTCGACGGCGATGCGTTCGCGGCCACGCCGGCCGAATCGATCGACTACGCGGTGATGGAGCGCACCGACGCGGCGATGGTGCTGCCCGTGGACATCGGCTGGAACGACGTCGGCTCGTGGGCGGCGCTGTGGGACGTGGCCGAGCGCGACGCCGACGGCAACGCCCACCGCGGCGACGTCATCGCCGTGGATAGCCGCAACAGCTACGCCTACGCGCGCCGCCTGGTCGCGCTGGTCGGCGTCGACGACGTTGTGGTCGTAGAAACCGACGACGCCGTGCTCGTCGCGCGCAAGGACAAGGTGCAGCAGGTGAAGGAGGTGGTCGCCAGGCTCAAGGCGGGCCAGCGCTCGCAGGCCGCGCTGCACCGCGAAGTGCATCGCCCCTGGGGCAGCTACGACTCCGTCGACGCCGGCGAGCGCTTCCAGGTCAAGCGGATCAAGGTGAAGCCCGGCGCGTCGCTTTCGCTGCAGTCGCACGCGCGCCGCGCGGAACACTGGATCGTCGTCAGCGGCGTGGCGCGGGTCACCCGCGACAACGACGTGTTCGAGCTGCACGCCAACCAGTCGACGTACATCCCGATCGGCGCGAAGCACCGCCTGGAGAATCCCGGCGCCGAGGTGCTGGAGCTCATCGAGGTGCAATCCGGCGATTACCTCGGCGAAGACGACATCGTCCGCTACGAGGACGTGTACGGCCGCAGCTGAACGGCCGGCGCGCGGCAGGCGCGGCGGCATAACGTCGCGCTGAGTTTCGGCGGAGGAAGAACAAACACGCCGGGGCGCATACCGGAGGCTCCTCCCGGCGGACATTCCCGATGCGAGCCTTTCTTCCAGCGAGGTTGGCCGCTGCCGCGCTCGTGCTGCTGCTTGCGCGCCCGGCATTCGCCGGCAATCCCTTCGGCATCGACCACAAGGTCGCCTACGACGACTCCGGCATCTGGAAGCGCAACTACCAGACGACGCTGGCGGCAGGCACGGCGCTCGCGGTCGTGGGCGGCGCGCTGTTCACCGACAACGATTCGAGGCTGGGAAGGACCTTCGACCGGACGCTGGATGCGGTGGTTTTCACTGCGGCGACCACCACCGTCATGAAGCCGGTCTTCTCGCGGGAGCGCCCGAGCGAAGACGCCGATCCGGGCCATTTCTTCGCCGGCCACGGGCACCAGAGCTTCCCGAGCGGCGAGGTTGCCGAGATCAGCGCGGCGGTCACGCCCTTCATCGCCGAGTACGGCCACGACCATCCGGCCGTGTATGCGCTGGCGATCCTGCCGGCCTACGACGCGGTCGCCAGGGTCAAGGTCAACGGGCACTGGCAGAGCGACGTCCTGGTGGGGGCCGCGATCGGCGTCGGCTGGGGCGTGTGGGCGCAGCGCCGCGATTCGCCGTTGATCGCCCGGGTGTTGCCGGGCAGGGGTTTCATGCTCGGCTACGCAAGGAAGTTCTGAGCGTCGAAAAGGAACGCCCCGCGGGTGCGGGGCGTCCGGTTCACGACCTGCCGCGCGGGCTAGGCCTTCGGCGTCTTGCGCCGGATCGCTTCCCACAGGAACAGCAGGATGATGGCGGCCACGATCGCGGCGACCCAGGTCATCGCGCCGCCCAGGCCGAACTGCGTCGACGCCCATCCACCGATCACGGCACCGACGATGCCGAGCAGGATGGTCATGATCCACCCCATCGGATCCGCGCCCGGCTTGAGCAGCCGCGCCAGGATGCCGATCACCGCACCGCCGATGATGTAGCCAAGAATGCCATTGAACATGCTTGTGTCTCCCCGGTTGGTTGGTGTTGCGGGGCGATCCTAGCACCGGGCGGGGCGGGCGCCATGGCCCGCCGCAGCATCGCCCGCTGGCAAGAGGCATGCTCAACAGCAGCCGTGGTCCCCGCGCTCGCTGGCGCCGGCCAGCGCGGCCGTGCCGCCGCCGGTCTCGCCGCGCAGGCTGGCCGCATGGTGGTCGGCGACCACGCGCGCGACGCAGCCGGTGACCTTCTTGCCCATCGGGATGTGCAGGAATTCGTTCGGGCCGTGCGCGTTCGAATGCGGGCCGAGCACGCCGGTGATCATGAATTGCGCGCCCGGGTACTTCTCGCCGAGCATGCCCATGAACGGGATCGAGCCGCCTTCGCCCATGTACATCGCGGGCGCGCCGAAGAATTCCTGGCTCGCGGTGCCGATCGCCTGGTCCAGCCATGGCGCCAGCGCCGGCGCATTCCAGCCGGTCGAGGCCTTCTCGAGGTCCAGCGTGACCTTCGCGCCGTTCGGCGGATCGCGCAGCAGCGCTTCCTTCAGCAGCTCGCCGGCGCGCTTGCCGTCGAGCGTGGGCGGCAGGCGCAGCGACAGCTTCACCGAGGTCTGCGGGCGCAGCACGTTGCCGGCGGAGGCCAGTGGCGGGATGCCGTCGGCGCCGGTGATCGACAGCGCGGGCCGCCAGGTGCGGTTGAGCACCAGTTCGTCGAGCTTGTCGGACATCGGCGTCATGCCGGGCAGCAGCGGGAACTTGTCGAACACCTCGTCGCCCAGTACGTCCGCGACCTTCGACGCCTGCGCGAGGCGGTCCGCGGGGATTGGCGCGTGCAGGCCGTCGAGCAGGATGCGGCCGGTGTCCTCGTCCTCGATGCGCGACAGCAGCTGGCGCAGCAGGCGGAAGCTCGATGGCACGATGCCGGACGCGTCGCCGGAGTGCACGCCTTCCTCCAGCACCTTGACGGTGAGGTTGCCGCCGGCGAGGCCGCGCAGCGACGTGGTGCACCACAGCTGCTCGTAGTTGCCGCAACCGGAGTCGAGGCACACGACGAGCGAGGGCTTGCCGATGCGGTCGGCGAGGTGGTCGACGTAGGCGGGCAGGTCGTAGCTGCCGGATTCCTCGCAGGCTTCGATGA
>CBIHRR010000095.1:0-8193 GCA_966212495.1 uncultured Gammaproteobacteria bacterium
GTCGCGGCCAAGCAGCTGGGCACGAACGGCGGCGGCTGGTACGGCCCCAACAGCACGGTGCCGCTGGAAAACCCGACGCCCCTGTCGAACCTGCTGGAAACCCTGGCGCTCATCCTGGTGCCGGTCGCCGTCACGTTCATGGTCGGGCCGCTGGTCGGCCGGCGCCGGCTCACCGCGATGGTGTTCGGCACGATGCTGCTGATGTCGGCGGCCTCCACCGGGCTCGCGGTCTGGTCCGAGGCGCATTCGGCGACGGCGGGCGACGTCGCGCTGATGGAGGGCAAGGAAGTGCGATTCGGCGCCGGCGATTCCGCGCTGTGGGCCGCGCTCACGACGCAGACCAGCAATGGCTCGGTTAATGCCATGCACGATTCGCTCGCTCCGCTGACGGGCGCCGTGGCGATCGGCAACATGCTGGTCAACGGTATCTGGGGCGGCGTCGGCTGCGGCCTGCAGCAGTTCCTGGTGTACCTGTTGCTGGGCGTCTTCCTCGCGGGGTTGATGACCGGCCGCACCCCGGAACTGTTCGGTCGCAAGATCGAGGCGCCGGAAGTCCGCCTGCTCGCGTTGCTGATCCTCCTGCAGCCGCTCGTGGTGCTCGGCTTCACCGCGGTCACGCTGCTGTTTCCCTCGATCACCGGCAACTCGAACCCGGGTTTCCATGGCATCAGCCAGGTGTTCTACGAGTACACCTCGGCCTTCGCCAACAACGGCTCGGGCTTCGAGGGCCTCGGCGATGCCACGTACTGGTGGAACCTGAGCTGCGCGGCGGTGCTCGCGCTGGGGCGCTATCCCGCGCTGATCGTCCCGCTTGCGGTCTCGGGGTTGCTGGCGCGCAAGCGCGTGGCCCCCGAGGGCAACGGCACGCTGCACGTGGAGACGCCGACGTTCGCGCTGACGCTGGTCGCGGTGGTCGTGGTCCTCACCGTCCTCCAGTTCACGCCGGCCCTGGTCATGGGCCCGATCGCGGAGCACCTGACTTTCTACAGCGCCACCGCTGTGGCGCCGTGAGGCAATGACATGAACGACACCCTGAACTCCCATCTGGGCAGCGCCCGCCGGCGTTCCCTGTCAGGCCTCGATGCCGCGGCGATGCGCGCCGCGCTCGCCGACACGTTCCGCAAGCTGGCCCCGCGCCAGGCCGTGCGCAGCCCGGTCATCGCCATCGTCCTGCTCGGCACGCTGCTCTCGGCGCTGGTCACCGTCGCGGTTCCCGGCGACCGGGGCTTCGGCAGCGCCGTGACCGCGATCCTGTTCGTGACCGTGCTGTTCGCGAACTTCGCCGAAGCGATCGCCGAAGCACGCGGCCGCGGCCAGGCCGCGTCGCTGCGCGCGGCGCGCCGCGACCTGGTGGCGCGCCGCCTCGGCGGGCGCACCCGCGCGTCCGGCGAAACCCGCATCGCGGCCTCGAGCCTGCGCCCGGGCGATTACGTGATCGTGTCCGCAGGCGAGCTCGTTCCCGCCGACGGCGAGATCGTCGACGGCGTGGCCACCATCAACGAAGCGGCGGTGACCGGCGAGTCCGCGCCGGTGCTGCGCGAAGCGGGCACCGACCGATCCGGCGTCATCGGCGGCACCAAGGTGCTGTCCGACGAGATCGTCGTGCAGGTCAGCGCCGAGCCGGGGCACAGCTTCCTCGACCGCATGATCGCCCTGGTGGAAGGCGCCAACCGGCAGAAGACGCCGAACGAGATCGCGCTGACGATGCTGCTGGCGGCGATGACGCTCACCTTCGTCATCGTGTGCGCCACGCTGCCGGCGCTGGCCGGCTTCGTCGGCGCGACGATCGACCCGCTGCTGCTGATCGCGCTGCTGGTCTGCCTGATTCCCACCACCATCGGCGGGCTGCTGCCGGCGATCGGCATCGCCGGCATGAACCGCGCGCTGGCCGCGAACGTGCTGGCCAAGTCCGGCAAGGCGGTGGAAGTCGCCGGCGACGTGGACGTACTGCTGCTCGACAAGACGGGCACGATCACCCATGGCGACCGCCAGGCAACCGCATTCCACGCGCTGGCGGGCGTCGACATGGCCCGCCTGCGCGAAGCCGCGATGCTGTCCTCGCTGGCCGACCCGACGCCGGAAGGCAAGTCGATCGTCAGGCTTGCGCGCGAGCAGGGCACGGCGCTGCAGGATCCGTCCGACGCGCACTACGTGCAGTTCACGGCGCAGACGCGCATGTCCGGCGTCGACCTGCGCGATGCCGAGGCGGAGGGCGGCGTGCGCACGATCCGCAAGGGCGCGGGCGATGCGATCGAGCGGCACGTGGCCGCGTTCGGCGGAATGGTGCCGCCGGAACTGAAGGGGCGCGTCGAACAGGTCGCACGCGGCGGCGCCACGCCGCTGGTGGTGAGCGAGGGCCGCCACGCGCTCGGCGTGGTCGAACTCTCGGACGTGGTGAAGCACGGCGTCAAGGAGCGCTTCGCGCGGCTGCGCGCGATGGGCATCAGGACGGTGATGATCACCGGCGACAATCCGCTCACGGCCGCCGCGATCGCGGCCGAAGCGGGCGTGGACGACTACATCGCCGAGGCCCGCCCGGAGGACAAGCTCGCGCGCATCCGCGCCGAGCAGGCGGGCGGGCGCCTGGTCGCGATGGTCGGCGACGGCACCAACGACGCGCCCGCGCTGGCGCAGGCGGACGTGGGCCTGGCCATGAATTCGGGGACCCAGGCGGCGAAGGAAGCCGGCAACATGGTCGACCTCGACAGCGACCCGGCCAAGTTGCTCGCGGTGGTCGAAGTGGGCAAGCAGCAGCTGATCACCCGCGGTGCGCTGACCACCTTCTCGCTCGCGAACGACGTGTCCAAGTACTTCGCGATCCTGCCCGCGCTGTTCGCCGCCGCGATCCCGCAGATGGCCGCGCTCAACGTGATGCGCCTGTCGAGCCCGTCGAACGCGGTGCTGGCGGCGCTGGTCTTCAACGCGCTGGTCATCCCCGCGCTGATCCCGCTGGCGCTGAAGGGCGTGCGCTTCCGCCCGGCCAGTTCGGTGGCGCTGCTGCGCCGGAACATGCTCATGTACGGCGTGGGCGGCATCCTGCTGCCGTTCGCCGGCATCAAGCTGATCGATCTCCTCCTCGTGGCCATGGGAGCCTGACATGCAATCCACGAATCCCGTTTCGCCCATCGGCCCCGAAGACCGCACCACGCTGCGCGCGAGCCTGGCCATGGCGGTGCTCGTCCTCGGCGGCTTCGGCTTCCTGTACTCCGTCGGCGGCGCCGCGCTCGGACGCCTGGCGTTCCCGCGGCAGGCCACCGGCAGCCTCGTCATGGTCGACGGGCAGGCGCGCGGCTCCGGGCTCATCGCCCAGCCGTTCGCCGCTCCGCGCTATTTCCAGCCGCGTCCGTCGGCCGCGAACTACGATCCGATGGCAGCCGCCGGCAGCAACCTGGCGCGCAGCAATCCGGACCTGCGCAAGCGCATCGATGGCCTGGTCCAGGCCGTCGCGCAGCGGGACGGCATCGCCCCCGCGCAGGTGCCCGGCGAGCTGGCCACGCAGTCCGGCGGCGGGCTGGATCCGCACCTGTCGCCTGCGGGCGCGATGGTGCAGGTCGCCCGCGTGGCCCGCGAGCGCGGCCTTCCCGCAGCCACCGTCCGCGACCTCGTTGCGGCGCACATCGAAGGCCCGCAACTCGGACTACTGGGACAGCCCCGCGTGAACGTGCTCGAACTCAACCTGGCCCTGGACGCGATGTCGCGCCAATGACCGGTCGGGTGATCGGCCTGCAACCGGAATCCGGCGCGCGCCCGGCCTCGGGTATGCTGTCCCCGTGGCCTTCCGGCGCGTCGCGAGCGACCTCGCCATGATCGAACGCAGCGCACAGGCCGACGCCCTGATCGGCGAACTGCAGCGGCAGGGAGCGGGCCGCCTGACCCTGTTCCTGGGCGCGGCGCCCGGCGTCGGCAAGACCTACGCCATGCTGGGCCGCGCGCGCGAACTGCAGCGCCGCGGCATCGATGTCGTGATCGGCATCGTCGAGACCCACGGACGCGCGGAAACCGCCGCCCTCCTCGAAGGCCTCGAGGTGCTGCCGCGGCGGCACATCGCTTACCAGGGGCGCGCGCTCGACGAGCTCGACCTCGACGCGCTGCTGGCGCGCAAGCCTGCATTGGCGCTGGTCGACGAGCTCGCGCACCGCAATGCGCCCGGCAGCCGGCACGAGCGTCGCTGGCAGGATGTCGTCGAGCTGCTGGACGCCGGCATCGACGTGTACGCCACCATCAACATCCAGCACCTGGAAAGCCTGAACGACGTCGTGCATCGCATCACCGGCGTGCGCGTCACCGAAACCGTGCCGGATGCGGTGTTCGACCGCCTGCGCGACATCGTGCTGGTCGACCTGCCGCCGCGGGAACTGATCGAACGCCTGCAGCAGGGCAAGGTGTACATGCCGGAACAGGCCGCCCACGCGTTGCAGGCGTTCTTCTCGCCGAGCAACCTGGCGGCCTTGCGCGAACTGGCGATGCAGACGGCGGCGGACCGGGTGGACAGCGACCTGCGCGAGGCGCAGGCCGCGCGTGGCCTCCCCGGCGTGGCGCTGCGGCGCGGCGTCATCGTGGCCATCGACGGCCTGGGGCAGTCCGAATACCTGGTGCGCATCGCGCGCCGGCTCGCCGAACGGCGGGACGCGCCCTGGACGGTCGTGACGGTCCAGGCGGCGGCGCCGGACGATGCGCGCCAGCTCGAACTGGAGCGCGCGTTCGCCCTGGCGCGCCGGCTGGGCGGCGACACCGCGCTGCTGCACGGGAACAACATCGTCGACGCGCTGCTCGACCACGCCGCGCGCGCGGGCGCGAGCGCGATCGTGCTGGGGCGCACGCGCGAGCGCCCGTTCGCGCGCATGTTCAACCGCACGCTGACCCAGCAACTGCTGCAGCGCGGGGCGCACTACGAGCTCACCATCATCAGCACCCCCGGCGCGCGGGCGAAGTCGCGCCGCTCGTGGCGCGCGCTGAAAGGCCGGCTGGGCGGCAACGACGCCCTGCTCGCATTCGCCGCGGCGACCCTGGCCACCGCGATGGCCTGGATGGCCGAGCGCTGGCTGGACCTGGACGACCTGTCCCTGATCTTCATCGTGGCCGTCGTGCTGGTGGCCACGCGCACCCGGATGGCCGCGGCGGTCATCGCGGCGGCGCTCTGCTTCCTCTCCTACAACTATTTCTTCATCGAGCCACGCTACACCCTGCTGATCGGCGCCCGCCAGGGCGTGGTCACCGTGCTGCTGTTCCTGGTCGCCGCACTGGTCGCCGGGCGCCTGGCGTCGAAGCTGCGGATGCAGGTGCTGGCGCTGCGCGCGGCGAATGCGCAAGGCACCGCGTTGCAGACCCTGGGGCGCGACCTCTCGACTGCGGCCGACCTGGGCCAGGTGCTGCGCGCCGGGCGCACGGCGCTCAGGCGCGCCTTCGAAGCGGACGTGATGCTCCAGGTGGGGGAACATGGCGAGCACGCGTCGGATCTCGGCGACAAGGACCGCGCCACCGCCGATTGGGCGACGCGCCACCGGCAACCGGCCGGACGCTACACCGACACCCTCGCCGGATCGCCTTGGTGGTTCCTGCCGCTGGCGCTGGGGGATCGCGAATCCGGGATCGTCGGCCTGCGCTTTCCGCCGCAGCTGCACCGCCTCGGGCCCGAGCAGCGGCGCCTGGCCGAAGCGATGGTCGAGGACATCGCCCAGGCGGTGGTACGCACGCGACTGGTCGCCGACCTCGAGGACGCGCGCGTCGGCAACGAGACCGAGCGGTTGCGCTCGGCCCTGCTCTCCTCCGTATCGCACGACCTGCGCTCGCCGCTCGCGGCGATCATCGGCGCGGCGAGCAGCCTGGAGTCCTACGGCGACGCGATGGATGCCGTGGACCGCAGGGGATTGCTGGAAACCATCCGGGTCGAGAGCGAGCGCCTCGACCGCTACATCCAGAACCTGCTCGACATGACCCGGCTCGGCCACGGCGACCTGACCCTGCGCCGCGACTGGATCGGCGTCGACGAGCTCATCGGTTCGGCGGTCGCGCGCCTGAAGCGCTACGAGCCGGACGTCCGCTTCGTCGTGTCGGTCGAGCACGGCATGGCGCCGATCTGGGTCCACCCGGCGCTCGTCGAGCAGGCGCTGTTCAACGTGCTGGAGAATGCGGCGAAATTCTCGCCCGCCGGCGAGCCGGTGGAGGTGGAGGCGCGGGACGTGGACGAAGGCCTGCGGATCGACGTGCGCGATCGCGGGCCCGGGATTCCCGAGGGCGAGCGGCGGCGCATCTTCGACATGTTCTACAGCGTCGAAAACGGCGATCGCGGGCGCAAAGGCACCGGCCTCGGGCTCGCCATCACCCAGGGCATGATCGGCGCCCACGGCGGCAGCGTCGAGGCGCTGCCGGGAACCGGCGATCGCGGCACCATCCTGCGCATCACGCTTCCCCGGCTCGCGCCCTAGGCCACGCATGAACGCATCCGCGCCTGCACCACGCATCCTGGTCGTCGACGACGAGCCGCAGATCCGCCGGCTCCTCGACATCAGCCTGCGCGCGCAGGGTTACGCGGTCGCGCTGGCCGCGACCGGCCAGGAAGGCATCGAGGCGCTCGCCTCGAAGGGTGCGGACCTGGTGATCCTCGACCTGGGCCTGCCGGATCGCGACGGCCAGGACATCCTTCGCGACATCCGCAAATGGTCGTCCGTCCCGGTGATCCTGCTGACGGTCCGCTCGGACGAAGCCGAAAAGGTCGCCGGGCTGGACGGCGGCGCCAACGATTACGTCACCAAGCCTTTCGGGGTGCAGGAACTGATGGCGCGGATCCGGGCGCTGCTCCGCGCCCACGCCGCGAGCGCCGAAGCGCCGCTGGCCGTTTTCGACGACGGGTTCCTGTGCGTCGATCTCGCGCGACATGAGGTCAGGATCGCCGGCGTGCCCACGACCCTCACCCGCAAGGAGTTCGCCCTGCTGTCGCTGTTGCTGCGGCATCCGGACCGTGTCGTCACCCAACCGCAGATCCTGCGTGAATTGTGGGGCGCCACCCACGAGCACGACACGCACTACCTGCGCATCCTGGTCGCCAAGCTTCGCAACAAGCTGGACGAAGATGCCGCGCACGTCCGTTACATCGCCACCGAACCGGGCGTCGGCTACAGGTTCCTCGCCCAGGCGCGGCGGTCTTAGCCAAGCGCCGGCTGGCTACGCGCGCGCTCAGACAACAAGCAATGCCGCTGCGGCGCCGAACATCACGACCGTCGCAAGGGTCACCACTCCGCGCGTGAGCCAGGAGCCGCGCTGCCCGCGCATGATCTTCCTGTCGTTTGCGACGAGCAGGATTCCGACAAGCAGGAACGGCGCCAGCAGGCCGTTGATCACGGCGGTCCCGAACATCGCTTTCATCGGATCGATCCCCGAGAAGTCGAGGGCGATGCCGCAAGCGATCGCCAGCGCGAATACGCCGTAGAAGGCACGTGCCTGCTGGAGCTTGTTGTCGAGGCCATAGGCCCAGTCGAAGGTCTCCGCGAATGCGTAGGCGGCCGACCCGGCCAGGGTGGGGATCGCAAGCAGGCCTGTTCCCACGATGCCGAGCGTGAACAGCCAGTAGGCCAGGTCGCCCGCGAGCGGACGCAGGGCTTCCGCCGCCTGCCGGGTCGTGGCGATCGTCGTCACGCCGGCTTCGTGCAGGGTGAGCGCGGTGGTGAGGATGATGAAGAACATCACCACGTTGGAGAACAAGGTTCCCAGCGTGATGTCGATGCGGCGATCCATCAGTTCCGTGCGGCTGGCCCCCCGGCGTTGCACCACCATCCGTCGTCCCATCGCCCGCTCCTCTTCGACCTCCTGTCCTGCCTGCCAGAAGAAGAGGTAGGGACTGATCGTCGTCCCGAGGATCGCGACGATGGTGGCCCACGCAACCTGCGAGCGGGGCCACGATGGCGTGGCGAAGGCGTGCATGACCGATCCCCAGTGCGGTTTCTCCACCAGCGCCGTGACGATGTATGCGACGAGCACCAGTGCCAGCCACTTCAGGACCTTCGCGATCTGGTGGTAGCGCAACCGGATGGTGGCCACGCAAATCCCGATGCCGAACAGCAGGACGAAGACCGGCGACGGGCCCAGGCCCAGCATTTCCGCGGCATCGGCCATTCCCGCCAGGTCCGAGGCGATGTTGATGGTGTTGGCGGCGAGGAGCGCCAGCGACATGAGCCCCACCACCCAGCGCGGAAACTT
>CBIHRR010000096.1:0-8155 GCA_966212495.1 uncultured Gammaproteobacteria bacterium
CGCCCCCCGTCCGGCCGCCGCCCCCGGTCGCCCCAAGGACCTGGAAAAGGGCAACGCGATCATGGAAGCCGCCCGCCAGCTGTTCACCAGCCAGGGCTTCGACGCGACCAGAATGGACCAGATCGCGACCGCCGCCGGCGTGTCCAAGCTCACGGTCTACAGCCACTTCGGCGACAAGGAAACGCTGTTCGCCGCGGTCGTGAAGTCCTACTGCGAGCAGCAGTTGCCCGCCGCGCTGTTCGACGCGCAGCCGGCACTGCCGGTGCGCGAGCGGCTGCTGGGCGTCGCGCGGGCGTTCTTCGGCATGATCAGCGCGCCCGAAGCCGTGGCCGGCCACCGCATCCTGTGCTCGCCGCGGATGGCCGAGTCGCCGCTGCCGCGCATGTTCTGGGAAGCCGGGCCGGAACGCGTGCAGGCGGCGTTCGCGGAGCTGCTGCGGCGCCGCGTCGCCGCCGGGGAGCTCGAGATCGACGACATCCCGCGCGCGTCCGCGCAGTTCTTCACCCTGCTCAAGGGCGAAGCGCATGCGCGCATGGTCTTCGGCTGCGGCGCCGGCATGGACGGCTGCGACGCCGAGCGCCACGTCGAGGCGACCGTGGACATGTTCCTCCGGGCCTATGGCCGCCGCTGAAGCCAGCGCGGCATGCCATGCAGCGCCGGGCGCCGCGGTCCCGGTGACGGCAGTCCCGGTGACTTCCGGCACTCAGTCATGGTGTGGTAGCACAGTCATCCTGTCGCCGTCCGCCCCGCCCAGGGCGGGTAGAATCGCGGGTCCGGCGCCACGACGCCCGGCCCCCGCATCCGCCACCCGGCGGCCCCACATGAGCAACGCCCGATGAGCAGCCTCGATTACGCCCGCGTCCGCGAAACCATGGTCGAGCAGCAGATCCGGCCCTGGGACGTGCTGGACACGCGCGTGCTCGAAGTGCTCGCGGCGCTGCCGCGCGACGCCTTCGTCGCCGAGGCGAATCGCGCGCTCGCCTACGCCGACCTGCAGCTGCCGATCGGCCATGGCGAAGTTATGCTCAAGCCCGTCGTCGAAGCGCGCGTGCTGCAGGCGCTGGCCTTGCAGCCGGGCGATTCGGTGCTGGAGATCGGCAGCGGCAGCGGCTGGTTCGCCGCGTGCCTCGGTGCGCTCGCCGGCGACGTGCTCGGCCTCGACCGCCATGCCGACTTCGTCGACGCGGCGCGTGCCCGGCTCGATGCGACCGCGCTGGGCGGCAACGTCTCGCTCGAGGTCGCCGACGCGATGGCCTGGGACACGGACCGCCGCTTCGACGCGATCTGCGTCTCGGGCGCGGTGGCCGAGGTGCCCGCGCGCTTCCTGCGCTGGCTGCGCCCCGGCGGCCGCCTGTTCGCGGTGCGCGGCGTCGCCCCGGCGATGGACGCGGTGCTGGTGCACGCCGGCGACGTCAACGCGCCGCGCATCGAATCGTTGTTCGAAACCGACATTCCCTATCTCGCCGGCGCCGAACCGGCGCCCCGGTTCGACTGGTAGTCCCGCCGTCACCCCACACGCTGGCAACCCAACGCGCGGCCACCGCGCGCCAATGATGCAAAGGATCCCCATGATTCGTCGCACCCTCGCCATCGCCCTCGCTGCCGCCCTGCTTCCGGCCGCCGCGCAGGCCCAGGACCTGCTGCAGGCCTACCAGCTCGCGCGCACCAGCGACCCGCAGTTCGCCGCCGCCGAATCCAGCCGGCTCGCCACGCGCGAAGGCGCGGTGCAGGCGCGCGCCGCGCTGCTGCCGCAGCTCAACGGCACGGCCAGCTACAACCACTCCCGGAGCACCGGCCCGGCCACGCAGAGCTTCAGCACCGTGGATGCCGCCGGCAACCCCGTCCTGCAGAACGTCGACGGCGACTCGAGCAACACCAGCAACAGCCGCCGCTACAGCGTGAACGGCAGCCAGGTCCTGTTCGACTTCGGCGCCTTCAACCGCGTGCGCGGCCAGGACGCGCTGAGCCGCGCCGCCGACTTCACCCTGGACTCCGCGGGCGACACGCTGGTCACGCGCACCTCCAAGGCCTACTTCGACGTGCTCGTCGCCATCGAGACGCTGGCCGCCGCGGAAGCGCAGGAAACCGCGCTGAAGAAGCAGTTCGACTTCGCGAGCAAGCGCCTCGAGGTCGGCCTGGCGCCCATCACCGACGTGCACGAAGCCCGCGCCACCTACGACAGCGCGCGCGCCAACACCATCGTCGTCCGCAACGCCCTCGAGGACGCCTACCAGGCGCTGTCGGAAATCACCGGCCAGCCGGTGACCGAGCTCAAGGCGCTGCCGGCCGACTTCAAGCCGGAACTGCCCAGCGGCCGCGATGCCGACGCGTGGGTGGCCACGGCGGTCGACAACAACCCGGCGCTGAAGGCGCAGGAGCTGCAGGTCACCGCGAGCGATGCCGACGTCAACGTCGCGCGCGCCGGCCACCTGCCCACGCTCAACCTCAGCGGCAGCTACGGCAAGAGCACTTCGTGGGGCGAGAGCGGCTTTTCCAGTACCAATCCGCCCTTCTCCTTCACCACGCCCACCGGCGGCGAAAGCCGCGGCCCGTCGTTCGGGCTCACCCTGAACGTGCCGATCTTCGCGGGCGGGGCCACGCAGTCGCGCGTGCGCCAGGCGATCGCGCAGCGCGACATCGCGCGCGACCAGCTCGAGCAGCAGAAGCGCGCACTGGTGCGCAACACCCGCAACGCCTACCAGACCCTGGTCGCGGGCATCAGCGAGGTCGAGGCCCGCCGACTGGCGCTGGTCTCGGCGCAGAGCGCGTACGACGCCTCGCAGGTCGGCCTCGAGGTCGGCACCCGCACGGTCATCGACGTGCTGATCAACCAGCAGAAGCTGTTCGACGCGCAGCGCCAGTACGCGCTGGCCAAGTACAACTTCCTGCAGAACCGGCTGCTGCTCGAGCAGGCCGCCGGCACGCTGGACGTGGACGACGTCGCCGACGTGAACCGCCTCCTGACGGCGGATGCCAACGCGCAGCTGTCGCAGGAAGACCGCGCCGCGATCCAGCAGTCGCAGCAGTAAGGGCTGCGACCTCAGGGCGGCGGCGGCAGGTCCGCCGCCACCAGTGCCAGGGTGCGTTCGAGCGCCCCGCGGCCTTCTTCCACCAGCGCCAGGCCGGCCGCGACCATCGCGGCGCGCAATTCCGGCGACGCGAGCAATTCCTCGAGCCCCGACGCGACCGCGCCCGCATCGGCGCCGACGCGCAACGCGCCGGCGGCGCGCATGCGCGCGGCGATGTCGGCGAAATTCCGCAGGTGCGGCCCGGTGACCACCGGCGTTCCCGCGGCCGCGGGTTCCAGCAGGTTGTGGCCGCCGATGTCCTGCAGGCTGCCGCCGACGAAGGCCGCCTGCGCGCAGCCATAGAAGGCGGCGAGTTCGCCCAGCGTGTCGATGACGAACACATCGTCGCCCTTGTCGGGCCAGTGCGTGAGCCGTCGCGTTGCGACCTGCCAGCCGGCCTGGACGGCCTGCTGCGCCACGGCACGGAAGCGTTCGGGGTGGCGCGGTGCCCACAGCAGCAACAGGTCGGGCCAGCGCCGGCGCAGTCGCGCGTGCATGGCGATGACGGCCGCCTCCTCGTCCGGATGCGTGCTCGCGGCGATCCAGGCGCGCCGCCCGTCGAGCCGGCGGAGGCATTCCTCGGCCAGGGTGGCTTCGCGTGGCGAGGCGGCGATGTCGTACTTGAGGTTGCCGAGGTCGCGCGTCGTCGCCGCGTCGGCGCCGAGCCGCACGAAGCGCGCCGCATCGGCCTGCGACTGCGCGAGCACGCCGCGCACGGTGCGCAGCGCGCGCGCCAGCCACGGGCGCAGCAACCGGTAGCCGCGCAGCGAACGCTCCGACAGGCGCCCGTTGACGATCCACACCGGCACGCCGTGGTCGCGGCAGCCGAACAGCAGGTTCGGCCACAGCTCGGTCTCCAGCACCAGGCCCACGCGCGGGCGGTAATGGCGCAGGAAGCGCGCCACCGCGCCCGGCAGGTCGTACGGCAGGTAGACGTGCTCGACGGTCTCGCCCCACAGCGCGCGGATCCGCGCCGATCCCGTCGGCGTGATGCTGGTCAGCAGCAGCCGCAGGTCCGGCCGCCGCGCGCGCAGCGCATTGACGAGCGGCGCGGCGGCGTTGACCTCGCCCACCGACACCGCATGCACCCAGATCGTCGCGCCGGGCACGGCCGCGTCGCCATAGGCCGCGTAGCGTTCGCTCCAGCGCTGCAGGTACTCGCCCTGCCGGAAGCTGCGCCAGATCAGGTGGTAGAGCGTCGCCGGCAACAACATGTACAGCGCGGCCGAATACAGGCCGCGCAGCACTCGTTCGTTGGGGTCGGCCCGCATCCGCCAAGGATAAGCGATGCCGCCTTCACGGCCGCCGGCCGCAGCCGCGCGGCCGCGTCCCGGAGCGGGCGTCCCGTAGAATCCGGCCGATGACCGACCCCGCCTCGCCCGTTTCCGCCGGCCCGCCGCCGCTTGCGCCGCGGGAATGGCCGATGTGGGTGGTGGTCGGCGCGATGGCGGCGCTGGCGCGCCTGCCGTGGCCGCTGCAGCGCGGCCTGGGCCGCCTGCTGGGCGCGCTGCTGCGCAACACGATGGCTTCGCGACGGCGGGTGGCCGCGCGCAACCTCGCGCTGTGCTTTCCCGACCTCGACGATGCGGCGCGCGCAGGCCTCCTGCGTCGCCATTTCAGCGCGCTGGGCATCGGCCTGTTCGAATTCGCGCGCGCCTGGTGGGGCTCCGCGGCCGCCGTGCGCCGCGGCCTGCGCATCGAAGGCCTCGACCACCTGGAAGCGGCGCGCGCCGAAGGGCGCGGCGTGATCCTCGTGTCGGGCCACTTCACGACACTCGAGATCTGCGGGCGCCTCCTGTGCGACCACGTGCCGCTCGCGGGCATGTATCGGCCGCACGCGCAGGGCGCGCTCGAATGGGCGGTGAAACGCGGACGGCTGCGCTATGCCGCGGCCATGTTCGGCCGCGAGGAGCTGCGCCCCGCGATCCGGCACCTCAAGTCGGGCGGCGTGCTGTGGTTCGCGCCGGACCAGGAGACGCGCCGCGGCGACAGCGTGTTCGTGCCGTTCTTCGGGCGGCCCGCGTCGAGCCTCACCTCGACCCACCAGCTGGCGCGCCTGTCGGGCGCGGCGGTGCTGGCGTTCGCGCACGAACGGCGCGACCACGGCGGCTACACGTTGCGGCTGGCCCCGCGCTTCGAGGACTTCCCCACCGCCGACGCCACCGCCGATACCGCGCGGGTGATGTCGGCGATCGAGGCGATGGCGCGCGCCGCGCCCGCGCAATACCTTTGGATCCACCGGCGCTTCAAGCGCCAGCCCGGCGGCGAGGATCCCTACGCCGCCTGACCGCCGGTGTCGCGCCCGAGCAGGCTGCCGGCGTAGAGCGCGGCGAGCATCAGCGCCACCCCGCCCCAGAAGGTGGAATAGAAGGCGAGGTGCGTGTTCAACGGGAACACCGTCACCAGCAGCGCCAGCATCGCGGGGCGGGCGCGTCCGCGCGCGGCCGCGCCGGCGTAGCGCCAGGCCCGCAGCGCGAGCGCAACGCCCGCCAGCCAGCACAGCAGCCCGAACGCGCCGGTTTCGCTCAGCACTTCGAGCACCACCTGGTGCGCGTGCAGCGCGGGACCTTCGCCCCACGCGGGCGCCTGTCCCGACTGCGGATCGCAGGCGGGGAACGCATCGCGGAATCCGCGCGCGCCGACGCCGTTCACCGGATGCTCGCGGATCATGCACACCGCCGCGCCCCAGATGCGCGTGCGGCCCGACAGCGCCATGTCCACGCCCTGCTCGTCGGCGGCGAGCGCCTGGGTGGTGCGCGTGACGCGTTCGCGCACCTGCGGCGAGGTGACGGTGAGCGTGGCCAGGGCCAGCGCGCCGAAGGCGAAGACGCCCAGCAGCTTCTTCCAGCCGAGCACGTGCCAGCCGGACAGCATCAGCACCAGCCCGAAGGTGAGCCAGGCCGCGCGCGAGCCGGCGAGCAGCACCACCAGGCCCAGGCCCGCGGCCGCCGACAGCCAGCCGGCGGCGCCGAAGCGGCGCGATGCCGCATACAGCGCGAACGGCGCGAGGCTCGCGAGCACCACCCCCAGCTTGAGGTTGCACGGACCCAGCACGCCGCCAAGTCGATCGGCAAGCTGGGTCTCGGCCGCGGTGCACATGCCGTGGCCGCTCATCGCATGCTTCACCGCATCCATCCCCGCGAACAGCGGGCTGGTGCCGGAGATCGCCTGCACCAGCGCGTCGATGGTCCACACCCCGGCGATGACGCCGATGCCGCCGAAGGTGATGCGGCGCCCGCGCGCATTGCCGACCGCGGCCGCGACCAGCCACAGGAACGGCAGGTAGCGCAGGTCCACCAGCGACTCGCGGAAGGCGCGGCCGTGGTCGACCGCATCGAACGCGGACACCAGCTCGGGCAGCCAGTAGGAACAGAACAGCACGCTCGTGAGCGCCCAGGCCGGACCGCTCAGCAGCCGCGAACCGTTGCGGAAGCGGGCGAGCAGCAGCAGCGCGATGGCCGCCAGCGCGCCGAGCACCATCACCGCCTCGGCATAGCCCGGCGCGGGCCAGAGCGCGACGAAGGCCAGCACCCAGGCCGGCGCCCAGCGCCAGCCGGCGGGCATGGCGGCTTCAGTGTTGTCCGGCAAGTTCGACATAGAGCGACAACGTCGCCTCCTGCATGGCGCGCAAGGTGTCGGGCATCGTAACCGCTGGCGCGGCGCGGCGCGCAAGCTGGGCCGCGATGTTCGCCGCCAGCGCCGCCGGGTCGAACGGGGCCACCGCGCCTTGCGGCCACCACTGCGCCAGCTGCTCGCCGACGCCGCCATGGTCCCAGCCCGCGACGGCGCGGCCCGAGGCGACGGCCTCGAGGACGGTGCGGCCGAAGGCCTCGGGCTTGCGCGAGAGCTGCAGCACCAGGTCGCTGGCGGCATACGCGCGCGGCATCGCCGCGGTTGGCGCGGTGATTGCCACGGCATCGGCGATGCCGAGCTCGCGCGCCGCGGCCTCGAGTTCGGCGACATAGCGCGCGCGCGACGGATCGAGCGCGCCGGGCATCCACAGGCGCGCGTCGCTGCCCTCGCCGCGCAGCCGCGCGAGCAGCGCCAGCGCGTCGGCGTGGCCCTTCAGGCGGGTGCCGCGACCGGGCATGAGCAGCAGCGGCCCGCTGCCGCCCAGTTGCGGGTGCCGCGCCGCGGCTTCGGCCCGCGCGGCGGCATCGGGCAACGGCGCGCGCGGGAACGCGGCCGGATCGATGCCGCGCGGGATCACGCGCAACCGCGACGGATCGACCTTCGGGTAGTGCCGCAGCACGTGCGCGCGCACCGTTTCCGACACGCAGACCACGCGCTCGCCCGAGGCCATCACCGCGCTGTAGGGCGACGGCGAGTTCAGGCCATGCACGGTGGTGACGAAACGGGGCCCGCCTGCGCCGCGCAGCGCGAATCGCGCCAGCCAGGCCGGCACGCGCGAACGCGCATGCACGATGTCCGCGCGCTCGCGCGCGAACAGCCGGCGCAGCGTCGCGACATGGCGCAGCGACAGCAGCGACTTGCGGCCGATGTCGAGCACGACGTGCTGCGCGCCGAGGGCTTCGAGCGCCGGCACCAGCCGTCCGCCCGCGGACACGACGACGGCGCGGTGGCCGGCGCGCGCCAGCGCATCGGCGATCTCAAGGGTGGAACGTTCGACCCCGCCCGATTCGAGCGCGGGGAGCAGCTGCACGACCGTCAGCGGGCGCATGGGCGGCGCGCGGCGCGGCGGGCCGGAGGCATCGATCGACCGGCCGCCGGTCGGCGGGCCGTCAGTCGACCAGCACGAAGTGGGCGCTGCAGTACGGGCACTGGCTTTCGCCGCCCTCGGCCTCGATCGCCAGGTACACGCGCGGATGCGAGTTCCACAGGGCCATCGAGGGCAACGGGCAACTCAGCGGCAGCTCGGCGCGGGTCACTTCGTAGCGGTTGCTGGCGTTGGCGGGCGCGGAAGCAATGTGCGGGTGTTCGGCCATGGCGCTGCTCGGTCCTCGGAAGCCCGCATTTTACCGCGTCCCGGCCATCGCTTCGTGGGGTCGCCGTGGACGCGAGGGGTCCGGGCCGGGGACCGCCGTGGATCCATCCATGGAGGCTCTTCGAAAACATCCATGTTTTCG
>CBIHRR010000097.1:0-8152 GCA_966212495.1 uncultured Gammaproteobacteria bacterium
CGGGGACGTCGAAAACATGGATGTTTTCGAAGAGCCTACAGGGACGTATTCACGGCGGTCCCCGACCGGAACCCCCTCGCAACGGCGGCGACCCCTCACGGAGACCGGAAAAGAAGAAGCCGGCGCGAGGCCGGCTTCTTCGATGCAGCGGATGCGCAGGGCGTCAGCGCTTCGCGGCGGGGACGTAGTCGCGCGCGGCGTGGCCGGTGTAGATCTGGCGCGGGCGGCCGATCTTGGCTTCCGGATCCTCCTGCTGCTCCAGCCAGTGCGCCACCCAGCCCGCGGTGCGCGCGATCGCGAACATCACCGTGAACATCTCGGTCGGGATGCCGAGTGCCTTGTAGATGATGCCGGAGTAGAAGTCGACGTTCGGGTAGAGCTTGCGCTGCACGAAGTAGTCGTCCTTCAGCGCGGCTTCCTCGAGCTTCATCGCCACGTCGAGCAGCGGGTCGTTGACGCCGAGTTCGGCCAGGACCTCGTGGCACATCTCGCGGATGATCTTCGCGCGCGGGTCGAAGTTCTTGTAGACGCGATGGCCGAAGCCCATCAGGCGGAAGCCCGATTCCTTGTCCTTGGCCTTGTCGACGGCGGACTGCACGTGCTTCGCGTCGCCGATTTCGGCGAGCATCTTCAGCACGGCCTCGTTCGCGCCGCCGTGCGCGGGGCCCCACAGCGCGGCCACGCCCGCCGCCACGCAGGCGTAGGGATTGGCGCCGGTCGAGCCGACCAGGCGCACGGTCGAGGTCGAGGCGTTCTGCTCGTGGTCGGCGTGCAGGATGAACAGCAGGTCGAGCGCGCGCGCGGCGACCGGCTTGAGCACCAGCGGTTCGCTCGGCACCTCGAACATCATGTGCAGGAAGCGGTCGACGTATTCGAGGTTGTTGCGCGGATAGCGCAGCGGCCAGCCGATCGAGTGGCGATAGCAGGCGGCGGCGATCGTCGGCACCTTCGCGATCAGGCGGATCGCGGCCAGGCGGCGCTGCTCCGGATCCTCGAGGTCGAGGGTGTTGTGGTAGAAGCTCGCCATCGAACCGAGCATGCCGACGGCCATGGCCATCGGGTGCGCGTCGTGCCGGAACCCGCCGAGGAAGCTCTTGAACGCCTCGTGCATCATCGTGTGATGCGTGACTTCGTTGTCGAACGTCGAGAATTCGGCCGGCGACGGCAGCTCGCCGTTCATCAGCAGGTAGGCGACCTCGAGGAAGCTGGACTGCTTGGCGAGCTGCTCGATCGGGTAGCCGCGATACAGCAGCACGCCGGCATCGCCGTCGATGTAGGTGATCGCGGACTTGCAGGCGGCGGTCGCGGTGAAGCCGGGATCGTAGGTGAAGCAGCCGGTTTCCTTCGGCAGCTTCGCGATGTCGATGCACGGATTGCCGAGCGTGCCGGCCTGCACGGGCAGGACGACGGACTTGTCGGCGGCAACCAGGGTGACCTGGTCGAGGGAGGGCTTGGCGGACACGGTTGTCGCTCCTCGATGCGACGCGCCGGGCTTCGATCGCCGACGCGCAAGGGGGTCATCGGAAAGCGGGCATTATCGCAGAAAACGAAAACGGCCGCCCCGTGGGCGGCCGTCGTGTCGCGGCGCCGCGAGGCGCCGGCGGCGCTTACTTGGCGTAGCGCTTCTTGAACTTGTCGATGCGGCCGCTGGTATCCATGATCTTGTTCTGCCCCGTGTAGAACGGGTGCGTCGCCGACGAGATGTCGACCTTGATCAACGGGTACTCGTTGCCGTCCTCCCACTTCACGGTCTCCTTGGAGGCCATGGTCGAGCGGGTGAGGAACTTGAAGTCCGAGGTGACGTCCTGGAAGACGACTTCGCGGTACTGGGGATGGATGTCGGCCTTCATGGCGATCGGCACGTTCAGCTGAGTGAGCTGCGTATTTTAGCCGCCCGGACCCGTCCGGCGCAAGCCGTCCGGCGCGCGGTTCAGGCGGCCGCCAGCGCCCCGCGGATCAGGGCCTCGAAGCGGGCCTGGTCGTAGTCCATCAGGATGGCCGCGTTGTCGGGCCGGCCCGGCTGGCGCCGGTCCCAGTCCACGATCGTGGCGCCCCGGCACAGGCCGTGCGCCAGTTCCACGGCCAGCGGGCGCTCGAGCAGCGGCGCGGCGCCTTCCGGCGCGAGGGCCAGGGCCATCGCCAGGGCGTCGGCGCAGTGCCAGTGGTCGCCGCGGCGGTCCTGGGACCATTCGCGGGTGTGCCGCGAGATCGCCTCGTAGAACGCCGCCCGCCGGGTGCCCGCTTCGCGCATCCAGCCGGCCGCCTGCGCCTGGTCGAGGCCGTGCCGCACCACCGCTTCCCAGTCGGCCAGCTCGATCCGCGGGAACGCCGAGAACACGACGGCGGCGGCCTCCGGATCGAACCAGGCATTGAACTCGGCGCTCGGGGTCACGTTGCCGTGGCCGGTGACCGCGCCGCCCATCACCACGCATCGGGCGATGCGTTGCGGCAGGGTCGGATCGAGCTTGAGCGCCAGCGCCACGTTGGTCAGCGGGCCGAGCGCGACCAGCAGCAGCTTGCCGGCGTGCTCGTGCGACAGGCGCAGGATCGCCAGCGCCGCGTGCTCCCTTTCCGCGGCGCGCGCGGCCGGCGCGTAGCCGGTGTCGCCGAAGCCGTCGCGGCCGTGCACGTAGGACGCGTCCTCCGCCGCGTGCAGCAGCGGCTCCGCGCAACCGGGGAACACCGGCACGTCGTCGCGGCCGACGACCTCGCACAGCTTCAGCGCGTTGGCGACGGTGTGCGCGAGGCCGACGTTGCCGGCGGCGATGGTCAGCCCGACCACGGCGTGGCGCGTGTCGGCGAAGGCCATCAGCAGGGCGAGCGCGTCGTCGACGCCCGGGTCCGTGTCGATCAGCAGCGGGATGCGGTCCATCGGGAAGAGGCTTTCATGCGCGCCGTTGCGGCGGGCAAGCAAAGGTACACCCGTTCGGGACGGAAAACGGCGCTGGCCCCATTTCAGGCGGCGGCATAGCGCACGGCGCCGCCGACCCAGCGCGCGACGATGCGGTCGGCCACGGCCGGAGCCTCGGCGAGCAGGCGCTCCCCGAGCGCATGGACCTGCGGCAGCAGGTCGGCGTCGCGCGCGAGGTCGGCGAGCCGGAACGCGGCCAGGCCGGTCTGGCGCGTCCCCAGCAACTCGCCGGGTCCGCGCAGCGCGAGGTCCTTTTCCGCGATCTCGAAGCCGTCGTTGGTCGCGCGCATGGTTTCCAGGCGCTGCTTCGCCAGCGCCGACAGCGGCGCGCGGTACAGCAGCACGCAGCTCGACGCGGCGCTGCCCCGCCCCACCCTGCCGCGCAACTGGTGCAGCTGCGCCAGGCCGAGGCGTTCGGCGTTCTCGACGATCATCAGCGACGCGTTCGGCACGTCCACGCCGACCTCGATGACCGTGGTCGCCACGAGCAAATGGATGTCGCCGTCCTTGAACGCGCGCATCGTCGCCTGCTTGTCGCGCGCCGCCATGCGGCCATGCACGAGGCCCACGCGGAGCCCCGGCAAGGCCTTCGACAGCGCTTCGTGGGTGGATTGCGCGGCCTGCGCCTCGAGCTCGTCGGACTCCTCGATCAGCGTGCAGACCCAGTACGCCTGGCGCCCCTCGGCGCAGGCCGCGCGGATGCGCTCGACGAGGTCCGGGCGGCGGTCGTCGGCGAGCGCCGCCGTCTGCACCGGCGTGCGGCCGGGCGGTAGCTCGTCGATCGCCGACACGTCGAGGTCGGCGTAGGCGGCCATCGCCAGCGTGCGCGGGATCGGCGTCGCGGTCATCACGAGCTGGTGCGGCACGCCTTCGCCGGACGCGCCCTTGTCGCGCAGCGCGAGGCGCTGGTGCACGCCGAAGCGATGCTGCTCGTCGACGATCGCCAGCGCGAGGTCGCGGAACGCCACGCCTTCCTGCATCAGCGCGTGGGTGCCGACGACGAGCTGCGCGGCGCCGTCGGCGATTTCCGCCAGCGCGACCGCGCGCGCCTTGCCGGCGACCTTGCCCGCGAGCCAGGCCACGCGCACGCCCAGCGGCGCCAGCCACTGGCGCAGGTTGGCCAGATGCTGCTCGGCGAGCAGCTCGGTCGGCGCCATCAACGCAGCCTGCCGGCCGTGGTCGATCGCGACCAGCGCGGCGAGCGCGGCGACCACGGTCTTGCCGCTGCCGACGTCGCCCTGCACCAGCCGCAGCATCGGCACGGGCCGGGCGAGATCGGTGCGCACCTGTTCGAACACGCGCGCCTGCGCGCCGGTCAGCGCGAAAGGCAGTGACGCGCGCAGCCGATCCGCGAGCGGCGCGGCCCCCGCGAGCGCGGGCGCCGCGTGGCGCTGCAACGCAATGCGTTGCCGGCGCAGGCTGAGGTGGTGGGCGAGCATCTCCTCCAGCGCGAGGCGACGCTGCGCCGGCGACCGGCCCTCGAGCAGCGCGGCGATGTCGGCATCGCGCGCCGGGCGATGCACCGCCAGCAGTGCGCTGCGCAGCGATGGCAGGCCCGAGCCGGCGAGCGCGTCGGCCGGCAGCAATTCGAGTTCGGCGTCGCCGGGCAGGCGGTCGAGCGCCAGTCCGACCAGGCGGCGCACCGTCGCGGGGCCCACGCCTTCGATGGCCGGATAGACCGGCGACAGCTGGTCGTCGAGCGCGTCACCCCCGCCCGCCAACGCAGCGCCGGCATCGCTTTCTGCCGGGAACAGGCGGTAGCTGGGATGCACCATCTCCAGCCCGTGCTGGCCCGGACGCACGCTGCCGTAGCAGCGGATGCGCGTACCGGGCGCGAACTGCGCGGCCTGCGCGCCGCGGAAATGGAAGAAGCGCAGCACCAGCGTCGCGCGCGAATCGTCGACGATCGCGACGCGCAGGGACGGCCGGTAACGGAAGCCGCGCTCCACCGCCGCGACGGTGCCCTCGACCTGCGCGGGCACGCCCGGCTGCAGGGCGCGGATCGCGCTGAGGCGGGTGCGGTCCTCGTACTGGCGGGGCAGCAGCAGCCACAGGTCCTGCACGTCGAGCAGGCCGCGCGCCGCGAGCTTCTCCGCCATGCGCGGGCCGACGCCCGGCAGCGACGCCACGGGCGTCGATCCCGCGGCCGCGAGGGATGGCACGGCAGCCCGCTGTCGGCCGGCGCGCGCCACCGCCGCGGTCAGCGCAGGACCATCACCGCGTCGACCTCGAACGCAGCGCCCTTGGGCAGCGCGGACACGCCGATCGTCGACCGGGCCGGGTACGGCGCCTGGAAGTATTCCGCCATCACGGCGTTCACCTGCGCGAACTGGCCGAGGTCGGTGAGGTAGAGGCCGACGCGGGCGACGTCGTCCAGCGTGCCGCCGGCGGCCGCGCAGACCGCGGCGAGGTTGTCGAACGCGCGGCGCGCCTGCGCGGCGATGTCGCCGCCGACGAGTTCGCCGGTCGCCGGATCCAGCGGGATCTGGCCGGAGAAATAGACGGTGTCGCCCGCGCGCGTGGCCTGGGAATACGGGCCGATGGCGGCGGGGGCCTGGTCGCTGTGGATGGCATGCCTGGTCATGCCGCGATCTTACAGCCGTTGCACGCCGTGGACCACGGCCAGCCGCCGCACGCGCCGGATCACTTCGGCGATGTGCTTGCGGTCGCGCACCTCGATCGCGAAGCGGATCGACGCGACGTTGCTGTCGCGCTCCAGGTACTCCACCCCGTCGATGTTCGAGTCCGCCTGGGCGATGGCCGCGGCGACCTGCGCCAGCACGCCGGGGCGGTTCTCCACTTCCACCGACAGCGCGCTGTGGAAGTCGCCGGACACCTCGCGGTCCCAGCCGATCGCGACCCAGCGCTCGGGCGACTTGCGGTAATCGGCGACGTTCGGGCAATCCAGGCGATGGACGACGATGCCCTTGCCGGTGGTGTGGTAGCCCATGATCTCGTCGCCCGGGATGGGCAGGCAGCAGTTGGCGAAGGTGATGACGCCGCGCTCGTGGCCGGTGATGAGGATGCGGTCGCCGGGCACGTGGCCGCTGCTGATCTCCTCGCGGGCACGCTGCGCGTCCGCCACCTCGCCGGGCACGGGCACGCGGGCCGCCAGCACGCGCGCGACCTGCGCGGGCATGCGGTTGCCCAGCGCGATGTCGGCGAGCAGCGCCTCGAGCCGCGGATAGCGGCTGTCGGCGAGATAGGCGTCCAGCCGCGCGGGCGGGAGCCGGTCGAGCGAGGTCTCCAGCCGCTCCAGCGCGCGATCGAGCATCCGGTGGCCGAGCTGCACCGCGTCTTCGTGCTCCAGGTGCTTGAGCTGGTGCCGGATCGCGGTGCGCGCCTTGCCGGTGGCGACGAATTCGAGCCACTGCGGCTGCGGCGCCGCCGACTTCGCGGTGATCACCTCGATCTTCTGCCCGCTCGCGAGCTTGGTGCGCAGCGGCACCAGCTTCTTGTCCACGCGCGCGGCGACGGCGTGGTTGCCGACGTCGGTGTGCACGGCGTAGGCGAAATCCAGCGCCGTCGAGTTGCGCGGCAGCGCGAGGATGTCGCCCTTGGGCGTGAACAGGTAGACCTCGTCCGGGAACAGGTCGACCTTGACGTTCTCCAGGAATTCCAGCGAGGAACGCGTGCCGCTCTGGCTCTCGAGCAGGCCGGCGATCCAGGAATGCGCGCGGCTGTGCGCGCTGTTGCCGCTCCCGCCGTGCTTGTACATCCAGTGCGCGGCGATGCCGCGCTCGGCGATCAGGTCCATTTCGCGCGTGCGGATCTGCACCTCGATCGGCGAGCCGTACGGGCCGAACAGCACGGTATGCAGCGACTGGTAGCCGTTCGCCTTCGGGATCGCGATGAAGTCGCGGAAGCGCCCGTCGAGCGGCTTGTACACCGAATGCACGACGCCCAACGCGTGGTAGCACGCCGGCACGGACGCCACGACGATCCGGAACCCGAACACGTCCATCACCTGGTCGAAGCTCTTGCCCTCGGCGCGCATCTTCGAATAGATGCTCCAGGGCGACTTCACCCGGCCGACCAGCCGGTACTCCAGGCCTTCGAGCGCCAGCCGCTGCGCGAGCTGCGCCTCGATCTTGGACAGCGCCTCGCGCCGCACCAGCGGCTGGGTGCGGATGCGCTTCTCGAGCACCGCGTGCCGCCACGGATGCAGCGCCCGGAAGCCGAGGTCCTGCAGTTCGGCCTTGACCAGGTTCATGCCCAGCCGCTGCGCGATCGGCGCGAAGATCTCCAGCGTCTCGCGCGCGATGCGCTGCCGCGCCTCGGGCGTCTGCGCGCCGAGCGTGCGCATGTTGTGCAGCCGGTCGGCGAGCTTGATCATGATCACGCGCAGGTCGCGCGCCATCGCCAGCAGCATCTTGCGGAAGCTTTCGGCGGCGGCTTCCTGGCGGTCGGCGAAGCGCAGCTTGTCGAGCTTGGTGACGCCGTCCACCAGGTCCGCGACGGTCTCGCCGAACTCGCCGGCGATGCTCTCGCGCGACAGGGGCGTGTCCTCGAGCGTGTCGTGCAGGATCGCGGCGACCAGGGTCTCCACGTCGACGTGCTGCTCGGCGAGCGCGGTGGCGACGGCGACCGGATGGGTGATGTAGGGCTCGCCGGAGCGCCGGTTCTGGCCCGCGTGCGCGGCGGCGCCGATCGTCCAGGCGCGGCGCAGGATCGCGAGCTGCTCGGCGGGCAGGTAGGCCGCGGCCTGCTCCAGCGTGCGCACGTAGTCCGGCACCGCGTCGGGCGCGGGCGCGGGCGTGGCGGCGTGGACGGGGTCGGCCGGCGGGGTCATGGGCTCCAGACTACGGCGGGAGCGGGGAATGGGGAATGGGGAATGGGGAGAGGGAAGAGGGTCCCGTACCGCGTCGCCACCGGCCGGAAACGCGAACGGCCCCGTTTCCGGGGCCGTCCTCATCGGTTCGGGCGTGAAGGCCGGGCTGCGATGCGGCCCTGTTCCCCGTTCCCCGTTCCCTGTTCCCCGCTTTTCCGTCAGTCGTCGTTGCGCGACATGTCGTCGTCGGCGACCACTTCGGCGGCGGCCCACTCCAGCGCCTCGCGCTCCTTGCGCTCGCGCTCGGCCTTCTCGACGGCGTCGATGTATTCGTTGTCGATCTGGCGGGCGGCGATCTCGCGCAGCGCCAGCACGGTCGGCTTGTCGTTGGCCTCGGTGTTGTCGAGGCGCGGCTCGACGCCATTGGCCAGCTGGCGCGCGCGCTTGGCGGCCATCATCACGAGCTCGAA
>CBIHRR010000098.1:0-8127 GCA_966212495.1 uncultured Gammaproteobacteria bacterium
CCGACGGCGAGCTGGCCAACGCGATGATGCATCCCTCGCGCGAGGTCGAGCGCGAATACGTGTGCCGCGTCCGCGCGCCCGAGGGCGAGGACGCCGTGTCCGACAAGCTCGTCGACCGCCTGCGCCGCGGCGTCGCGCTCGAGGACGGCCCGGCGAAGTTCGACGAGATCGAGCGCATCGGCGGCACCGACTCGCACGACTGGTTCCGCGTGGTCGTCAGCGAAGGCCGCAACCGCGAAGTGCGCCGGCTCTGGGAATCGCAGGGCTGCCAGGTCAGCCGGCTCAAGCGCACGCGCTACGGCAGCATCGAGCTGCCGCAGCCGCTGCTGCGCGGACATTCGCAGGAAGTCGCGGCGGAGCGCGTCGAGGAACTGCGCAAGTCGCTGGGCCTCGAGGACGGCGCGCCGTCGGCGCTGACGCTGCAGCCGGTGATCGGCCAGCGGCGCGCGGCGAAGTCGACCGTGCACGTCGGCGGGCAGCATCGCTCGCAGGGTTACGTGGGCGGGCACAACACCGCGGACGAGGGCCGCGAACTGCGGCGCTTCGACCACGTGCGCGAGGACCGCCGCGGCCGTGGCGGCAAGAAACCCCACGGCGGCCTGACCGTCAGCGGCGAAGCCGCGGCCAAGCAGGCGAACAAGACGTTCAAGCCGAAGGGGCCGCGCCAGCCGGGCCAGGGCACGGGTCGCGACAAGGGCCCCGGGCAGGAAAACCCGGCGGCCTTCCGCACCTGGTACGTGCCCGATGGCGTGGAGACCGGCCCGGCCGGCCACCGCAATCCCGATGGCGCGCGAGGTCCGCGGCGCGGTCCCGGCCGCAACGGTCCACCGGCCGGCGGCCGCCCGCAGCGCGGTCCGGGCGGCGGTGGCGGCGCGCGCGGCAACGCGCAACCCGGCGGCGCACGCTCGGCCCACCCTTACGGCCATCCCGGCAATGCGCCGGTGTTCCCGTCCGACCACGCGACGCCCGGGTTCAATCCCTATGGCGAGCGGCCGCGCACCGGCCGTCCCGGCGGGCCGGGCGGCAACCGGCCGGGCGGCAACCGCGCCGCCGGGCCGGGCGGCCCTCGTCCCGGTGGTGGTCGACCCGGTGGCAAGGGCCCGGGCGGCAACGGCCCGGGCGGGAATCGCCCCGGCGGCGCGCGCCCCGGTGGCGGCGGCCGCGGTCGTCCGGGCGGCGGCAACCGGGGCCCGCAGGGGCGCTGATCCTCCTCCGATCACGCGCCGTGATGCGGCGCGCGGGCACACTGCCCGCGCATGCCGGCACTCAACGTCCTTACGCTGAACGCCCACATGGGCTTCAGCCTCTCGCGCCGCCGCTTCGTGCTGCCCGCGCTGCGCGAGGCGATCCGCTCGGTGTCCGCCGACTTGGTCTTCCTGCAGGAAGTCCTGGGCGCGCACGAGCACCATGCACGCCGCCATGCCGACTGGCCCGGCGAACCGCAGTACGAGTTCCTCGCCGACACGACCTGGCCGCAGCATGCCTACGGGCGCAACGCCGCCTATCCGCACGGGCACCACGGCAATGCCCTGCTCTCGAAATTCCCGATCCTGCGGCAGCGCAACCATGACGTGTCGGTGCGCGGCCACGAGGAACGCGGGCTGCTGCATTGCGTGATCGACGTGCCGGCCGGCGGCGGCGAGCTGCATTCGATCTGCACCCACCTGGGCCTGCGCGAGGATCACCGGAGACGGCAACTGGCGCTGCTGTGCGAACTGCTGCACGACGCCGTGCCGGACGACGCGGCGGTGGTGGTCGCCGGCGACTTCAACGACTGGCGCGGCCGCGGGCACCGGCTGCTGCGCGCCTGCGGGCTGCGCGAGGCGTTCGTGGAAGCGCAGGGCCGCCTGGCCCGCTCCTTTCCGTCGCGCCTGCCGATGCTGCCGCTGGACCGCATCTACGTGCGCGGCGCCACCACGCACGAACCGCGCGTGCTCGCCGGGCGACCGTGGTCGCACCTGTCCGACCATGCGCCGCTGTCCGCGCGGATCGAGTGGTAGGCGCATGGACGCGCCCGGCGCCGGCGGTTCGCTGCGACTGCTCGAAAATGGCGAGGACTTCTTCCCGCGCGTGTTCGAGGCGATCGCCGGGGCCAGGCGCGAAGTGCTGGTCGAGACCTTCATCCTGTTCGAGGACAAGGTCGGGCTGGCGCTGCAGCGCCACCTGGTCGACGCCGCCAAGCGCGGCGTGCGCGTCGAACTGACCGTCGACGGCTACGGATCGCCCGGCTTCACGCCCGCTTTCCTGGCGGCCTTCGCCGACGCCGGCGTGCGCCTGCGTGCGTTCGATCCGCACCCGCCACTGCTGGGCATGCGCATGCACTTATTCCGGCGGCTGCACCGCAAGCTGGTGGTGGTCGACGGAGAGCGCGCCTTCGTGGGCGGCATCAATTTCTCCGCGGACCACCTCGGGGATTTCGGCCCGGAAGCGAAGCAGGACTACGCGGTGGAGGTCGAAGGCCCGGCGGTGGCCGCGATCCACGGCTTCTTGCTCGATGCGCTACGCGGCGACGGCACCGGCGAAGGCTGGCGTCCGCCGCGCGGCGGGGCTTCCCCGGCCGCCGCGGGCAGCGCCGCCGGCAACGACGCGGAGGTGCGCTTCGTCGTGCGCGACAACCGCCGCCACGGCCGCGACATCGAGCGCGAATACCGCGCGGCGATCCGCGGCGCGCGGCGCGAGGTCTTGCTCGCCAACGCGTACTTCTTCCCCGGTTACGGTTTCCTGCGCGACCTGCGGCACGCGGCGCGGCGCGGCGTCGAGGTCACGCTGGTCCTCCAGGGCGAACCGGACACGAAGATCGCGCGGACCGCGGCGCGCATGCTGTACCGCCACCTCGCCGGCGCAGGCGTGCAACTGCACGAGTACTGCCGCCGCCCGTTCCACGGCAAGGTCGGGGTGGTCGACGGCGAATGGGCGACCGTCGGCTCCAGCAACCTCGACCCGCTCAGCCTGTCGCTGAACCTGGAAGCAAACCTGGTGACGCGCGACCCGCGCTTTGCGGCTACCTTGCGCGAGCGCCTGCAGCGCCTGCTGGACGACGACTGCCGCCCGGTCGACGACGCGCGCATGCCGCCCGAGCGCTGGTGGCATGCGCTGACGCGGCCGCTGCTGTTCCACTGCCTGCGCCGCTTCCCGCGCTGGGCCGGGCTGCTGCCGGCGCATGCGCCGGGCACCGCGTTGCTGCAGCCGGCGGACGGGACCGGGGTGGAACCGTGAGCCGCCGCCGCGGCGCCCGCGTGCTGCGCGCGCTGTCGCTGGCGTTCCTGCTGCTGGTGGCGGTGCTGCTCGTGCGCTACGCGCGGACGGTGGACTGGGGCGCGGTCGCGGCCGCGCTCGCGGCGCTTCCGCCATCCACGCTGGCCGCGGTCGCCGCGCTCACGGTCGCCAGTTATCTCGTCTACGGCGGCTACGACCTGGCCGCGCGCGCCTATGCCGGCCACCACCTGTCGACGCGACGGGTCCTGGCGATCGCGCTGTCGAGCTATGCGTTCGCGCTGAACCTCGGCGCGCTGCTGGGCGGCGCAGGCCTGCGTTATCGCATGTACGCGCGTTCCGGGCTGGCCAGCGCCACGATCGCGCGGATCGTGGCGTTCGTCGTCGCCACCAACTGGCTGGGGTACGTCGTCCTGGCCGGGGTCCTTTTCACGGCGGGGACGATCGTGGCGCCGCCCGGGCTGCGCGTGGCGCCGGGCCTGCTGCGCGTCCTCGGCGTCGCCATGCTGTTGCTGGCGGCCGCGTACCTCGCGGCCTGCGCCAGGTGGCGCGGGCGCATCTTCCACCTGCGCGGGCATCATTTCCGCTGGCCCTCGCTGCGGCTCGGGTTCCTGCAGGCCGGCCTCGCCGCGCTCGACTGGGCGCTGATGGGCACGCTGCTGTGGGTGCTGCTCGCGGGCGCCCATCCCTGGCCGGTGGTGATGGCGACGCTGCTGCTCTCCTCGGTGGCGACGGCCCTGCTGCACGTGCCCGCGGGGCTGGGCGTGGCCGAAGCGGTGTTCGTCGCGGTGCTGGCCGGCGGCACGCCCGACCCGCGCATCCTCGCGGCCCTGCTGGCCTGGCGCGCGGCGTACTACCTGCTGCCGCTCGTCGCGGCCGTCGCGTTCTACGCGGGCGTGGAGGCCCGCGCCGGCGTCAGGCGAGGCTGAAGCGGTCGGCGTCGAGCATCGCCGGGAAGCGCGCGCGATGTTCCGCGAGGCGATCCGCGCGCAGGGTCGTCGTGGCCACCACTTCGGCGTCGGTGCACTCGCTCAGCGGTTCACCGAGGAAATCGATCGCGGCGCTGTCGCCTGCGTAGCGGTGGCCGTTGCCGTCGGTGCCGACGCGATTGAGCCCGGCCACGTAGCACAGGTTCTCGATGGCACGCGCGCGCAGCAGGGTCCGCCACGCGTAGGCGCGCGGCGACGGCCAGTTGGCCACGTACAGCAGCAGGTCGTAGTCCAGCGCGCCGGCGCGCTCGACGTCGTAGCGGTTGCGCGAGAACACCGGGAAACGCAGGTCGTAGCAGACCAGCGGGCAGATCCGCCAGCCGCGCCAGTCGAGGACCAGCCGCGGGGCGCCGGCCGCGTAGCGCTCGTGCTCGCCGGCGTAGCGGAACAGGTGGCGCTTGTCGTAGTGGTGGAGCGCACCGTCGGGCATGGCGAACAGCAACCGGTTGAACACGCCCTCCCCCTCGCGCAACTGCACGCTGCCGCAGACCGCGGCATCGAGCTTGCGGGCCTGCGCGAGGATCCAGTCGACGGTCGGGCCGTCCATCGTTTCGGCCTGGCCGATCGCGTCGTTGCTGAAGCCGCTGGTGAAGGTCTCGGGCAGCAGGACGAGGTCGGTCTTGCCGTGCAGCGGGGCGATCAGATGCGCGTAATAGTCGCGATTGCCGGCGGGGTCGTGCCAGCGGGTATCGCCCTGGACCAGGCTGACGCGCAGATCGCGGGCGGGGGCCAGGGCGTTCGCGGGGGAATCCGTGTCGTGCATGGCGCGCCTAGAGTGCCTGCAGCCGAGCGATGGCGGCGTCGAGCGTGGCCTCGCTCTTGGCGAAGCACAGCCGCGCCAGGCGCTGCCCCGGCGGCGGGTCGCGGTAGAACGGCGACAGCGGGATCGTCGCGACGCCGTGCTCCACCGTCAGCCAGCGGCAGAACGCCAGGTCGTCGAGGTCGCTCACCGCCGAATAGTCGACGAGCTGGAAATAGCCGCCCGCCACCGGCAGCGGCCGCAGCTTCGTCCCGAGCAGCTGCGCGCGGAAGCGGTCGCGCTTTTCCTCGTAGAACGCGCCGAGCGCCTCGTAATGCGCCGGATCGTCGCGGATCATTTCCGCGAACGCGTGCTGCGCCGGGGTGAAGGTGCAGAAGGTGTTGTACTGGTGGACCTTGCGGAACTCGGCCGACAGCGCCGGCGGCGCGATGCAGTAGCCCACTTTCCAGCCGGTGCAGTGGTAGGTCTTGCCGAAGCTGGAGACGACCACCGAACGCCCGCGCAGCCGCGCGTCGCGCAGCACCGATTCGTGGCGCGCGCCGTCGAACACGATGTGCTCGTAGACCTCGTCGGACAGCAGCACGATGTCGTTGCCCTCGAGCAGCGAGGCGATCGCGTCGAGGTCGGCGGCGTCGAACATCGCGCCGGAGGGATTGTGCGGGCTGTTGACCATCAGCATCCGCGTGCGCGGCGTGATCGCGGCGCGCACCGCCGCCCAGTCGGGACGGAAGGTCCCGGGATCCAGCGGCACGTGCACCGCGACGGCGCCCGCGAGTTCGATCGCGGGCTCGTAGCAGTCGTAGCAGGGATCCAGGACGATCACTTCCTCGCCCGCGCGGACCAGCGCGTGGATCGCGTCGAAGATCGCCTCGGACGCGCCCGAGGCCACCGTGACCTCCGCATCCGCATCCGGGCGCCAGCCGTAGCAGCGCAAGGTCTTGTCGGCGATCGCCTGCCGCAGCGGCGCGATGCCCGTCATCGGCGAATACTGGTTGTGGCCGGCCCGCATCGCCGCGTCGAGCGCGGCGACCAGCCGCTCCGGTACGGGGAAATCCGGGAATCCCTGACCGAGATTGACGGCGCCGTGCTCGGCCGCCAGCTGCGACATCACGGTGAAGATGGTCGTTCCGACCCGGGGGAGCTTGGTGGCGGGCATTCCGTGGTCCGGCGCGGGTTACAATCCACGCTTTGTAACATGACCTCCCAGTCGTTTCCCGTGACCAACCCAGTCGTGACCGACAGCGTTCCCGCGAACCCGCGCATCGCATCCCTGCTCCAGGCCTACCACGTCGCCGACTATCGTTGGGAGCTCGACGGGCAATGGCATCCCCTGTCGATCGGCGCCGCGGCGTCCTCGCTGGAACGCGCGTTCCCGCAAGCGTCGAACTTCGGCCTGCTGTCGGCGTGGAACCCCTACTCCGTCGAGCGCGCCGAAAGCATCAACCGGGCCGAGGACGCGCGCCTGCAGCAGCAACTGGAAGGCAGCGGCCTGGTGTTCCGGGCCGCCTTCTCCGCGGCCCGCAACCGCAGCTGGCGCGAACCGAGCTGGATCGTGATGGACATGCCGGAACCGGCCTTCGACGCGCTGGCGCGCGACCACGGGCAGCTGGCGACCGTGCACGCGCGCCGCGGCGAGCCGGTGCGGTTGCGCATGTACCAGGCCGCGGCGCCGCACGGCTGCCCGGACCTCGACTGCGTCGACTGGGTAGACTGAGCGTGCCGGCGGCTGCGATGCCGCCTTCAGGGATACGCGCGAGCCGCCGATGAACGAGCCCCAGCCGGCGCCCGCCCTCCTGTCCGCGCGCGGACTCGCCTTCGCGCGCAACGAGCAGCCGGTCTTCGGGCCGCTGGATTTCGACGTGGACGTGGGCGAGGCCCTGCTCGTGCAGGGCGACAACGGCGCCGGCAAGACCACGCTGCTGCGCGTGCTCGCCGGCCTGCTGCAGGCGGACGCCGGCCGCATCGACATCGAAGGCCGCGTCGCCGGGCCTGCGCTGCGCGCCCGCGCGATCGCCTTCCTCGGCCATCTCCCGGCGCTCAAGGCCGACCTCACCGCGCTGGAAAACCTGCGCTTCCTGTGTGGCCTGCACGGGCGCCGCCGCGGCCAGCTGCCGGCCGCGGCGATGGCGATCGTCGGCCTGGCCGGCTACGAGGACGCGCCGGCCCGCCAGCTGTCGGCCGGCCAGCGCAAGCGCCTGGCGCTGGCGCGCCTGTGGCTGTCGCCGGCGCCGTTGTGGCTGCTCGACGAACCGTACGCCAACCTCGACCTGGAAGGCCTGGAACTCGTCAACCGCATGGTCCAGGCGCACCTGCGCGCCGGCGGCGCCGCGGTGCTGACCACGCACGGCGCCTACGCCGCGCCGCCGGTGCGCACGCGCCTGCTGCAGCTGGAGCGCGCCGCATGATGCTCGCGGCCGCCCGCGCCCTGGTGGTGCGCGACCTCACCCTGCTCTGGCGCCGCCGCGGCGATGCGCTGCAGCCGGCGCTGTTCGCGCTGCTCGTCGTGGTGCTGTTCGCGCTGGCGCTCGGCGCCGAACCGGCCGCGCTGGCGCGCGCCGCCCCGGCGGTGGTGTGGCTGGCGGTCCTCCTCGCCGGCCTGCTCGCGCTCGACACGCTGTTCCGCGGCGATGCCGAGGACGGTTCCCTCGACCAGTGGTTGCTGGCGCCCGTGCCGCTCGCGTGGCTGGTGTTCGTGCGCACCGCGATGCACTGGGCGACCACCGCACTGCCGTTGCTGCTGGCCACGCCGCTGCTCGCGGAAATGATGCGCCTGCCCGCGCGGGAGTTGCCGGTGCTGATGCTTTCGCTTGCGCTGGGCACGCCGGTGCTGAGCCTGCTCGGCGCGGTCGTCGCCGCGCTGACGGTCGGCATGCGCCGGGCCGGGATCCTGGTGGCGTTGCTGGCGCTGCCGCTGTACGTGCCGGTGCTGGTGTTCGGTGCCGGCAGCGTGGCCGCGGCGGCGCAGGGCCTGGACCCGACGGGGGCGTTGCTGCTGCTCGGCGCGGGTCTCGCGCTGGCGCTGCCGCTGGCGCCACTGGCGGCCGCCGCCGCGATCCGCATTTCCCAGTCCTGAGCCGTCTTCCGCTTGATCCTGGTCGGGCCGCGCCGCGGGCCCGCATGCGACAATGCGCGCCATGCATCCGGTCGTCCGCTGGTTCCACCAAC
>CBIHRR010000099.1:0-7956 GCA_966212495.1 uncultured Gammaproteobacteria bacterium
TGATCGTGCTCGAGATCGCGCTGAGCTGCGCGATCATCTGCAACGCCCTGTTCCTCATCAGCAGCCGCCTGGACCGCATGCAGCGGCCCACCGGCCAGGCCGACAACGAGATCGTCCGCATCCAGGTCACCGGCATCGGCACCGACGAGAACGCAAGCGCGCTCACCCGCAGCGACCTCGCGGTGCTGCGCGCGCTGCCGGGCGTGAAGTCGGCGAGCGTCACCAACCAGGTGATCTTCGGCGGCGGCTCCTGGAACAGTTCGGTGAACCTGTCGCCCGACCAGACCCACCAGACGCTCAGCTCCACGGTCTACCTCGGCGACGAGAAGCTGCCGGAGACCATGGGCCTGAAACTGGTCAAGGGGCGCTATTTCAACGCCGACGAACTGCTCGACTGGGACACCGTCAACAAGCCCGGCGTCAACGTGGCCGTGCCGACCGCGATCATCACCAGCGACATGGCCGAGAAGCTGTGGCCCGGCCAGGATCCGCTCGGCAAGACGCTCTACAGCTGGGGCGACGACAGCGGCTCGCGCGTGGTCGGCGTGGTCGACAAGCTCGCGCGCCCCAACAACCAGGGCGGGCCCGAAGCCTATTACTACTCGATGATCCTGCCGATCTGGACCCCGTACACGCTCGGCGGCAACTACCTCGTGCGCGTGGCCGATCCGGCGCGCCGCGCCGAGGTGCTGAAGGCCGCGGTGGATGCGCTGCAGAAGAACGGGCCGCGCCGCATCGTGCTCGACCAGAAGACGATGGAGGACATGCGCGGCGAGTTCTACCGGCAGGACCGGGCGATGGCCTGGATGCTGGTCATCGTGTGCGTCGCGTTGCTGGTGGTGACCGCGCTCGGCATCGTCGGCCTGGCCAGCTTCTGGGTGCAGCAGCGCACCAAGCAGATCGGCGTGCGCCGCGCGCTCGGCGCCACGCGCGCGCAGATCCTCCGCTACTTCCAGGCCGAGAACTTCATCCTCGCCACCGCCGGCATCGTCATCGGCATGCTGCTCGCCTTCGGGCTCAACCAGCTGATGATGTCGAAGGCGGAACTGCCGCGGTTGCCGGCGCTGTACCTGCCGGTGGGCGCGCTGGTGCTGTGGCTGCTCGGCCAGCTGTCGGTGCTCGGCCCGGCACGCCGCGCCGCGGCCGTGCCGCCGGCCGTCGCCACGCGCAGCGTCTGACCGGAGGACGACGATGGACGGAGACGACCTGACGATGCTGCTGGCGGCGCTGTTGCTGGCGCCTTTCCTCACCCTCGCGCGGATCGGAGACATCCTCCGCGCCGGCTGATATAAGGCGCCATGCCCACGATCCTCGTCATCGACGACAACCCGGCGGTCGCCACCGCGCTGGAAACGCTGTTCTCCCTGCACGACATCGACACGCGCGCGGCGACCACGCCGGAGGAAGGCCTCGACCTGCTGGGCCGCGCGCGCATCGACCTGGTGGTGCAGGACATGAACTTCCAGGCCGACACCACGTCGGGCGAGGAAGGCGTCGCGCTGTTCGCGCGCATCCGCGAAGCGCATCCGGACCTGCCGGTGATCCTGCTGACCGCCTGGACGCACCTGGAGGCCGCGGTGGATCTGGTCCGCGCCGGCGCCGCCGACTACCTGGCCAAGCCCTGGGACGACCGCAAGCTGCTGGCCAGCGTGAACAACCTGCTGGAACTCGGCGAGACGCGCCACGCGCTGGCACAGGCGCAGGGCCGCGAGCAGCGCCGCCGCAGCGCGCTCGAGCGCGACCTCGACCTGCGCGGCTTCGTGTTCGCCGATGCCGCGAGCGAGCGCGTGCTGTCGCTGGCGGCGCAGGTCGCGCGCTCGGAGCTGCCGGTGCTGGTCACCGGCCCGAACGGCGCCGGCAAGGAGAAGATCGCCGAGATCCTGCACGCCAACTCCGCGGTGCGGAACGGCCCGTTCGTCGCGCTCAACTGCGGCGCGATCCCCGCCGACCTGGTCGAAGCCGAGCTGTTCGGCGCCGACGCCGGCGCCTATACGGGCGCGACGAAATCGCGCGAGGGCAAGTTCGAGGCCGCCGACGGCGGCACGCTGTTCCTGGACGAAGTCGGCACGCTGCCGGCGGCCGGGCAGGTGAAGCTGCTGCGCGTGCTCGAGACCGGGCGCTTCCAGCGCCTGGGCAGCAACCGCGAGCAGCAGGTCAGGGTGCGCGTCGTCAGCGCCACCAACGCCGACCTTCCCGCGCTGATCCGCGCCGGCCAGTTCCGCGAGGACCTGTACTACCGGCTCAACGCGATCGAGCTGCGGCTGCCGCCCCTCGCCGAGCGGCCGGACGACATCCTGCCGCTCGCGCGCCATTTCCTGCCCGAAGGCAAGCGCCTGTCGGAAGCGGCGGCGCGCGCGATGCTCGCGCATCGCTGGCCGGGCAACGTGCGCGAGCTGCGCAACGCCGTCCAGCGTGCGGCGCTGCTCGCGCGCGGCGCCGAAATCGGCGCGGCCGACCTGGCGCTGCCGCAAGCCGCCGCGCTCGCGCCTTCGGGCGAGCCGGGCGGCGACATCGGGATCGCCGCGGCGGCCGAACCGGACCGCGCCGCGATAGTGGATGCGCTCGAGCGCAACGGCGGCGTGCTCGCGCAGGCCGCCGCGGACCTCGGCCTGTCGCGCCAGGCGCTGTACCGGCGCATGGAGCGCCACGGCATCGGGCGCAACGGCGGCACGGGCGCCGACTGACATGCGGCGGCTGCGCCAGCGCATTCCGCTCAGCCTGCAGTTCACCGGGCTGTCCCTGCTGTACATGGTCGCCGTCGCCGCGCTGGCCGTGGTGCTCGCGCACTGGCTGCGGCCGGTGTGGGCGGCGCTCCTCGCGGCCGGCGCGCTGGCGCCGCTGCTCGCGTACCACGTGCGGCGCGCGTTCGCGCCGATGCAGTCGCTGTTCCGCGCGCTGGCCGGCAGCGTCGCCAGCTACGAGGACGGCGACTTCGCCTTCGGCGTCCGCTGGGACGGCCGCGACGAACTCGGCGAGCTCGTCGCCAGCCACAACGCGCTCGGCGATTCGCTGCGCGCGCAGCGCCTGAGCCTGGTCCAGCGCGAGCTGCTGCTCGACACGATGGTGCAGAACACGCCGGTCGCGATGCTGCTGGTCGACCCGTCGCACCGCGTCGTGCACGCCAACCTGGCCGCGCGCAAGCTGCTCGGCGACGGCCACAAGCTCGAGGGCCAGTCCTTCGACAGCCTGCTGGCGCGCAGCGAGGAAGCGCTGCGCGAAGCCTTCGAGCGCGGCGGCGACGGCATGTTCAGCGTCGGCGAGGCGGACGACGAGGAGGTCTACCACCTCGCGCGCCGCCACTTCCGCCTCAACGGCCGCCGCCACGAGCTGGTGCTGCTGCGCCAGCTCACCGCCGAGCTGCGCCGGCAGGAAGTGCAGACCTGGAAGAAGGTGATCCGGGTGATCAGCCACGAGCTCAACAACTCGCTGGCGCCGATCGCCTCGCTCGCGCACTCCGGCGCGGAGCTGTTGCGCCGGGGCCAGCTCGAGCGCCTGCCCAACGCGCTGGCCACCATCGAGGAGCGCGCCCGCCACTTGGAGGGCTTCATCCGCGACTACGCGCACTTCGCCAAGCTGCCGTCGCCGCGCAGCGAGCCGGTGCCGTGGAAGCGCTTCATCGCCCAGCTGCAGAGCCAGGTGCCGTTCGTGGCCGAGGGCGGCAACGACGACCGCATGGGCCGCTTCGACCAGGCCCAGGTGGAGCAGGCGCTGCTGAACCTGCTGAAGAACGCGCACGAGTCCGGCTCGCCGCCGGGCGAGGTGAAGCTGGCCCTGCGCCGCGCCGGCGCAGGCTGGCGCCTCGACGTGCTGGACCGCGGCAGCGGCATGAACGAGTCCGTCCTGGCCAACGCGCTCCTACCGTTCTATTCGACCAAGCGCCACGGCACGGGCTTGGGGCTCGCGCTCGCGCGGGAGATCGCCGAGGCGCATGGCGGGCGCATCTCGATGGTCAACCGCGATGGCGGAGGGCTGTGCGTGACGCTGGTGCTGCCCGACTGAGCGAGGCAGCCGATCGGCGCCCGATGCCGAGCGCCGGGTCGATCAAAGCGCGTCCGGAAGCAGCGCCTGCAGGTCCGCCGCGGCCATCGTGCCGGCGTAGAGCTTGCCATCCACGATCAGGGCGGGCACGCCCTCGATGCCGAGCCGATGCGCCAGCGCCATGTCGGCATCGACGCCCCGGGCGATGGCGGGTTGCCGCGCGCATGCATTGAACCCCGCGAGGTCGCGCACCCCCGATTCGCCGGCGATCCGCGCGAAATCCAGTCCGGGTCGGTCGAGGTCGCGCCGGAACAGCGCCGCATCGAACGCTTCCGCCTTCCCCTGGCGCGCGGCGCAGCGCGCGGCGATGGCGGCCTGGTATGCGTGCGCATGGACGCGCGTCAACGGCAGGTCGTAGCGCACGACCGCGATGCGCCCGTGCATCCCGGGCAGGGCATCCGACAGCTTCCGTTCCAGGTCCCGGCAATAGGGGCACTGGAAGTCGGAGAACAGCACCACGCGCGCCTGCGCGCCCGCGTCGCCCATCACGGGCCGGCGTGCAGTGGCCAGCGCCTGCCACCCGTCGATGCTGCGAACGGCCGCCGGCGCGGTGCTCGGGAAGAATTCCCGGCGCACCGCGACCGTGGCCACGGCCAGCGCGCTGGCGACCAGCATCGACGTCAGCGTGTAATCGAAAACCGTGCGCGCGCTGGCCATGGGATCCCCCTACAGGCAATGGCAGCCATCGTGGCCGGCGACGCCGGCCCCGGATCAATAGCAGGTCGGGCCCTGGCGGGGGCAGATGTTGAGGTCGCGGATGGCCTGGGGCGCGGCCCGCGCGCCGCTGGCGACCCCGAGGGCGATGACGAGGAGCGAGAGGCGACGGAGGAGGACGGTCGTGTTCATCGCGCCTCCTGGAAGCAACCGCAGCTCGTTGCGTCCGCCCAGCACTTGCTGGCGCAATCGCAGCTGACGGTGCCGTCGCCGCTCGAGCAGTGCCCGCCGCTGGCACGCGCAAGCGGGCGGTTGGCCATGGCCATGCCGGATGCGGCGAGCAGGACCGCCAGTGCCGCCAGGTTCATCAGTGTCCTCGTCATCGTTTTCTCCTTCGGTGGGTGGTTCAGGCAATCGGCATCACGGCGTGCGCAAGGCCAGCGCCGGCGCCAGCGACGCGGCGCGCAAGGCGGGGAGCAACGCCGCGACCGCGGCAACGATCCAGGTGGCGGCGAGCGCGGCGGCCAGGTAGGTGGCCGGCAACGGCGGCATGCCGGAATGCGCGACCAGCCAGCGATTGGCGGCGAGCGCGCACAGCGCGCCGGCGGCGTTGCCTGCGATCACGACGACCGCGTTCTCCAGCAGGAGCCAGCGCACCACCGTGCCGCGGCCGGCGCCGAGCGCGCGCCGGATGCCGATGGCCGCGGTGCGCTTGCGTACCCAGAAGAACGACAATCCGAAGATGCCGATCGCGGTGACGCCGAGGAAGGCGGCCGTCGCCGCCAGGAGCAAGGCGACATCGGCCCGCGCCTTCGCGAAGTGGTCGGCGCGCGCATCGGCCAGCGTTCCGGGCACGTCGGGCGCGCCGCCGCCCGGGGCGGCCAGCGTTGCCGCTGCCGCCGTCGCGACTTGCCGCGCGTCCGCCGGATCGACCCGCAGCAGGTAGGCGCCCAGATGCGGGTCCGGCGCTTGCGGGACCAGCAGCGAGAATTCGTTCCCACCGTCCCTCGCGTCCACGGACGGCTGCCCCCGCAGGAGGTGCGCGACGACACCCACGATCCGCAGGGGCTCGCCGTCGAGGTACAGCATCCGCCCGATGGCGGCCGCGTCGCTTCCGTACAGGCGTTGCGCGAGCGCGTGCGAAGCGATGGTCGTGCCGGGCGGCGCGTCATCATCGCCTTCGGCCGGGAATTCGTCCGCCGAGAAGTCCCGCCCCGCGACGAGATCCAGGCCGAGCGTGGCGACGGCTCCTTGCGTCGCCTGGTACTGGCTGGCGGCGACGCCGTCGAGCCCGGCGGCATCGCGCGACGCATGGCTGGAGATGTCGATGCCGAACGGCGTGCCGCCGAGCGCGACGACGCCGCGAACGCCGGGCATTGCGCGCAGCCGCGCCACGTCTTCGGACCGCTCGGGCGCGCCGTCCGTGGGCATCGGCATCACGAGCAGGCCGGCTTCGTCCATGCCGCTGGGCAATCGCATCGCGGCGATATCGCCGGTGAGCATGGCGAAGGTGTTGGCGCAGGCCGCGGCGGCGAACGCCACCTGCAAGGCGAGCAGGCCCGCGATCGCGCGATGCCGCGACATCGCCTGGAGCAGCGGAGGCAGGACTCGCGGCGTCATGCGGACCTCAGGTTGGCGGCGGGCGCGACGCGGCAGGCGCGCCATGCCGGAAGCGCGCCGGCGACGAGCGCGGCGAGCAGCGACGCACCCAGCGCGCCCAGCAAGGCGCCGGCGTGCATGTGCGCGAGTGCGGCATAGGCGTCGGGACGCCGCCGCACCAGCCAGAGTCCGGCCTGCGCCAGCACGATGCCGACGCCACCGCCCGCCAGTCCGAGCACCGCCGCCTCGATGGCGAAACGCTGGAAGACCTGCGCCCGCGTCGCGCCCATCGCGCGGCGGATGCCGACATCCAGTTCGCGCGCGAGGAACCGCGCGAGCAGCAAGCCGGCCGTGTCGAGCAGGCAGACGAGGAAGAAGGCCAGCGCCAGGCCGCACTGGACCATCACCTCGCGCGGCACGGCCTGCAACTGCCGCAAGCGGTCGCGCACCGTCAGCAGTGCCGGCGTCCCGACGCGCACGTGGCGACCGTGCGCGCGCTGGCCTGCTGCATACGCCTGCAGGAAGTCGCGATAGCGCGCCACCGACGACGCGGGCAACCGCGCCCAGAACTGCAGCCAGGCGCATCCGTCGCCGGTGCGTGCGCTGTCGCCCCAGCAAGTCGTGCCGCCGGAGAAAGGCAGCGCCAGGTCGACGGCGGCCTGCAGCGGCAGGAAGAAGCCGTCCTCGCGATACGCGGCGTCACCGCCGCTTCCGCCATAGAACAAGGGCGTGGGTTGCCAGTCCCCGGTCACGCCGATGACGCGGAACGTGGAGCCCTCGATGCGGACCAGGCGGCCGACCGCAGCACCGCGGCCGAACAGGCTGGCGGCGACGCGCCGGGAAAGGACGACGACGTGCGCGCCGGCGCCGTCGTCGCGCACCGTCCATCCGCTGCCACGCTCGAACGGCGCCCCGAACAGGGCGAAGAATCCCGCGGTCGCATAGCGTCCCTGCGTGGCGAGCGGCGCGATGCCGTCGCCGGCGTCGAGGCGCGCGTGGCCGCCGGCCATGATCGCCTGGCTCGTCGCCGGTCCCGCGTGCAACAGGTTGTGCGCATCGATCCAGGTCAGGCGCTCGCCCGGGTCGAAATCGCCGCCCGCGGCGGCGGCGAAGCCCGGCGGACTGGCGTCCAGGTGCGGATGGAACAGTTCCCCGCTGCGGCCGGGCAGCGGATCCCGCGTCAGTTCGCCGAGCAGGGTCGCCATGGTGGCGATCGCGCCGATGCCCAGCCCGATGGCGAGCACGGCCAGCAGCGAACCGGCCTTGTCGCGCGCGATCGACTGCAGGGCCAAGCGCAGGTGGTATCCGAACACGTCAGCGGTTCCATCCCGCGCGGAGCGGGCTGGCAGCGCCGCCGCCGAGCTCGGCGAGGGCGCCGTCCACCATGTGCAGGCGGCGTTCGGTGCGCGCCGCGACGGCGACGTCGTGCGTCACGACCACGATGGTGCTCCCGGAGGCGTTCAGCCCGGCAAGGAGATCCATCACGCCTTCCGCCATCCGCGAGTCGAGGTTGCCCGTGGGCTCATCGGCGAGCACCAGGCGCGGCCGGCCCACGATCGCGCGCGCGATGGCCGCGCGCTGTTGTTGCCCGCCCGACAACTGCGCGGGAAAGTGGCGCGCGCGGCCCTCGAGGCCGACCCGTGCGAGCGCCTCTCGCGCGCGCCG
>CBIHRR010000100.1:0-7897 GCA_966212495.1 uncultured Gammaproteobacteria bacterium
GGCATGACCGGCGCGATGCTGCGCGGCTCCGGCGTCGAGTGGGACCTGCGCAAGACGCAGCCGTACGCCAGGTACGCGGAAGTCGACTTCGACATCCCGGTCGGCGTCAACGGCGACTGCTACGACCGCTACCTCGTGCGCATCGCCGAGATGCGCCAGTCGACGCGGATCATCGCCCAGTGCGTGGCCTGGCTGCGCGCCAACCCCGGCCCGGTGATGGTCGACAACTTCAAGGTCGCGCCTCCCTCCCGCGAGGAGATGAAGGACGACATGGAAGCGCTGATCCACCACTTCAAGCTGTTCTCGGAAGGCTATTGCGTGCCTGCGGGCGAGACCTATTGCGCGGTCGAGGCGCCGAAGGGCGAGTTCGGCTGCTACCTGGTGAGCGACGGCGCCAACAAGCCGTTCCGCGTGCACCTGCGCGCGCCCGGGTTCGCCCACCTGTCGTCGATGGACGAGGTGGTCAGGGGCCACATGCTGGCCGACGTGGTGGCGATGATCGGCACCTACGACATCGTGTTCGGCGAGGTGGATCGATGAAGGCGACCGGCAATTTCGAGAACGCGCGCAGCGTCGACCCGATGGTCGCGCTGGAAGACGCGACGCGGGCGCACATCGACCACTGGCTGTCCAAGTTCCCGGCCGACCGCCGGCGCTCGGCCGTGCTGCAGGGCCTGCACGCCGCGCAGGAGCAGAACGGCGGCTGGCTGACGGACGAACTGATCGCGGCGGTCGCGAAGTACATCGGGATCCCGCCGGTGTGGGCCTACGAGGTCGCGACCTTCTATTCGATGTTCGAGACCGAAAAGGTCGGCCGCAACAACGTCGCCTTCTGCACCAACATCAGCTGCTGGCTCAACGGCGCCGAAGCGCTGGTCGCGCACGCCGAGAAGAAGCTCGGCTGCCGGCTGGGCGAATCCACCGCCGACGGCCGCGTCTACCTCAAGCGCGAGGAAGAGTGCGTCGCCGCCTGCTGCGGCGCGCCGGTGGTGGTGGTCAACGGGCATTACCACGAGAAGCTCGACGCGGCGAAGGTCGACGAGCTGCTCGACGGGCTGAAGTGAGGCGAGACGGAATGGCGCACGCCCAACACCACGATTATTCGCAGCCGACCGGCCCCGTGGGCCCGGCGCCGCAGGAGCACAACGTCGTCTACACGACGCTGCACTTCGACAAGCCCTGGTCGTACGAGAACTACCTCAAGACCGGCGGTTACCAGGCGCTGCGGAAGATCCTGGCCGAGAAGATGGACCCGGTCGCCGTCATCGAGATGGTGAAGCAGTCGGGCCTGCGCGGCCGCGGCGGCGCAGGCTTCCCGACCGGCCTGAAGTGGAGTTTCATGCCCAAGGGCCCGATGCAGAAGTACATCCTCTGCAACTCCGACGAGTCGGAGCCGGGCACGGCCAAGGATCGCGACATCCTGCGCTACAACCCGCACGCGGTGATCGAAGGCATGGCCATCGCCTGCTACGCGACCGGCAGCTCCGTCGCCTACAACTACCTGCGCGGCGAGTTCCACCACGAGCCGTTCGAGCACCTGGAAGAGGCGACGCGCGAGGCCTACGCCAACGGCTGGCTGGGCAAGGACATCCTCGGCAGCGGCATCGACATCGACATCCACAACGCGCTGGGCGCGGGCGCCTACATCTGCGGCGAAGAGACCGCACTGATGGAGTCGCTGGAAGGCAAGAAGGGCCAGCCGCGCTACAAGCCGCCGTTCCCGGCGAATTTCGGGCTGTACGGCAAGCCGACGACGATCAACAACACCGAGACCTACGCCTCGGTCCCGGCGATCATCCGCAACGGCGCCGAATGGTTCCTCAACCTCGGCAAGCCCAACAACGGCGGGCCGAAGGTGTTCTCGGTGTCGGGCCATGTCGACAAGCCCGGCAACTACGAGATCCGCCTCGGCACCCCGTTCGCCGACCTCCTGCGGATGGCCGGCGGCGTGCGCAGCGGGCACAGGCTGAAGGCCGTGATCCCCGGCGGCTCGTCGATGCCGGTGCTGCCCGCGGACACGATGATGGGCCTCACCATGGACTACGACGCGATCCAGAAGGCCGGTTCCGGCCTCGGCTCCGGCGCCGTGGTCGTCATGGACGAAACCGCGTGCATGGTTCGCGCCTGCCAGCGCGTCGCGCGCTTCTACTTCAAGGAAAGCTGCGGCCAGTGCACGCCGTGCCGCGAAGGCACCGGCTGGATGTACCGCATGCTCACGCGCATCGTCGAGAAGCAGGCCACGCTCGACGACCTGCAGATGCTGCGCGCCGCCGCCGGCCAGATCGAGGGCCACACCATCTGCGCGTTCGGCGAAGCCGCCGCGTGGCCGGTGCAGGGCTTCCTGCGCCACTTCTGGGACGAATTCGAGTACGCGATCGTGAACAAGCGGTTCCTGGTCGACGACGAGCAGGCGGGCACGGTGCTGCCGAAGAGCACGCTGCCGAAGCAGGTGGCCGCGTGAGCGCACAGCCCGTCAATCCGAACCTGCCGCCGGACCACGTCACCGTCTTCATCGACGGCGTGGAAATGGCCGCGCCCAAGGGCTCGATGATCATCCAGGCCGCCGACAAGGCCGGCATCCCGATCCCGCGCTTCTGCTACCATGACAAGCTCGCGATCGCGGCGAACTGCCGCATGTGCCTGGTCGACACGGAAGTGGGCGGGCGCGCGGCGCCGAAGCCGTCGCCGGCCTGCGCCACGCCGGTCATGGACGGCCTGAAGGTGTTCACGCGCAACGACAAGGCGTTGAAGGCCCAGCGCAACGTCATGGAATTCCTGCTGATCAACCACCCGCTGGATTGCCCGGTCTGCGACCAGGGCGGCGAGTGCGAGCTGCAGGACCTGTCGATGGGTTACGGCCGATCGGTGAGCCGCTTCTCCGAGCGCAAGCGCGTGGTCGCCGACGAGGATTTCGGCCCGCTGGTGGCCAGCGACATGACGCGCTGCATCCAGTGCACGCGCTGCATCCGCTTCACCGGCGAGATCGCGGGCACGTACGAGCTCGGCGGCATGATGCGCGGCGAGAACCTGCAGATCGGCACCTACGACGGCAAGCCGCTGACGACCGAGCTCTCGGGCAACGTCATCGACGTGTGCCCGGTCGGCGCGCTGACCAACAAGGTGTTCCGCTTCCGCGCCCGCCCGTGGGAGCTGATCGCGAAGGAATCGCTGGGCTGGCACGACGCGCTGGGCAGCAACCTGTTCCTGCACCTGCGCCGCGGCGACGTGATGCGCGCGGTGCCGCGCGACAACGAAGCCGTCAACGAGTGCTGGCTCTCCGACCGCGACCGTTACTCGCACCAGGGCCTGTACGCGGAAGACCGCGCGACCAGGCCGATGCTGCGCGAGGGCGGGCAGTGGCGCGCGGCGACGTGGGACGAGGCGCTGGCGAAGGCCGCGGCCATCCTGCGCGACAACGGCGCCGATTCGCTCGGCATGCTCGTGCATCCGGCCACGTCGAACGAGGAAGGCGAGCTGCTCGCTCGGCTGGCCGAGGCGCTGGGCACCGGCAACCTCGACCACCGCATCGCGCAGCAGGACCTGTCCGCCGGCGCAACCGCCGAGGCATTCGCGATGCCGGTCGCCGACATCGAGCAGGCCGACGCGATCGTGATCGTCGGCTCGAACCTGCGCCATGAACTGCCGCTGCTGCACGCGCGCGTCCGCAAGGCGACGCTGCGCGGCGCGAAGGTGCACCTGGTCAACCCGGTGGACTTCGATGTCGCGTTCGAGGTCGCCTCGAAGGCGATCGTCGCGCCGTCGAAGCTCGCCGGCGCGCTGCGCGGCGTGTCGCTGGCCGGGGCCACGCGCCCGGTCGTGATCGTCGGCGGCGTGGCCGAGGCCGGCCCGCAGGCCGCGGCGATCCGCAAGGCCGCGCGCGAATTCGCCGCGGCGAACAACGCCGCGCTGTGCCGCGTCCCGCAGGGCGCCAACGCGCTCGGCCTGTCGCGCCAGGGCGTGCTGCCGCGCTCGCGCGATGCCCGGGCGATGCTGGCCGACGCGCGCGCCGCCTACGTGGTCTACGGCATCGAGCCGGGCCTCGATTTCGCCGACCAGGCGCAGGCGATGCAGGCCTTGGGCAATGCCCAGGTCGTGGCCTTCAGCCAGTTCGCCTGCCAGTCCACGCTGGCCGTGGCCGACGTGATCCTGCCGATCGGGCTGTTGCCGGAAATCGACGCGACCCTGACCAACCTCGAAGGCCGCGAACAGCGCGCCGTCGCCGCCGGCAAGCTGCCGGGCGAGGCGCGCGCGGGCTGGCGCGTGCTGCGCGCGCTCGGCGGCGCGCTCGGTGCCACCGGCTTCGACTTCACCGAACTCGCCGAAGTGCGTGCCTCGCTGCCGCAAGCGGCCGCGGCGCGCACCGGCGACGCTGCCTCGGGCGCGAAGCAGGCGTGGTTCCAGGTCGACGAGACCGAAACGCTCGAAGCCGCGCATCGCGCGGAGGCGCCTCTCGGCGCGGACGCCGGCGCGGGCGCGAAGTCCGGCGCGAACGGCCTGGAAATCGCCGCCTCGCAGGCCATCTATCGCGGCGACGCGATCCTGCGCCGCGCCGCCGCGCTGCAGGCGCACCCGCTGACCGTCGGCGCGCGCATCTCGCTCCATCCCGCCGATGCGCAGGCCGCCGGCCTAGCCGACGGCGCGATGGCGAAGGTCGCCGCGGGGCAGGGCACGGCCACGCTGCCGGTCGCCATCGACGCGCGCGTCGCCGCGGGCTGCGCCTGGATCGAATCGGGCTACGGCGCGACCGCGCCGCTGCTCACCGCCGGCAAGGTGGAGGTCGCCCGCGCATGAACCCGCTGATGGCCCACGTCGTCGATCCCTTCCACCAGTGGCTGCTGTCGTTCGGACCGCTGGGCCTGCTCGCCTGGCTGGTGCTGATGGTCCTGTGCATCGCCGTGCCGGTGATCCTCGCGGTCGCCTTCTACGTGGTGTGGGAACGCAAGCTGATCGGCTGGATGCACGTGCGCCACGGGCCGATGTACGTCGGCATGGGCGTGCTGCAGGCCTTCGCCGACGTGTTCAAGCTGCTGTTCAAGGAAGTCATCCATCCCAGCGCCGCGCATGGCGTGCTGTACGTGCTGGCGCCGATGATCGCGCTGGTGCCGGCGTTCGCCGCCTGGGCGGTCGTTCCGTTCGACGCGCGGGTGGTGCTCTCGAACGCCAACGCCGGCCTGCTCTACCTGCTGGCGATGACCTCGCTGGGCGTGTACGGCGTGATCATCGCCGGCTGGGCGTCGAACTCGAAGTACGCGTTCCTCGGCGCCATGCGTGCCTCGGCGCAGATGATCAGCTACGAGATCGCGATGGGCTTCGCCATCGTCGGCGTCCTGATCGCCGCGGGCAGCCTGAACCTCAGCGACATCGTGATGGCGCAGTCCGGCGACGCCGGGTTCCTCGAGTGGTTCTGGCTGCCGCTGCTGCCGCTGTTCGTCGTGTACTTCGTGTCGGGCGTGGCCGAGACCAACCGCGCGCCGTTCGACGTGGTCGAAGGCGAGTCCGAGATCGTGGCCGGCCACATGGTCGAATACTCCGGTTCGCAGTTCGCGATGTTCTTCCTGGCCGAATACGCGAACATGCTGCTGGTCAGCTTCCTGACCGCCACGTTCTTCCTCGGCGGCTGGCTGTCGCCGATCCCGCCCGCCTGGATCCCCGCCGGCATCCCGGTGCTGTCGACGCTGCTCGGCGGCGGCTGGTGGTGGCTGTTCGCCAAGGCGTTCTTCTTCGCCAGCATGTTCATCTGGTTCCGCGCGACCTTCCCGCGCTATCGCTACGACCAGATCATGCGGCTGGGCTGGAAGGTCTTCATCCCGGTGACCATCGCCTGGATCTTCGTCACTGCGCTGATGGCGTATTACCGCGTGTTCGAGGTAGGTGCCTGATGGCCAGGTTGATCGCATGGTTCAGGGGGTTGTTGCTCATCGAGCTGCTGCAGGGCATGTGGCTGACGCTCAAGTACCTGTTCCGCCCCAAATACACCCTGATGTACCCGATGGAGAAGACGCCGCAGTCGCCGCGCTTCCGCGGGCTGCACGCGCTGCGCCGCTACCCGAACGGGGAGGAGCGCTGCATCGCCTGCAAGCTGTGCGAGGCGGTGTGCCCGGCGCTGGCCATCACCATCGACTCCGAGCAGCGCGCCGACGGCACCCGCCGCACGACCCGCTACGACATCGACCTGTTCAAGTGCATCTTCTGCGGCTTCTGCGAGGAGTCGTGCCCGGTGGACTCGATCGTGGAGACCCACATCCTCGAGTACCACTTCGAGAACCGCGGCGAGAACGTCGTGACCAAGCCGCAGCTGCTGGCCCTGGGCGACCGCCTCGAGGCCGAGATCGCCGAACGCCGCGCGGCCGACGCGCCCTTCCGCTGAGCGGCATGCCTTCGATGCCCAAGCCGACGACGAGCCCGAGGAACGCATGGATTTCCCGCTGATCGCCTTCTACGCCTTCGCCGCCGCGGCCACGATGTCCGCCGTCGCGGTCATCGGCGTCCGCAACCCGGTGCATTCGGCGCTGTTCCTGGTGCTGACCTTCTTCACGGTGGCCTGCACCTGGATCCTGGCCGGCGCCGAGTTCCTCGGCCTGGCGCTGGTGCTCGTGTACGTGGGCGCGGTGATGGTGCTGTTCCTGTTCGTGGTGATGATGCTGGACGTCGACGTGGCGCGGATGCGCGAGGGCTACGTGCGCTACCTGCCGGTCGGGCTCGTGGTCGCGGTGGTGATGCTCGCGGAGATGCTCGCGCTGATCGGCGTGCGCGCCCGCGCGGTGGTGCCGTTCGCCGGCAACGCCGCGTCCGTGGCCGCGGTGGATGGCAACACGCCCTGGCTGGCGCGCGCGCTGTTCACCGACTTCCTGCTGCCCTTCGAGGTCGCCGCGGTGATCCTGACCGTGGCGGTGATCGCGGCGGTGATGCTGACGCTGCGGCACCGCATCGGCGCCAAGCACCAGGACCCGCTGGACCAGGCCCGGGTCCGCGCCGTCGACCGCGTGCGCCTGGTGCGCATGGAGTCCGTGCGCCCCGCACCGGCCGCGGACGGCCAGGCCGGCGGCAACCAGGAGCCGCAGGCATGAACGCGCCTATGACCGCCGCCACGCTCGCCACCGCCGGCACCTCGCTCGCGGTCGGCCACTTCCTCGCGCTCGGCGCGGCGCTGTTCTGCATCGCCGTGGCCGGCATCTTCCTCAACCGCAAGAACGTGATCGTGCTGCTGATGTGCATCGAGCTGCTGCTGCTCGCGGTGAACATCAACTTCGTCGCGTTCTCCCGCCAGCTCGGCGACGCCGCCGGCCAGGTGTTCGTGTTCTTCATCCTCACGGTGGCCGCGGCCGAGGCCGCGATCGGCCTGGCGATCCTGGTCACCCTGTTCCGCAACCGGCGCACGATCGACGTGGCCGAAATCGATACCCTGAAGGGCTGAGGCGATGCCGGACGTCGATACTCTCTACAACGGCCTCGCGCTCCCGGCCAACCTGCTGCTGGTGGTCGCGCTCGCGCCGCTGCTGGGCGCGATCGTCGCCGGCCTGTTCCGCAAGCAGGTCGGCCGCACGGGCTCCCACGTCGTCACCATCGCGGGCGTCGCGACCAGCTGCGTGCTGTCGTGCTGGGTGCTGTGGCAGTTGGTGGGGAAGGGCGCGCCGCCGTTCAACGAGAACCTCTATACCTGGTTCAGCGTCGGCGGCTACGAGGCGCACGTCGGCTTCATGGTCGACAGGCTGACCGCGATGATGATGGTCGTCGTGACCTTCGTGTCGCTGCTGGTCCACGTCTACACCATCGGCTACATGGCCGAGGACCCGGGCTACCAGCGCTTCTTCAGCTACATCAGCCTGTTCACGTTCTCGATGCTCATGCTGGTGATGAGCAACAACTTCATGCAGCTGTTCTTCGGCTGGGAAGCGGT
>CBIHRR010000101.1:0-7731 GCA_966212495.1 uncultured Gammaproteobacteria bacterium
ACCGTCAACGGCGCGAAGGCGCTGGGGCTCGGGGATCGGGGCATCCTGCGCGCGGGAATGCGCGCGGACTTCGTGCACTGGCGGATCGCGCAGCCGGCGGAACTCTGCTACTGGCTGGGCGGTGACCTCGCCGGCGCCGTGTTCTCCGGCGGCCGGCGGGTGGCCTGACGGCTTACTTCGCGGCGGTCTTCTTCGCGACGGCCTTCTTCGCCGGCGCCTTGCTCACGCTCTTGGTCGCGGTCTTCTTCGCGACCGGCGCGGTCGCCGTGCCGGCGGCCTTGGTCGCGGCCTTCGGACGCGCGTTGCCGTAGCTGGCGTTGTAACGCTTGCCCTTCGCGGTCTTCCTGTCGCCCTTGCCCATCTCGTGCTCCTGTCCGGTGTCATGCGGCCACGGAATGGGCCGAGGGCGCGATTTTAACCGTCTAATGCGCGCAGTGCGCGTCGTGGACGTGGCCGTGATTGAGGCGCAGGTTCGCCAGGTGCGCCAACCCGACGAGGGTGCCGCCCAGGGTCATGGCGATCGCATGCGGGACCACGGCGTGGTGCAACGGCTCGTAGCCGGTGGCGAGCCACAGGAGCGCCAGGCCGGGAAACAGCAGCCACAGCGCGCGCACGGCGCGGTGGCGGCGATAGCCCCAGGCGAGGGTGAACAGCCCCAGCAGCGTGGCGAAGACCACGAAGCCGCGCTCGAACCCGTTGTCCAGCCACGCTGCGATGCCCAGCGAGGGCAGCAGCGCGATCAGCGCCGGCAGCAGCGCGCAGTGGATCGCGCAGAGCAGCGAACCGGTGGCGCCGAGTCGGTCGAGCAGCGAGGGCGGACGGGCGTTCATGGCCGTTATATTGTAACAGTCCGCATGTCTGCCGGATGAAGGCCGCGGCGGCCGCAGCCGCCGCCCCGGCTCAGCGGCGCGCCGCCGGCAGCGCCTGCGCCAGCAGGGCCACGGCCGCGAGCGTCCAGACGATCATCGCGCCGCTGGGCAGGTCCAGCACCGCCGACAGGACCAGGCCGAGCACATACCCGGCGATGCCGATGCCGTAGGCCAGCGCGAGCCGCCCCCTGCCCTTCATGGCGCTGGTGGCCAACGCCGGCACGATCAGGCTGGCGAACACGAGGTACACGCCGACCAGCTGCACCGACACGGTGATGGCCAGCGCGAACAGCCCGTAGAACCAGACGCCGGCCAGCTGCCCGCGCCGCCACGCCAGGATCCCGAGCAGCACCGCCGACAGCAGTGCCGGGAACAGCAGCTGCGGATAGCTCACCCACAGGATCTGCCCGACCAGCAGGTCCTTGAGGTGTTCGCCGCCCTGCGGATTGTTGGCGAGCAGCAGCAGGCCGCCGGTCGCCGCGAGCACGAACAGCGTGCCGATCAGCGGTTCCTGCCGTTCCGGCCAGCGCTTGTCCGTCCACGCCAGCAGGCCCGCGCCGAGCAGCGCCGCGACCGCGGCGGCGGCCTGCGCGCCGTAACCATGCTCGTCGATGCCGAGGAACTGCGCGAGGATCACGCCGAGCCCCGCGATCTGCGCGATCGCCAGGTCGATGAAGATGATGCCGCGCGACAGCACCTGCCGGCCGAGCGGCACGTGCGTGGACAGCACGATCAGCCCGGCCGCGCAGGCCGGGCCGAGGATCGCGAGGTCGAGCCCGTCCCAGTTGAGCGTCACTTGGCCACCGCCAGCAACTTCGCGAGCGTGGAATCGAACAGGCCGAACAGGTCCTTCGACTGCGCGTCGCCGCCGACGGTGAACGGCAGCGTCACCGCGGGCACGCCCGTGCGCTCGCTCAGCCAGTCGGCGGGCTTCGTGTCCTGGTAGGCGGCGCGGATGATCGCCAGCGTGTCCGACGATTTCGTGACCGCGACCAGCTGCGACATGTGCGCCGCGGTCGGCGGCACGCCGGGCTTGGGCTCGAGCGCGCCGATCTGCTTCATGCCGAGCCAGTCGAGCAGGTAGATCCAGCTGATGTGGTGGACGACGACGTTGCGGCCGGCGAGCGGCGCGGCTTCCTTCTTCCACTTCGCCATCGCCGCGAGCCAGCGCTGCTCGAAGTCGGCGCCGCGCTGCCGGTACGTCGCCGCGTTGGCGGGATCGAGCTCGGCGAGGCGGTCGTCGAGGCGGCGGGCGATGATCAGCACGCGGCGCGGATCCATCTGCACGTGCGGGTTGCCGTCGGGATGCACGTCGCCGTTGGCGCGGTCGAGCGCGGTCGGCTTCTCGAGCGTCTTGACCTGCGCGGCGGCCATGAACGAACCGGCGCCCGAAGCGATCTTCGCGTTGCCGGACTGGCGGATGAGCTGCGGCAGCCAGCCGACCTCGAGCTCGGCGCCGGTGCAGACCGCGAGATCGGCGCTGCGCACCTTCGCGATCAGGCTCGGCTTCGCCTCGATCACGTGCACGTCCTGCAGCGCGGTGGTCGCGACGTCGAGGTCGACCTTGTCGCCTGCGAGTTCGGTGACCAGCGACCCCCACTCGGGCTCGCAGGCGAACACCTTGAGCTTGCCGGCCTCGGCCGGCGACGAGGCCAGCGCGGCGGCGAGCAGCAATGCGGATGCAACGATGGGCTTCATGCGTGGTTCCTCTCAGAACTTGTGGGCGCCGTGCGCGCCGAGGCTGACCTGGTATTGCAGGACGACGGCCGTGTCGGCGGCGAACGGATTCGGCCGCTCGCGGCTCAACTGCAGCCGCAGCAGGCTGAATTCGCTGTTGCGCCAGGTCGCCTCGACGCTGTGGCGATCCGGATCGAAGGCACTGGCGAACGGACCCGTGTCGCCGGCCCAGAGCTTGTCGTAGCGATAGCCGATGTCCCAGGTGCGGTTGAGGCGGTACACGCCCTCGAGGTAGGCGCCGCGGCGCTTGCCGATCCACGGCGTGGCGAGGCCCGCGCCGTCCGGATCGATGTAGGTGCCGTCGCGGTCGTCGACCAGGTACTCGCTGCGGAAGGTCAGGCCGCCATCCTTGAAGTTGCCCTGCGGCGCCCACTTCCAGGTCGCGTCGGCGACATACGCCGTGGCGTCGCCGGAAAAGCCGTCCTCGCCGCCGGCGGTGCGGGTCTTGAGCATCGACACGCCCGCGAGCCACTCGTTCTCCGCGCCGGCGTCGCCGCCCACGTGCGCGAACAGCGTGCGCGTGCCCAGGCCGTCGCGCTGCGCGCCGCCCGACGGGAACGACGGGCCGCGGAACACTTCGCCGCCGAGCTCCAGGAACATCGACGTCGGCGCGACCCAGCGCAGCTGCACGCCGTCGTCGCCGTACTGGCCGCCGAGGAACGCCTGGTACGCGAGCGGCCGGTCGAAGAAGCTGTCGGTGTGCGCGTGATGGCTGTTGAGGTAGCCGATGTTGGAGAAGAAGCGGCCCGCGCGCACCGCCAGCCCGTTCGGCAGCGACGTCGTGTCGATGAAGGCTTCCTCGACGCCGAGGTGGTCCTGGCCGTCCTCGCTGTGGACCGCGAGCGTCAGCTGTCCGTAGAACTTGTCGTCGATATTCGCGGCGAGCGACAGCTCGCTTTCGCCCAGCGAGAAACCGCGCTCGCCGGGGCCGGCCTCGCCCGCCAGCGGGAATCCGCTGCGCGCGAACGCCGCCGGATCCAGCGAATGCCCGGCGACGCTGCCGTTGAGGATGATGCTGATCGCCGGATTGAACGCGTTCGCGCCGCCGCCGCTGGCGCCGCCCCCTGCATCCACGGGCGCGGCGAGCGACGCGGTGTCGCCGGCGGCGACGGCGGTGGACGCGCCGTCCCCGGGCGACGCGGTGTCGCCCCCGTCGGCAGCGAGCGCCTCCAGGTCATCGCCGGTGGTCGCGGTGACCACGGGGGTCGATCCGACGACCGTGCCGGCACGCGTCCCCGTGCCTGCCCGCGTCGCCGTGCCGGCGCGCAGCGCCTGCAGCTCGGATTCGAGCGCGGCGATGCGGGCTTCGAGGGCGGCGATGCGCTGCTCTTCGGTTTTCCGGCCGGCTCGGGCGGCGGCGGCCGCCTGCGGCGACGCGGCAGGCGCGGCAGGCGCGGCAGGCGCAGTCTGGGCCAGCGCGGGCAAGGCAGGCAGGGACGCCAGCGCGGCGAGGACGATCGTGGTCGGTTTCATCGGCGCGGGGGAGTGGTCCGGGAAAGTTATAACATAACAATTCCGGGCCCACGGTCAACATGACCTTTGGCAGGTCCCCGGGCCGTGCGGCGAATTCCAGCGGTGACGGGGGGCGGCTCAGCCGCTGCAGCGGGCGCAGAGGCCGTGCACTTCCAGCGTCTGCGCCTGCGGCATGAAGCCGAGCGCGCGGGCGCGTTCGTCGAGCGCCGCGACCACCGCCTCGTCCTCGAGTTCGACGGCCGAATGGCAACGGTCGCAGATCAGGAACGGCACGGAATGCTGCGCCGTGTTCGGGTGGTGGCAGGCGACGAACGCGTTCACCGATTCGAGCTTGTGGATGAAGCCGTTTGCGAGCAGGAAATCGAGCGCGCGATACACCGTCGGCGGGGCGGCCGCGCCGATGCCCGCGTCGCGGTCGTTCGCGGGCTTGAGCAGCTCGAGCAGGTCGTAGGCCTTCATCGGGCGGCCGGCGTCTGCGATCAGCCCGAGTACGCGCGCGCGCACCGGCGTCAGCCGCAGGCCCCGCGCATGGCACGCGGCCTCGACCGCGGCGACGAAATCGTCGGCGCCGTGGACGTGGTGCTTCGGATCGGTGCAGGCGGGCTTGCGCATGCGGCGATTATCCGGGAATCCGCGCCAGCGCCGCGTCGATGCGCGCGAGGGCCTCGTCGCGGCCGCACAGGTACACGGTCTGGCCGATGTCCGGGCTGACCTGGGTGCCGGTGATCGCCACGCGCATCGGCTGCGCGATCTTGCCCATGCCCAGGCCGGCGGCTTCGGCCGCGGCCTTCAGCGCCTCGCCGATCGCCTCGGCGCTCCATTCGGGCAACGCGGCCAGGCGCGCGCGCGCATCGGCCAGCGGTGCGCGCGACTCGGGCTTGAGGTGCTTCGCGACGGCGGCCTCGTCGTAGTGCGTGAGCGGCTGGAACCACACCGCGGACTTCTCCGCCATTTCCTTCAGCGTCTGCGCGCGCTCGCGCAGCGCGACGACGAGGTCCGCGGGGTTCGGGCCCTTCGACAGGTCGTACCCGGCTGTGCGCAAATGCCATTCCAGGTGCTTCGCGACATCCGCCGGATCGTCGTTCTTCAAATACTGCTGGTTGAGCCAGCCCAGCTTCGCCGGATCGAGCCGCGAAGCCTTCGCGTTGACGTCCTTCAGGTCGAACAGCGACTGCATTTCCGCGATCGTGAAGACCTCCTGGTCGCCGTGCGACCAGCCCAGCCGCACCAGGTAGTTGAGCAGCGCGTGCGGCAGGTAGCCGGCGTCGCGGTACTGCATCACGTCGGCGGCGCCGGTGCGCTTGCTGAGCTTGGCGCCGTGCTCGTCCAGGATCATGGGCAGGTGCGCGAACGCGGGCACGTCGGCGGCCATGCCCATCTGGATCAGCGCCTTGTAGATGTTGATCTGCCGCGGCGTGTTGTTGACGTGGTCGTCGCCGCGCACCACGTCGGTGATGCGCATGTCGATGTCGTCCACGACCACCGCGAAGTTGTAGGTCGCGTAGCCGTCGGAACGATAGATCACCAGGTCGTCGAGCTCGCTGTTGGCGATCTCGATGCGGCCCTTGACCTTGTCGTCCCACGCGACCGTGCCTTCCAGCGGGTTGCGGAAGCGGATGACGCGGTTGGGATCGTCGCGGTAACCCGCGTTCGCATCGCGGTACGCGCCGTTGTATCGCGGCTTCTCGTTCGCGGCCATCGCCTTTTCGCGCGCGGCCTCGAGCGCTTCCTTCGTTTCGTAGGCGTAGTACGCGTGGCCGGACGCGACCAGCTGCTCGGCGACCTCGCGGTAACGCTCGAGGCGATGGGTCTGGTAGATGGGGCCTTCGTCGTAGTCCAGGCCGAGCCAGTCCATCGCTTCGAGGATCGCGTCGATCGCGGCCTGCGTGCTGCGCTCGCGGTCGGTGTCCTCGATGCGCAGGATGAACTGGCCGCCGCGTCGGCGCGCCTCCAGCCAGCAGTACAGCGCGGTGCGCGCGCCGCCGATGTGCAGGTAGCCGGTGGGGCTGGGGGCGAAGCGGGTGCGGCAGGGCGGGGTCTCGGGCATGCCTCAATTTTACCCGACGCGGGCCGATACAATGGCGCATGGCCACGCTCTTCGTCTCCGACCTGCACCTGGACCCCGCGCGGCCGGCGATCACCGAGCTGTTCGGCCGTTTCGTGGACGAAGAGGCCCGCGGCGCCGATGCGCTGTACATCCTGGGCGACCTGTTCGAGGCCTGGGTGGGCGACGACGATCCCTCCGAGACCGGCGCCTTCGTCGCGGCGAAGCTGCGCGCGCTGCGCGATGCGGGCGTGCCGGTGCGCTTCGTCCGCGGCAACCGCGATTTCCTGCTGGGCGAGGACTACGCGCGCCGCGCCGGCATGGAGATCCTGCCCGATCCGGTGGTGGTGCCGCTCTACGGGAAGCCCGTGCTGCTTATGCACGGCGACCTGCTGTGCAGCGACGACACGGCCTACCAGGCCTTTCGCGCGCAGACGCGCGATCCGCGCTGGCAGTCGCAGTTCCTCTCGCAGCCGCTGGCCGCGCGCATGGCCTTCGCGCAGCAGGCGCGCGCGGCGAGCCGGGCGCACCAGTCGGGCCTGCAGTCGCAGGGCGCGATGGAAACGATCACCGACGCGACGCCGGCGACCGTGTCCGACACCTTCGCGCGCTACGGCATCGACCGCATCATCCACGGCCACACGCACCGGCCGAAGGTGCACGACGGGCGCGAGGGCACGCGCATCGTGCTCGGCGACTGGTACGAACAGGGGTCGGTGCTGCGCGTCGAGCCCGGCCGCTTCGAACTCGCGTCGCTCTAGGCGCTCACGCGCCCGATTCGTTGTTCTTCGCGCCGCGCAGGTTCAGCGCGAACAGGCCGAGCTGCAGCGCGATCAGCGCCCACGCGTGGTCGTGCCAGCCCCACGCGATCCACAGCAGGTTGCTGGCCACGAAGCACCAGAAGCCCCATTCGCGGCGCCCCTTCTTCTTCGATGCCACCAGCCAGGCCGCGACCAGGGTCACGACCATGGCCGGCCACTGCAGCAGGTCGAGCATCAGCATGCCTGCATCAGCGCGCTTCGACGGGTTCGGCGCAGCCCTTGTAGGTGACGCCGTCGTAGATGAAGGTCGACGTGTAGGCGTGGGTGCGGTCGGACATGCCGTCGCTGCACGTGCCGGGCGTGACGCCGAAATGGAAGTCGCCGCGCGGGCCGCTGCCGAGGATCACCGTGCCGACCAGCGAGGGTACGCGCCTGCCGAGCAGCGTGACGCCGCCCTGGTTTTCCGGCGTCGCGAACACCAGCGTGCCGCCACGCGCCTGCACGCTCCAGAACGGCTCGTTGCCGAAGGCGTGCCATCCGGTGCCCGGCGCGGGATTCTGCGGGCCGCCCCGGCCATAGGGCGAAGGCTCGCCGACGCGGATGCCTTGCGAACCGCTGCCGCTGTCGCTCGCGGTGCCCGCGCCGCGTGGGGCCTGGGCGGGCGTGGGTGCTTGCGGCCGTGGTGGCTGTTGTTGTGTCGCTGCGGCGTCGACGGGCGCGCCTGCAGGTGTCGGTTCCGCTGCAGGCGCCTGCCCTGCCGTGGAAGGAACGACCTGCCCGGCGCCTCCAGGCGCGGCGGGCCCGGGGGCGTCCGCGGAACGGGCGCATCCGGCAATGGCGACCAGCA
>CBIHRR010000102.1:0-7589 GCA_966212495.1 uncultured Gammaproteobacteria bacterium
CCCGTCACCGTCGCCGACGTCGCCGCCTCCATCGGCGCCGGCCTGGCCAAGGCCGCGCTCGCGGGCAAGGTCGACGGCAGGCTCGTCGACACCAGCCATCGCATCGACCGCGACGCCGAGCTCGCGATCGTCACCGACAAGTCGCCCGAGGCGCTCGACATCCTGCGCCACTCCACCGCGCACCTGCTCGCGCAGGCCGTGCAGCGGCTGCATCCCGGCGCGCAGGTGACCATCGGCCCGGTGATCGACAACGGCTTCTACTACGACTTCGCGTACGAGCGTCCGTTCACGCCCGACGACCTGCCGGCGATCGAGGCGGAGATGCAGAAGATCGTGAAGGAGGCGCACGCGGTCTCGCGCAGCGTCAAGTCGCGCGACGAGGCGACGACGTTCTTCCGCGACATGGGCGAGGAATACAAGGCGCAGATCATCGAGTCGATCCCGGCGAACGAGGAGCTGTCGCTCTACACGCAGGGCGAGTTCACCGACCTGTGCCGCGGCCCGCACGTCCCGTCGACCGACAAGCTGCGCGGCTTCAAGCTGATGAAGGTCGCCGGCGCGTACTGGCGCGGCAACCACGAAAACCAGATGCTCAGCCGCATCTACGGCACCGCCTGGTTGAACGACAAGGACCTCAAGGCCTACCTCACGATGCTGGAGGAAGCGGAGAAGCGCGACCACCGCCGCATCGCCAGGCAGCAGGACCTGTTCCACCTGCAGGAAGAGGCGCCAGGCCTGGTGTTCTGGCACCCGAAGGGCTGGAGCGTGTGGCAGGTCGTCGAGCAGTACATGCGCAAGGTCTACCAGCGCACCGGTTACGGCGAGGTGCGCTGCCCGCAGATCCTCGACGTCGAGCTGTGGAAGAAGTCGGGGCACTGGGACAACTACAAGGACAACATGTTCTTCACCGAGTCCGAGAAGCGGACCTACGCGCTGAAGCCCATGAACTGCCCCGGCCACGTGCAGGTGTTCAAGCAGGGCCTGCACAGCTACCGCGACCTGCCGATCCGCTACGGCGAGTTCGGCGCCTGCCATCGCAACGAGCCTTCGGGCGCGCTGCACGGCATCCTGCGCGTGCGCGGCTTCACCCAGGACGACGGGCACATCTTCTGCACCGAGGACCAGATCGAGGCCGAGGTGACGGCGTTCCACCAGCAGGCGATGCAGGTCTACGCCGACTTCGGGTTCACCGACGTGCAGCTGAAGATCGCGCTGCGCCCGGAACCGCGCCTGGGCGACGACGCGACCTGGGACAAGGCCGAGGACGCGCTGCGCGCCGCGCTGCGCGCCGCCGGGGTCGCGTGGGAGGAGTTGCCGGGCGAGGGCGCCTTCTACGGCCCCAAGATCGAGTACCACCTGAAGGACGCCATCGGCCGGACCTGGCAGCTGGGCACGATGCAGGTGGATTTCATGATGCCCGGGCGCCTCGGCGCCGAGTACGTGGACGAGCACAGCCAGAAGCGCCACCCGGTGATGCTGCACCGCGCGATCGTCGGCTCGATGGAACGCTTCATCGGCATCCTCATCGAGCACCACGCCGGCCAGTTCCCGGCCTGGCTGGCACCGGTCCAGGCGGTGGTGATGAACATCACCGACGCCCAGGCGGACTGGGTGGCCGAGGTTCAGAAAACCCTTACAAATCAAGGCGTCCGGATCGATTCGGATTTGCGCAACGAAAAGATCGGCTATAAGATCCGCGAGCACACGCTGCAGCGGGTGCCGTACCTGCTGGTGGTCGGGGACCGCGAACGGGAGAACGGCATGGTCGCGGTCCGGACGCGGACCGGCGAGGACCTCGGCACGATGTCCGTCGCCGATTTCGCCTCACGGCTACGCAACGAGGCGATAATGTAGGCACGGGCCCGCCAGGACCCACCCCAGGTCCCGCCCCGGGAAGGGCGGCACGTTCCACTCCGGAGATTGAAACATCAGCACCCCCGATAATAAGCAGAACCGAAAGAATGGCGAGATCCGCGTGCCGCGCGTGCGCGTGATCGGCAGCGACGGCGAAATGATCGGCGTGCTCTCGCGCGACGAAGCGCTGGCCAAGGCCGAGGAAGAAGGCCTCGACCTCGTCGAGATCCAGCCGAACGCCGATCCGCCGGTCTGCAAGATCATGGACTTCGGCAAGTTCAAGTTCGAGCTGCAGAAGAAGGCCAACGAGGCCAAGAAGAAGACCAAGCAGCAGGAGATCAAGGAGCTCAAGTTCCGTCCGGTGACGGACGAGGGCGACTACCAGATCAAGCTGCGGAACATGCGCCGGTTCATCGGGGAAGGCGACAAGGTCAAGGTCAACATCCGCTTCCGGGGCCGCGAGATGAGCCACCAGGAACTCGGCCGCGAGATGGCGGCCCGGATCGAGGCGGACCTCGGCGACGAGATCGTGATCGAGTCGCGCCCGCGCTTGGAAGGGCGGCAGATGGTCATGATGATCGCGCCCAAGAAGAAATAAGGGCTATCACGGCTGAGCCGTGATAACTGCCGCCGTTCGACCGGCCTTTGGCCGGTCAACGCCGGCGAAGGGCCGAAGGGCCTGATTTCCAAGGAAAATTCCGTCCGGCCCGTTGCATCGCGGCGGGCCGGGCCGCATAATGTGCGGCCCGGTTCAGGCCGGGTGGGCGCCTTCGGGCGGCCAGCAACACCCAGGACCCGCCTTGATTCGCTACTGGATCAATGGCTTACGACCGGCAGGGGCAGGATGGAAAGCGTGGCGGCGCCTTCGGGCTCACCGCTGCCGCCCGGGCCAGTGACTGATTTCGCAAGGACAACCCAATGCCCAAGATCAAGACGAATCGGGCGGCGGCCAAGCGCTTCCGGAAGACGGCTTCCGGCAAGTACAAGTGCGGCCACGCCAACAAGAGCCACATCCTCACCAAGAAAGCGACCAAGCGGAAGCGCAACCTGCGGCAGACGAACCACGTTCGTCCCGAGGACGCGGGCCGCCTGGACCGCATGCTTCCGTACTTGTGAGGAGATAGGAAATGGCACGAGTCAAACGTGGTGTACAGGCGCGTCGGCGCCACAAGAAGATCCTGAAGCTGGCGAAGGGCTACTACCATGCCCGCCGCAAGGTCTTCCGCGTCGCCAAGCAGGCGGTCACGAAGGCGGCGCAGTACGCCTACATCGGCCGCAAGCAGCGCAAGCGCCAGTTCCGCACGCTGTGGATCGCGCGCATCAACGCCGCGGCCCGCATCAACGGCATCAGCTACAGCCGCTTCATGAACGGCCTGATGAAGGCCGGCATCACCCTCGACCGCAAGGTGCTGGCGGACATCGCCGTGCACGACGCGGCGGGTTTTGCGGCGCTGGCCGAAAAGGCGAAGGGCGCTCTCGCGGCGTAAGGTTTTCCCGCGAGGTCGCATGGCGACCCCGATGGGTAACGTGGTACACGCATCGGGGAAGGGCGCAAGTCCTTCCCCGTTTCGTTTTCCGGGGACTGGAATGGCAGGAATCGAGGATCTCGGGCGGCAGGCGCTGGCCGACATCGCCGCGGCGGCTTCGCCCGACGCGCTGGAGTCGCTGCGGGTGTCGCTGCTGGGCAAGTCGGGCAGCATCACCGCGCAGCTGAAGTCGCTGGGCGCGCTGCCGGGCGACGAACGCAAGGCGGCGGGCGAGGCGATCAACAAGGTCCGCGACGCGATCGGCGACGCGCTGGCGGCGCGCAAGGTCGCGCTGGACGACGCGGCCCTCGACGCGCGCCTGGCCGGCGAAACCACCGACGTCACGCTGCCGGGCCGCGACGCCGGCCGCGGGGGGCTGCATCCGCTGACGCGCGCGATGGACCGCATCGCCGCGATCTTCGGCCAGCTCGGCTACGAGCTCGCCGACGGCCCCGAGATCGAGGACGACTGGCACAACTTCGAGGCGCTGAACTTCCCGCCGCACCACCCGGCGCGCGCCATGCACGACACGTTCTACCTGCCGGGCGACGGCGGCATCGGCCGCCTGCTGCGCACCCACACCTCGGGCGTGCAGGTGCGCTACATGCGCGACCTGCTCGAGGGCGGCGGCGCGCCGCCGCTGCGCATGATCGCGGCCGGCAAGGTCTACCGCAGCGACAGCGACCAGACCCATTCGCCGATGTTCCACCAGGTCGAGGGCCTGCTGGTCGACGAGCATGCGACTTTCGCCGACCTGAAGGGCACGATCTCCGAATTCCTGCGCGGCTTCTTCGAGCGCGACTTCGAGATGCTGTTCAAGCCCACGTACTTCCCCTTCGTCGAACCGGGCGCGGACGTGGTGATCAAGTGGGACCTCGACGACGGCAGCTCGCGCTGGCTCGAGGTGCTCGGCTGCGGCATGGTCCACCCGAACGTGCTGCGCGCGGTCGGCATCGATCCGGAGCGCTACACCGGCTTCGCATTCGGCATGGGTGTCGAGCGGCTGGCGATGCTGCGCTACGGCGTCAACGACCTGCGCGCGTTCTTCGAGAACGACGTGCGCTTCCTGCGCCAGTTCGCCTGAGGTTGGCACCGTTGAAGGGCATTCGATGAAATTCTCCGAGAACTGGCTGCGCCAGCACGTCTCCATCGCCGCCGACAGCGCGGCGCTGGAACGCAAGCTGACGATGATCGGCCTGGAAGTGGAAGGCACGCAGCGCATCGGCGAACAGCTCGACGGCGTGGTCGTCGCGCGCATCGTCGCGTGCGCGCGGCATCCGGACGCCGAGCGGCTGCAGGTGTGCACGGTCGATGCCGGCGGCGCGACGCCGCTGCAGATCGTGTGCGGCGCGCCGAACGCGCGTCCCGGCCTGGTCGCGCCGCTCGCCACCGTCGGCGCGCGCGTCGGCGGCATCGAGATCAAGGCGGCGAAGCTGCGCGGCGTCGAGTCCAACGGCATGCTGTGCTCGGCGAAGGAGCTCGACCTCGACGCCGACGCGTCGGGGCTGCTCGAACTGCCGGCCGACGCGCCCGTGGGCGCGCCGCTCGCCGATTGCCTGGGCCTGCCCGACACGGTGTTCGAGCTCGGCCTGACGCCGAATCGCGGCGACTGCTTCAGCCTCCGCGGCATCGCCTACGACGTGGCCGCCGCGTTCGGCACGCAGGTCGAACCCCTCGACGCCGCGCCGGTCGCGCCCGCGCCCGACGCGCTCCCGGACATCGCGCATCTCGACATCCGGCTCGACGGCGGCGCCGCCGCGCCGCGCTATTGCGGTCGCGTCATCGCGGGCGTCGACCCGACGCGCCCGAGCCCTGCCTGGATGGTCGAGCGCCTGCGCCGCAGCGGCATCCGTCCGGTCAGCCTGCTGGTGGACATCACCCAGTACGTGATGCTCGAGCTCGGCCAGCCGATGCACGCCTACGACCGCGACCTGCTGCGCGGCCCGGTCGGCGTGCGCCACGCGCGTGCCGGCGAAACGCTGCGCCTGCTCAACGGCGACGACGCCGCGCTCGACGCGCAGTTCCTCGTGGTCACCGACGACGACCGCGCCATCGGCCTCGGCGGCATCATGGGCGGAGACGACACCAAGGTCGGCGACGCGACCCGCAACGTGTTCCTCGAGGCGGCGCACTTCGCGCCCGAGGCGATCATCGGCCGCAGCCGCCGGCTCGGCCTGCACACGGACGCCGCGCATCGCTTCGAGCGCGGCGTGGACCCGGAATTGCCGCGCACCGCGATCGAAGTCGCCACGCGCCTCGTCGTCGAGCTTGCCGGCGGCAAGCCCGGGCCGGTGCTCGAGGCACGCATCGAAGGCGACACGTCCGCGCATCGCGCGCCCGTGGCGCTGCGCCGCGCGCGCCTTGCGCGGGTGCTCGGCATCGGGATCGCCGACGCGGACGTCGCGCGTATCCTCGCCTCGCTCGGCCTGGACGCGACCGCCACCGCCGACGGCTGGCAGGTCGTGCCGCCGCCGCGCCGCTTCGACATCGCGATCGAGGAAGACCTGATCGAGGAAGTCGCGCGCATCCACGGATACGACGCGATCCCGGCGACGCTGCCGGGCGGCGCGACGCGCCTCGCGGCGCCCGCCGAGACCCGCGTCGGCGAGGACGTGCTGCGCGCGCAGCTCGCGGCGCGCGATTACCTCGACACCATCAACTACGCGTTCGTCGACGCCTCGCTGCTCGGGACCTGGCGCCTCGACGCCGGCGCCGTCGCGCTCGCCAACCCGCTCAGCGCGGAGCTCGGCGTGATGCGCACGGCGCTGCTGCCCGGCCTGGTGCAGGCGCTCGCCCGCAATGCCGCGCGCCAGCAGCCGCGCGTGCGCCTGTCCGAACTGGGCAAGGTGTTCCACGCCGGCGCAGCGCGCGAAGCCCCGCGCGAAACCGCGCGCGTGGCGGCGGTGGCCTGCGGCCCCGCGCATGCCGAGCAGTGGGGCGTGCCCGCGCGTGCGATCGACTTCCAGGACCTCAAGGGCGACCTGGAAAGCCTCGCGGCGTTGTCGGGTGCCCGCCTTGCGTTCCGCCCCTCGGCCGCGCCGTGGGGCCATCCGGGCCGCTCGGCCGACGTCATGCGCGTGGACGGCGCCACCGAGGTCGCGCTCGGCTGGATCGGCCAGTTGCACCCGCGCCTGCAGCGCGCGCTGGACCTGGACGTCGACGCCTGGGGCTTCGAACTCGACCTGGCGCCCCTGCTGGCCCGCCCGCTGCCGCGCGCCCGGGCGCTGTCCCGCTTCCCCTCGGTCCGTCGCGACCTGGCCTTCGTGGTGGCGCGGGACGTGTCCTGGGCCACCGTGTCGGCCACCGTGGAGGCGGCCTCCGGCCCGACCCTGCGCGAGCTGCGCCTGTTCGACGTCTACGCCGGAAAGGGCGTGGAATCCGGATTCAAGAGTTTTGCCATGGCCTTGATTCTGCAGGACGAATCGCGCACTCTGACCGACCGCGACGTCGACACCGTCGTGGCCGCCGTGACCGCCGCCCTCGGGCAGGCGCACGGCGCGACGATCCGCTCCTGACGGGTCGTGAAGGGCGTCGGCAGGGGACAGGGGAGAGGATCGGGATGGCGTTGACCAAGGCGGAAATGGCCGAGCGTCTGTACGAGGACGTGGGCCTGAACAAGCGCGAGGCCAAGGAGTTCGTCGACGCGTTCTTCGACGTGCTGCGCGAAGCCCTGGAGCAGGGCCGGCAGGTGAAGCTGTCGGGCTTCGGCAATTTCGACCTGCGCCGCAAGAACCAGCGCCCCGGCCGCAATCCCAAGACCGGCGAGGAGATCCCGATCACCGCCCGCACGGTCGTGACCTTCCGTCCCGGCCAGAAGCTGAAGGAGCGCGTCGAGGCCTTCGCCGGCATGGCCGACGGGGTGGCGCATGCTTGATCCGGGAAGCAACCGGGAGCTGCCCGCGATCCCGGCCAAGCGCTACTTCACCATCGGCGAGGTCAGCGAGCTGTGCGACGTCAAGCCGCACGTGCTGCGCTACTGGGAAACCGAATTCCCGTCTTTGAAGCCGGTCAAGCGCCGCGGCAACCGCCGCTACTACCAGCGCCACGACGTCCTGATGGTGCGCCAGATCCGCGGCCTGCTGTACGAACAGGGCTACACCATCGGCGGTGCCCGCCTGCGCCTGGAAGGCGAGGGCGCGAAGCAGGAAGCCACCATGAGCTCGCAGATCGTCCGCCAGGTGCGGATGGAGCTGGAAGAAGTCCTGCAGC
>CBIHRR010000103.1:0-7580 GCA_966212495.1 uncultured Gammaproteobacteria bacterium
CCGAGGACATCATCTTCGACCCGAACGTGTTCGCGATCGCCACCGGCATCGAGGAACACGACGGCTATGCGGTGGCGTTCATCGAGGCCGCGCGCGAGCTGAAGCGCCGCTTCCCGCTGTGCCACGTCTCCGGCGGCGTGTCGAACGTGTCGTTCTCGTTCCGCGGCAACGAACCGGTGCGCCAGGCGATCCACGTGGTGTTCCTGTACCACGCGATCGCGGCGGGCATGGACATGGGCATCGTCAATGCCGGCGCCCTGCCCCTGTACGACGACCTCGATCCGGAATTGCGCGAACGCGTCGAGGATGTCGTGCTGAATCGCCGGCCCGATGCGACGGAACGGTTGCTCGAGATCGCCGAACGCTACAAGGGCGGGAAGCGGGAACAGGGAACCGGGAACGGGGAACGGGATGCCTGGCGCGCGGGAACGGTGGCGGAACGGCTCAGCCATTCGCTGGTGCACGGCATCGACCAGTACGTGGTCGAGGACACCGAGGAGGCCCGGTTGCAGGCGACGCGACCGCTGGACGTGATCGAGGGCCCGCTGATGGACGGCATGAACGTCGTCGGCGACCTGTTCGGCGCCGGCAAGATGTTCCTGCCGCAGGTGGTGAAGTCCGCCCGGGTCATGAAGAAGGCGGTGGCCCACCTGCTTCCGTACATCGAGGCCGAGAAGCTGCGCACCGGCGACACCGGCAAGTCGAACGGCAAGATCGTCATGGCCACGGTCAAGGGCGACGTGCACGACATCGGCAAGAACATCGTCGGCGTGGTCCTGGCCTGCAACAACTTCGACGTCATCGACCTGGGCGTGATGGTGCCGGCGCAGAAGATCCTCGACGTGGCCCGTGCCGAGAACGCGGACATGATCGGCGTCTCCGGCCTGATCACGCCCTCGCTGGAGGAAATGTCGCACGTCGCGCGGGAGATGCAGCGCCAGGGGTTCACCATCCCCCTGCTGATCGGCGGGGCGACGACCTCGCGCGCGCACACCGCGCTCAAGATCGACCCGCACTACGCATCGGCCACCGTCTGGGTGAAGGACGCCTCGCGCGCGGTCAACGTGGCGCAGTCGCTGGTGTCGCCGGAACTGCGCGGGCCCTTCGTCGCCGCCAACGAATCCGACTACGCGGAAATCCGCCAGCGCCACCGCAACCGCGACGGCGGCAAGCGCCTCGTGTCGCTCGAGCATGCGCGCAAGCAGCGCTTCGACGGCGGCTGGGACGCGTACGCGCCGCCGCGACCGCTGCAGCCGGGCATCACCGTGTTCGACGACTACCCGCTGGGCGAACTTGTCGGCCTGATCGACTGGGGCCCGTTCTTCAACGCCTGGGAACTCGCGGGCCGCTACCCCGACATCCTCGACGACGCCGTGGTCGGCGCGCAGGCGCGCGAACTGTTCGCGGACGCGAAGGCGATGCTGCGGCGGATCGTCGACGAAAAGTGGCTCACCGCGCGCGCCGTGGTCGGCCTGTGGCCGGCGCACGCGGTCGGCGACGACGTCGTCGTGTCCGACGGCGGGCCCGGGAGCGGCACCACCACCCTGCACTTCCTCCGCCAGCAGGCCGACAAGCCGCCGGAGCGCCCCGACTTCTGCCTTGCCGATTTCATCGCGCCGAAGGACAGCGGGCGCGAGGACTGGATCGGCGGCTTCGCGGTGACCGCGGGCCTGGGCATCGAGCGGCACGTGGAGCGCTTCCAGGCCGACCACGACGACTACAACGCGATCCTGCTGAAGGCGCTCGCCGACCGCCTCGCCGAGACGCTGGCCGAGCGCATCCACCAGCGCGTGCGAATGGAGCTGTGGGGCTACGCCGCCGATGAAGCGCTCGAGCCCGACGCGCTGATCGCCGAGAAGTACCGCGGCATCCGCCCGGCACCCGGCTATCCGGCCTGCCCCGAGCACAGCGAGAAGCAGACGCTGTTCCGCCTGCTCGATGCGACCGCGAACACCGGCATCACCCTGACCGACCACATGGCGATGTATCCCGCCGCGTCGGTGTCGGGCTGGTACTTCAGCCATCCGGGCAGCCAGTACTTCGTGGTCGGGCGCGTGTCGAAGGAACAGGTCGCCGACTACGCGCGGCGCAAGGGCGTGCCGATGCGCCAGGCCGAGCGCTGGCTCGCGTCGAACCTCGACTACGACCCCGAGTAGGGGCGGCGCGGCCTACCAGACCAGGTCGTCGGGGACCTGGTACTGCGGATCGGCGTAGGGATCGTCGCCGGCGGGCGCGTCGGGATCCACGCGCAAGGCGACGGCGGGCGCGAACGTCTCCTCCGCCAGCTTCAGCGTCGCCGCGTCCACCAGCACGTAGCGCCCGTCGAGCTGGATCACGCCGAGTTCGCCCGCATTGAGCGCGCGCAGCTGCGCTTCGGTCACATGGATGCGCTTGATCTTGCCGCCGTACTCGAAGTGGCGCGCGATGTCGGCCGCGGGATCGTTCAGCGCCTTGCCCTGCATCCGTTCCGCCAGCCGCGCCCTGGCCTCGCGGCGTTCCCGCGCGGCTTCCTGCTTCAGGCGCTCGGCCTCGATGCGCTCGTCCTTTTCCCGCTGCGCGCGGATCGCGTAGGCCTTGGCCAGGTCGATGTCCGCCTGCGCGCTGCGCGGCTTGCCGCTGCGCGACTGCGGATGGTTGCCGCGCGACTGCGGCTTGCGCGCATCCCGCGGCCCGGGCTTGCCGTCCCCGCGCCTGCCATCGGGCTTGCGCGCGGCATCGGCGGCGGGCTTGAGCGCCGGCTTTCGCTCGGGCTTCGGTTGCGGCTTGAAGCCGAGGCCGAGCAACTGGTCGCGGAGGGTATCGCTCATGGAAAAAGCTTCAGTAGTGCGGCGGTGGCGGTTCGCTCGCGGGGTCGGCCATCAGGTCGCCGCGAGAGAGCTTCAGGTCTTCCAGGGCATGCCGCAAGCGTTCGGCGAGGCGCGCGGATTCGAGCCGCGCCGCGGCGAGCGCGTCGCTGAGTTCGCCCATCGCATGTTCCTGGAACGCCAGGCGCGTCTCCAGTTCCACCAGGCGCCGCTCGAGCGCGTCGCCGCTGCTCATCCGCGCGCCACCGAGCGTCCGCGGCCGATGCCGTAATACGCCAGTCCCGCGGCTTCGACCTCGTCGGGCTGGTAGAGGTTGCGGCCGTCGAACACCACGCCGTCGCCCAGCGCGGCTTTCAGCGCGGCGAAGTCGGGGCTGCGGAACTGCTTCCATTCGGTGACCACGACCAGCGCGTCCGCGCCCTCGAGCGCCCCGGCCGACGAATCGCACAGCACAAGGTCGTCGCGCTCGCCGTAGATGCGCCCGGCTTCTGCGCGCGCCTCGGGGTCGTAGGCGCGCACGGTGGCGCCGGCCTCCCACAGCTGCGCGAGCAGGCGGCGGCTGGAGGCTTCGCGCATGTCGTCGGTGTCGGGCTTGAACGCCAGCCCCCACACCGCGAAGGTCTTGCCGCGCACGCCTTCGTCCTCGCCCGCGTCATAGTGGCGTTGCACGAGCTCGAACAGGTGGCCCTTCTGCGCCTCGTTCACCGCCTCGACCGCATCGAGCAGGCGCGGCTGCATGCCGTGCTGGCGCGCGGTCATGGCCAGGGCCTGCACGTCCTTCGGGAAGCAGGAACCGCCGTAGCCGGCGCCGGGATAGATGAAGTGCCAGCCGATGCGCGGATCGGAGCCGATGCCCTTGCGCACCGCCTCCACGTCCGCGCCGACCTGCTCGGCGATGTTGGCGATCTCGTTCATGAAGCTGATCTTCGTCGCCAGCATCGCGTTGGCGGCGTACTTGGTCAACTCGGCCGAGCGCACGTCCATCGCGACGATGCGGTCGTGGTTGCGGTTGAACGGCGCGTACAGGCGGCGCAGCTTCTCCACCGCCGCCGGGTTGTCCGCGCCGACGACGATGCGGTCGGGGCGCATGCAGTCGTCCACCGCCGCGCCTTCCTTGAGGAACTCCGGGTTGGAGACCAGGTCGAAGGCGATGTCCGCGCCGCGATCGGCCAGCGTGGTCGCGATCGTCGTGCGCACCTTGTCGGCGGTGCCCACCGGCACCGTCGACTTGTCGACCACCACCACCGGCCGCGCCAGGTGCTCGCCGATGGTGCGCGCCACCGCGAGCACGTACTGCAGGTCGGCGCTGCCGTCCTCGTCGGGCGGCGTGCCGACCGCGATGAAGACCAGCTCGCCGTGCGCGACCGCGGCCGCGGCGTCGGTGGTGAAACGCAGCCGGCCCGCCGCGTGGTTGGCCTTCACCATCGGCGTGAGGCCCGGCTCGTAGATCGGAACGACGCCGCGGTTGAGGCCTTCGACCTTCGCCGTGTCGACGTCCACGCACACCACGTCGTGGCCGACCTCGGCCAGGCAGGTGCCGGTGACCAGGCCGACGTAACCCGTGCCGAAGATCGCGACCTTCATCACTTGCCCTGCGGACCGATGCCGAGCAGCTCGACGTCGAACACCAGCGTGGCGTTGGGCGGGATCGGGCCGCCCGGCGTGCCCTGCTCGCCGAAGCCGAGGTTCGCCGGGATCCAGAAGCGGTACTTGCTGCCCACCGGCATCAGCGGGATGCCCTCCTTCCAGCCATCGACCATTTGCGGCAGCGGCAGGACCGCCGGGCCGCCGTGCTGCGCGGAGTCGTCGAACACGGTGCCGTCGAGCAGCGTGCCGCGATAGTTGACGCGCACCGCGTCGGTGGCCTTCGGCTTCGGGCCGGTGCCGGCCTGCAGCACCTGGTATTGCAGGCCGGACGCCGTCACCTGCACGCCGGGCTTCTTCGCGTTCGCGGCGAGGAATTCCGCGCCCTTGGCGACGTTCGCCTTCGCTTCGGCCAGCGCCTTCTCCACCTGGTGCTGCTGCACCTGCTGCTGGAACTTCTCGCCGATGGCCTGCGCCTGTTCGGTCGTCAGCAGCGTCTTCTCGCCGGCCAGCGAGGTCTTCAGCGCCTTGACGACGACATCGACGTCGATCTGGTCCTTCATCGGCTCGAACTGGCGCGCCAGCGCCATGCCGACCATGTAGCTGTTGCGGTCCTTCTCGGTCGGCAGGCCGGGCAACGCGTCCTTGTCCGGCTTCGCGGCGGTGGCCGCCGCGTCGGGCTTGGCGGCGCCGCTGGCGCCCGGCTTGCATGCGGCGAAGGCGAGGACGAGGGACGCGGCCAGTGCGGTCGCGGCGATGCGGGGGAACGTCTGCATGGGTGGCTCCGTGGTGCGCGATGGGCGCGCAGGAATGATGGGCGTGGGTGCGTCAGTTCGGGATCGCGAGCAGCTCGACGTCGAACACCAGCGTGGCATTGGGCCCGACCGGGCCGCCCGGAGTTCCCTGGTCGCCGTAGGCGAGGTTCGCGGGAATCCAGAACCTGTACTTGCTGCCCACCGGCATCAGGCCCAGGCCCTCGGTCCAGCCGGGGATGACCTGGTCGAGGCCGAATTCGGCCGGCGCGTTGCGCGCGTAGGAACTGTCGAACTCGGTGCCGTCGAGCAGCGTGCCTCGATAGTTCACGCGGACGCGGTCGTGCGGACCCGGGCGCTGGCCGCTGCCCTGCCGCAGCACCATGTACTGCAGGCCCGACGGCGTAATGAACACGCCCTTCTCGAGCTTGTGCCTGGCGAGGAACGCTTCGCCCTCGGCGGTGTTCCTGCGGCCCAGCTCGGCGGCCTGCGCCTGCATCTTCGCGCTGATGCGCTCGGAAAAGGCGGTGCGCACGGCATTGGCTTCGGCCTCGTCCATGAGCGGCTTCGCGCCCTCGAGCGATGCGCGCATGCCCTGCATCAGCACCGCGAGGTCGATCTCGTCGGCGATCGGCGCAAGGCGCTTGCCGACGTCGGCGCCGACCAGGTAGCCGACCTGGTCCTTCGCCACTTCGGGCACCGGCGCGCCGGGAGGCGCCTTGCCGCTGCGCGCGCCGACGCGCGCGATCAGCGCCTGGGTCACGGCCTGCGCCTGCGCCTCGGCGATCAGCGGCTTGCCGCCGTCGAGTCCGTTGCGGATGGCGCGCTCGCACGCGGCCATGTCGATGTCCGGACCAGCGGGCGCCAGCGACCTGCCCACATCCATGCCGATCAGGTAGCTCACCTTCGCCTTGTCGGTATCGAGCCGGACCTGGGCCTGGGCGGCGGGCTTCCGGGCGGGCGCCTTCTGGGCGGAGGCCGGGCCGGCGACGGCGGCGGCGAGGACAAGCGCGACGGCGGCGCGCGCGAACAGGGTCATGCGGGGACTCCAGTGGTCGCCGGCGGGGGTGGCCGGGCGGAAATGGTCGTCCATTGTCGCGGTCAGGGGGCCGGCGCGGCAACGCCACCCCTGCCATCAGTTGGGGGGCCTCCCCCTTGACCGTGCGTGTCTTGGTGTTATAGTTGCATACAACACCAGTTACCCCAGCGCAGGACCTACCCCATGAACCGCAAGCTCCAGCACACGATGACCGCGCTCTCGGCGACTGCCGCGGTGCTCGGCCTGATGCTGCTGGCGGGTGCGCCGCCGCAGCCGGTCCAACCGGATTTCGCGGTGTTCGTCGCTTCCGCCTCCCAGGACGCTGTCGCCCCGGACGCCGCCACGGCCGATGTCGCCGGCGTCGAGGCCGACACGTCCGCCGCCCCGCACGCCGGCCACGCCCGTCGCGCCCGCAGCGCGATCGCCCTTCCGTATTTCTCCATCGCGCAGGGACTGCGCCGCGCAACCGGGAGCTGAGCGATGAGCCCGATCCAGTGGAACGACGGCGCACCGATCTACCGCCAGCTCAAGGAGCGGGTGATCGCGATGATGCTCGAGGGCGAACTCAAGCCCGGCGACGCCCTGCCCTCCGTGCGCCAGGTCGCCGCGGAATACCAGCTCAATCCGATCACCGTGTCTCGCGCCTACCAGGAACTGGCGGACGAGGCGCTCGTCGAGAAACGCAGGGGACTTGGCATGTACGTGACCGAAGAAGCATCGAAGAAGCTGCTCGCCAGCGAGCGCCAGCGCTTCCTCACCGAGGAGTGGCCGCTGGTGCTCGAGCGCATCCAGCGCCTGGGCCTGATGGCCGAGGACCTGCTCAAGGCCAACGGAGGCCAGCGATGAACGCGACCGACACCCGCAACGTCGTCACCGCCCGGGGCCTGCGCAAGGCCTACAAGAACAAGGTCGCGCTCGACAACGCCGACTTCACCATCCCCGCCGGGCGCATCGTCGGCCTGATCGGCCCCAACGGCGCCGGCAAGACGACGGCGCTGAAGGCGATCCTGGGCCTCATCCCGTTCGAGGGTTCGCTCGACGTCCTGGGCCGCGATCCGCGCACCCAGCGCGACGACCTGATGAACGACGTGTGCTTCATCGCCGACGTGGCGGTGCTGCCGCGCTGGCTCCGCGTCGCCGACGCCATCGATTTCGTCGCCGGCGTGCATCCGCGCTTCGACCGCGCGCGCTGCGAGCGCTTCCTGGCCAACACCCAGCTCAAGCCCAACCTGCGCGTGCGCGAACTGTCCAAGGGCATGATCGTGCAGTTGCACCTGGCGCTGGTGATGGCGATCGACGCGAAGCTGCTGGTGCTCGACGAACCCACGCTCGGCCTCGACATCCTGTACCGCAAGCAGTTCTACCAGCGCCTGCTGGAGGACTACTTCGACGAGGAGAAGA
>CBIHRR010000104.1:0-7572 GCA_966212495.1 uncultured Gammaproteobacteria bacterium
GATTGCGGATTGCGGAATTAAAGACGAAGAAGGAGGGACAGCATAGCTTACCATCCGAATTCCGCAATCCGCAATCCGCCAGGGGTCCGCCCGGGGGGCGCGCCGGGAGGTTAAGGGCCACCCGGGGCCGCGTGGCGGGGGCGCGGGCCGACGGCGCGCGTGCTCGCGACCGACCTCGCCTTGCCGAGGCGGCGCGAAGCGCGCCGCCGCGGGCGCTGGGGCCTGCTGGGCCGGAGCCCCCTGCGCAAGGCCATCGACCGCATCGCCGCCGACGCGCGCGCGCTGCCGCTCGCCGACGGCAGCATCGACGTCCTGTTCTCCAACCTGTGCCTGCAGTGGATCGAGGACCTGCCCGCCGTCTTCGCGGGGTTCCGCCGCGTGATGCGGCCGGGCGGCCTGTTGATGGTGTCGACGTTCGGCCCGGACACGCTGCACGAACTGCGCGCCGCCTTCGCGGCCGGCGACGACGCGCCGCACGTCAGCCCGTTCGCGTCGATCGCGCAGTTCGGCGATGCGCTGATGCACGCCGGCTTCCGCGACCCGGTGCTCGACCGCGACATCACCGTCTCGCGCCACGCCGACCTCGCCGCGCTGGTGCGCGACCTGCGCACGCTCGGCGCGACCAACGCGCTGCGCGCGCGCCGCCACACGCTCACCGGCAAGGCGCGCTTCGCCCGCGCCGCGCAGGCCTACGCCGCGGAATTCGCCGACGCCGCGGCCGGCGCCGGCGCCGGCTTGCCCGCGACCTGGGAAACGATCACCGCGATGGCATGGGCGCCCGAGCACGGCGCGCCGATCCGCCATGGCGACGCCGAGATCGCCAGCTTCCCCGCCGCCCGCATCCCCATCCGCCGCCGCTGACGCTCACGTTTCGGTCAGCGCGACGCGGCGAGCGGGCGGACGCGGAAGAGGGTGCGCCCCTGGTACGCGGCGCCCTGCGGCACGGCGTCGTAGCCGAGCGCGTGCAGGCGCGCCTGCACGACGGGGAAATGCGGCTGCTTGGTGAACCAGATCGCGTGCGGGTCGTAGTCGTCGCCCAGTTCGTCGGCGACGTCCTCGTCGTAGCTGGGGCCGAAGCGCGGCTCCTCGAGCGGCAGCAGCGACAGTTTCTCGACGTCCACGCCCATCTGCAGGTACAGGCTGTAGCGGGCCATGTCGTCGACGATGTTCACCTGCGTCACCGGGCCGGGCGCGCGTTCGGCGATCGCCCGCTGCCAGGCCTTGCCGTCCTTGTGCGTCGGCCAGAGCGCGGTCGCGAATTCGAGCGCGAGCAGCAGTGCGCACCAGGCCAGCAGCCAGTGCCGCCTCGGCAACGCGCGGCCTTCCGCCGCGAGCTGGCGCGCGGCCAGCAGCGCGATCGGCACGAACAGCGGCAGGATGTAGAGCGGCAATCGCGAGCGCGCGATGCAGAACACCAGCAGCGGCAGCGCGACCCACAGCGACAGCAGCAGGGTGGCGCGATCCGCGGCGCGGCCATCGCGCGAGCGCCAGGCGCGCAGCCGCGCGGGCAGGCCGCGCAGCCAGCGCCAGAGCGCCGGCGTCCACGGCAGCGTACCCACTACCAGCGTCGGCGCGTACACCGCGAGCCAGCCGTACCACTCGCCGTGGCGGTTGAAATCATCGCTGGCGACGCGGTCCACGACCTCGGCGCCGACGAAGTACTGCAGCAGTCCGGGATTGCGCACGACGACCGCCAGGTACCAGGGCAACGCCACCCGCGCGACCAGCGCCAGCGCCCACCAGGGCCGCGCGCGCGCGCGACGGGTGCCGTCGCCGGCGACCGCCGGCGTGGCCAGGTCGAACGCGACCACCGCCAGCAGGGGCAGCAGCCCCGGCGGACCCTTGCACAGGAACGCGAGCCCGAAGCCCGCCCACATCAGCGCCAGCCAGCGCCGCGCGCGCGCGCCATCGCCGAAGCGGGCCTCGACGAAGCCCCACATCGCCAGCGCCTCGCAGGCCGCGAGCAGGTAATCGGTGGTGATGAGCTGGGCCGCGCCAAACGGCAGGAGCATGGTCGCGAACACGAGCGGGGCCAGCAGGGCGGCGTCGCTTGCCGGGGATCCCGGCTGCTCATCCGCCGCGCGCGGCAGGAGCCGCCGGCCCATGCGCCACGCCAGCCACGCGCACAGCAGGTACGACAGCGCCGAGGGCAGCCGCGCCGCCCACGGGTTGCGCCCGAAGATTTCGACGCTCGCCGCGATCGCCCAGTACGTCAACGGCGGCTTCGTCCAGTGCCCGACTTCATGGCTGCGGTGCGGCTCCAGCCAGTTGCCGCTGTCCACCATGTGCATCGCCACGTTGGTGTAGCGGCCTTCGTCCGGGTCCCAGATGCCGCGCAGGCCGGGCAGCAGCAACGCCAGCACGAGCGCCAGCCCGGCCAGCCACGCGGCGGGAGCGTGCAGGCGGCGCGTCGAGGCCATCAGAGCATCCGGCGCAAGGTGTCGTCGCGGCGCCACGCGTGGTGGTAGAGCCCGGCCACGATGTGCAGGCCGATGATCCAGTAGAAGACCTCGCCGATGCTGCCGTGCAGGTCCTCGAGCTGGTGCGCGATCGGCTTGTCGACCGGCAGCAGCGGCGGCAGCGCGATGCCGGTGAACGGCAGCATCACCGACTTGCCGTCCGTCCACGCGGTGGCCAGGCCGAGCAGCGGCATCACCACCACGAACGCGTAGAGCGACAGGTGCAGCAGGCGCGACAGCCAGCCCTGCCATGCGGGCAGCGCCGGCGTGATCGGCGGCGCGCCGTGGCGCAGGCGCAGCGCGATCCGCCACATCGCGAACGCGAACACGGTCAACCCGGCCCAGAAATGGCCTTGCATCATGAAGGTGCGGCCACTGCTGCCGCGCGGGAACACGCCGCGCTGCTCGATCATCAGGTACGCGGCGGCGACGAGCACGGCGGTGAGCCAGTGGATGCGCCGGAGCCCGGCGCTATAGCGGGGACGCATGGCGGGAGTCATCGGATACCTCGGTTTGCGGCGGGAAGCCGCGTCCATCGTTACGTTCGCGCCGAGCGGCTGGCGCGTCCTTGAGCCAGGTCAAACCTCGCGCGGATCATGCGATCGCCGCGCGCGATGCGGATGCGAACGATTGCGCGATCGCGTCCAGGTCCACGTTGCCGCCGGTCAGCAGCACGCCGACGCGCTTGCCGGCGAGCCGCGCGCGCTGGTCGAGCACCGCGGCGAAGGCGATCGCCGACGATGGTTCCACCAGCAGCTTCAGCCGCGTCCACAGCAGCCGCATCGCCTCGACCGTGCGCGCATCGTCGATCACCACCGCCCGCGCGCCGCTCGCGCGCAGGATCGCGAAGTCCGGCGCGCCGAGCGTGCCGCGCAAGCCGTCGCAGATCGTGTCCGGCACGAAGTCGGTCTCCAGCCGCCCGGCGGCGAGCGAACGCGCCGTATCCGCGGCACCGGCCGGCTCGGCCAGCAGCAGTTCGCACCCCGGCGACAGCGCGCCGATCGACAGCGCGCAACCCGAGGCCAGGCCGCCGCCGCCCACCGGGGTGGACAGCGCGTCCAGCCCGCCCGTGGCATTGAGCAGCTCGAGCGCCGCGGTGCCCTGGCCCGCGATGACGCGCGGGTCGGTGTACGGATGCACGAAGGTCGCGCCCGTCTCGCGCTGCACGCGCGCGGCCGTTTCCTCGCGCGCGGCGATCGTCGGCGCGCAGGCGTGCAGGATCGCGCCGTAGGCCTGGATCGCCGCGAGCTTGGCCGCGACCGCGCCCTCGGGCACGACCACGTGGCAGGGAATGCCGCGCGTGCGCGCCGCGAGCGCCAGCGCGCCGCCATGGTTGCCCGAGGAATGGGTCACCACGCCGCGCGCGGCGACATCCTCCGGGAGCGACCACACCGCGTTGCACGCGCCGCGGAACTTGAACGCGCCGGCGCGCTGCAGCGGCTCGGCCTTGAAGTGCAGCTCGCAGCCCGCGATCGCGTCGAGCGCGCGCGAGCGCAGCACCGGGGTCACGTGGGCGTGGGGAGCGATGCGCGCCGCGGCGGCGAGCACGTCGTCGAAGGTCGGCAGCGTCGGGTCAGCCATGTGTCATCGTAAACCGTTCAGGAATCGCCCCGCCGCAATCGGCAGGATTAAGCACCGATTCAATGCCCGGCGGCAATGCTGCATGGCAAGACAGGGGACAATCGCCGCCATGAAGCCATCGACCCGCAAGCTGCTGCTCCTTCCCGCGATCGCCGTCGCGCTGCTGTCCGGCTGCGTGAGCTACGGCTACCGGGGCGGCCATGGCGACTACTACTACGGCCAGCCGACCACCGAGTATTCCTATCCGTACGGCTACGGTGGCTACGGTTACGGCGATTACGGCTACGGCTACGGATATCCGGGCTACGGGTATCCCGGCTACTACAGCGCGCCCTACTGGGGCGGCAGCATCGGCTACTACGGCTATTACGGTCCGCGCCGCCCGCCGCGCCACGACGGCGGCCATGGCAACGATCATCAGGGCCACGGTGGCGGCGACCACGGCGGGAACGACGGCGGCAACGATCGTCCGCCGCAGAACCGCCCGGACCGGCCGCGCCCGCCATGGCGCGACCTTGGCAGGCTCGAGAGGCAGGAGCGCCAGGACCAGCCGGTGCAGCCGGTGCAGCGCGCGCCCATGCGGCCGATCCCGGCCCGGTCCGCCGAGCGTCCGCCGCAGCCGATGCGATTCGAGCCCCGTCGCGTCGAAGGGGTCGAAGGCGTGGCGCCGATCCGGCGCGCCGGCGGCGGGAAACGAGACGGGCGTCTCAATCCCCTGCCGTGAGTCCCCTTGCGCGGCGCCCGCCGCTCGCCCCAAGCTATCGATGACGCTGGCGGCCGGTCACGGCCGTCCGGTTTCGCAGCCCCACGCTGCCGTCCGCAGGTCACGGTCTTCCATGCCGACGCCCGGCGGGGCTCTCCGGATCCCCCCTGTTCCGCTTCTCCGACGGGCGTCGGCTCCCTGTCATGCCTGCCGGATCGCCGGCGCCGGATAAGGGTAGGGGGCCGATGCCCCCCGACATCGGCCCCCCGGTGCTTCCCCGTCGTGCGCTGGCCAGCCCTGTTCCATCCCGGCCCGAGCGCCCCTGACGCTGTTGCCACGCCGGGTGCAGGGATGGGTACGCAGGAAGCGTGCCAACCCGCATTCCACACCGCTCCGGCCCGCATTGGCGCCATCGCGCGATAATCGCGGGGTCGCGACTGACGCGCAGCGTCAGCCGGTGCCCCTCCCGGAACATGCTTGCCCCGGACATGCCCATCCGCAACGCCCGCCAATCCGGCTTCCACGCCTACGACGTGATCGTGGTCGGCGGCGGCCATGCCGGTACCGAGGCCGCCCTGGCCGCGGCCCGCGCCGGCGCGCGCACGCTGCTGCTCACCCACAACATCGAGACCGTGGGCGCGATGAGCTGCAACCCCGCCATCGGCGGCATCGGCAAGGGCCACCTGGTGAAGGAGATCGACGCGCTTGGCGGGCTGATGGCACGCGCGGCCGACGCGGCCGGCATCCAGTGGCGACGGCTCAACGCGTCGAAGGGCCCGGCCGTGCGCGCAACCCGCTGCCAGGCCGATCGCGCGCTGTACCGCGCGTTCGTGCGCCGCGCGGTGGAATCGCAGTCGAATCTGTTCGTGTTCCAGGCCGCCGTCGACGACCTCGTCATCGAGGACGGCGTCGTGCGCGGCGCGATCACCAGCACCGGGCTGCGTTTCGACGCGCCGGCGGTGGTCCTGACCGCCGGCACGTTCCTCGCGGGCAGGATCCACGTGGGCGAGACGCAATACGCCGCCGGACGCATGGGCGACGCGCCGGCGACCGCGCTGGCGATGAAGCTGCGCGACGGCCCGTTCGTCGTCGACCGGCTCAAGACCGGTACGCCGCCGCGCATCGACGGCCGCACGCTCGACTATTCGGTGATGGAGGTGCAGCCCGGCGACGATCCGCGCCCGGTGTTCTCGTTCCTGGGTTCGCGCGACGACCATCCGCGGCAGGTGCCGTGCTGGATCACGCACACGTCCGAGCGCACGCACGAGATCATCCGCGGCGCGCTGCACCGCTCGCCGCTGTATTCCGGGCAGATCGAGGGCATCGGCCCGCGCTACTGCCCGTCGATCGAGGACAAGGTGGTGCGTTTCGCCGACAAGGCCTCGCACCAGGTGTTCGTCGAGCCCGAAGGCCTCGACGTCGCGGAGATCTATCCGAACGGCATCTCGACGTCGCTGCCGTTCGACGTGCAGCTCGAACTCGTGCGTTCGATCCGCGGCTTCGAGGCCGCGCACATCACCCGGCCCGGCTACGCGATCGAATACGACTACTTCGATCCGCGCGGGCTGAAGGCGTCGCTGGAAACCAAGGCCGTTGCGGGCCTGTTCTTCGCCGGCCAGGTCAACGGCACCACGGGATACGAAGAGGCCGCGGCACAGGGGCTGCTCGCCGGCGCCAACGCGGCGCGCTACACGCGCGGGCTCGAGGCCTGGTCGCCGCGGCGCGACCAGGCCTACCTCGGCGTGCTCGTCGACGACCTGGTGACGCAGGGCACGCTCGAGCCCTACCGCATGTTCACCTCGCGCGCCGAATACCGCCTGCAGCTGCGCGAAGACAACGCCGACCTGCGCCTCACCGGGGTCGGCCGCGCACTCGGCCTCGTCGACGACGCGCGCTTCGCCGCGTTCGAGCGCAAGCGCGAGGCGATCGAGCGCGAGACGGCGCGCCTCGGCGCGCTGTGGGCCGCGCCCAACAACGCGCTCGGGCGCGAAGTCGTCGCGACGCTGGGCGTGCCGGTGTCGCGCGAGGTCAACGCGCTCGACCTGCTGCGCCGCCCGGAACTCGACTATGCCGCGCTCGCCGCGCTGCCCGCGCTGGGCCCGGCGGTCGACGACGCGAGCGTCGCGGAGCAGGTGGAGATCGGCGTGAAGTATTCCGGCTACCTCGAGCGCCAGAACGACGAGATCGCGCGCCATCGCCGCAACGAGACCACCGCCATCCCGCCCGCGTTCGATTACGCGCAGGTCCACGGCCTGTCCGCGGAAGCGCGGCAGAAGCTCGAGCGCGTGCGCCCGGAAACCGTCGGCCAGGCGCAACGCATCCCGGGCATGACGCCCGCGGCGATCTCGCTGCTGCTCGTCCACCTCGCGCGCGCCCGCGCCGCCTGACCCCGCACCCGTAGAGCCGACCCCTGGTCGGCTGCAAGGAATCCCGACCATGCGCAAACTCGCCATCCTCCTGCTGCCGCTCGCGCTCGCCGCCTGCCACCGCGGCGCGCCCGATGCGGCCACGGCCGCGGGTGCCGCGGGGGGCGCGCCCGTCGATCCGGCCAAGCCCTACGTGGTGCACGAATGGCCGCTGCCGTCCACGGCCGGTTCCGCGCAGCCGGATCTCGCCACGACCGCCGACGGCCGCCTGCTGCTGAGCTGGATCAGCAGCGTCGAAGGCCGCCGCAACGCGCTGCAGTTCGTCGCGACGGGCGAGGACGGCCACTGGCAGAGCGCGCCGCGCACGATCGCGGTCGGCGATTCGCTGATGGCGAACTGGGCGAACACGCCGCACATCGCGCAGACCGCCGACGGCGCGCTGTGGGTGCAGTTCATGCAGAAG
>CBIHRR010000105.1:0-7423 GCA_966212495.1 uncultured Gammaproteobacteria bacterium
TCGCCGGCAGGCCGTCGGGGGTGTAGCTCCAGCTCTGGTTGCCGTTGGCGTCCGGGAACGTGAGCGTCGCGATGCGGTTGCGGGCGTCGTAGGTGCGCACCGCCTTGCGGGCGTTGATCGCCGTGGTGTTGCCGTCGGTGCTGCAGTCGGTGTCCTTGGGCAGGCCGCTGGCCGACCAGGCCAGGTTGCCGGCGTTGTCGTAGCCCATCAGCGTGGGGCCTTCGCTCAGACATCCAGCCTGACCCGCCCTCCACGATCGACGCAGTGACCCTATATCGAATCGAGCAACCGGCGACCATGGATCACCGCCAAAACATCGACGCGCGCGGCACCAACCTCGTACAACACGCGGTAGCTGTAGACGAAACGTTCGCGGATCCGTTGATTTCCCAACTCCGGCACCACTCGACCCGCCATCGGTTGCGCGGCAATCGCGTCGCCTGCCTCTAAGAACGCTTCGACGACACGGCCAGCGTGGTAGGGCGAATCGCGACTGATATGGCGGGCGATCGCTTCGATATCCGCGAGCGCCTGGGTCGACCATCCTACCGGGGCAGCCATCCGCCCAGCCGCTTTCGCGCCTCGTCCTGGCTCTGGCGACGACCGGACGCGATATCGTCGCGCCCCCGCTTTACCTTCTCCAGGACATACAAGTGGTACTGGATGTCGTCCAGGGTGCTGTCGTCTGGCAAATGCGCGAGCAGCTCTTCAACTTCCTGTTTGGCAGTGACCGGTGCAGGAGCCATATCCGGGTTCCTCTTCAGGGTTGCCGTCATTCTATGCGCGTCCCGGGGCGCTTGGCGTCTTGGGTGACGACTTGGCTACCCCAGGGCGGCGCGGACGTTCCGGAACATGCGCAGCCACGGCGATGCGTCCGGCCAGCCGGCCGGCGACCAGCTCATGTTGAGGCTGCGCGGGGTGCGCTCGGGGTGCGGCATCAGGATGGTCGAGCGGCCGTCGTCGCTGGCCAGGCCGGCGACGGCGTCGGTCGAGCCGTTCGGGTTCGCCGGATACGACTCGGCCGCGCTGCCGTCACCGCGCACGTAGCGCAGCGCGACGCGCGCGGCGGCGGCGTCGACGGTGCCGGCGAATTCGGCGCGGCCTTCGCCGTGCGCGATCGACACCGGGATCAGCGAGCCGGCCATGCCCCGCAGGAACAGCGACGGCGATTCGACGACTTCGAGCATGCCGAAGCGCGCCTCGAACTGCTCGCTGCGGTTGCGCAGGAAGCGCGGCCAGTGCGCCGTGCCGGGGATGATGTCGCGCAGCTGGCTCATCATCTGGCAGCCGTTGCAGACGCCGAGCGAGAAGGTGTCGCCGCGCGCGAAGAAGGCCGCGAACATGTCGCGCAGCTCCGGGCGCTCGAGGATGCTGGTGGCCCAGCCGCGGCCGGCGCCGAGCACGTCGCCGTAGCTGAAGCCGCCGCAGGCCGCGAGGCCGGCGAAGCCGTCGAGCGCGACGCGCCCGGCGACGAGGTCGCTCATGTGCACGTCGAACGCGCGGAAGCCGGCGCGCTCGAACGCGGAGGCCATCTCGACCTGGCCGTTGACGCCCTGCTCGCGCAGGATCGCGACCTTCGGCTTCGCACCGGAATTGATGTACGGCGCGGCGATGTCTTCGGCGGGATCGAACGCGAGCTTCGGCCGCAGCCCCGGCGCGTCGAAGCGCATCGCGGCGGCGCGCTCCTCGTCCGCGCATTCGGGGTTGTCGCGCAGTCGCTGCATCGCATGCGTCACGGACCACCAGGCGCCGAAGAGTTCTTCCCAGCCCCACTCGGCGAGCGCGTCGCCGTCGTCGAGCACGCGCAGTTTCGGCGCGGTCGTCGGGCGCGCGATGCGCTGCGCGCAATCGACCAGGCCGTGGCGCGACACGAGGTCTGCGAACGCGGCGCGATCCTCGCACGCGATCTGCACGACCGCGCCGAGCTCCTCGTTGAACAGCGTGCGGAACACGTCCTCGATGCGGTCCGCGCCCCAGCCGTCGAGCACGATGTCGAGGCCCAGGTGCGAGCAGAACGCCATCTCGGCGAGCGCGGCGAAGGCGCCGCCGTCGGAACGGTCGTGGTAGGCGAGCAGCAGGCCGTCGCGGCGCGCATCGCGGATGAGTTCGAAGAACGCGCGCAGGCGCCGCGGATCCTCGAGGTCGGGCACGCCGGCACCCGCGCCTTCGCCGCGGAACACGGGCAGGCCGCCCTGGCCGCCGCCGGATTGCGGATGGCACTGCGCGAGGATCGAGCCGCCGAGGCGCTGGCGCCCGGCACCGAGGCCGATCAGCCACAACTCCGTCTCGCCTTCGCGCGACAGCAGCGGCGTCAGCTGCTCGCGCACGTCCGCGACCGGCGCGAACGCCGTCACCACCAGCGACACCGGCGACACCGATTTGTGCTGTTGTTCCCCGTTCCCCGTTCCCCGTTCCCCGCTCTTCCATGCCGCCTGCATCGACAGCGAATCCTTGCCCACCGGAATCGCCAGGTCCAGCGCCGGGCACAGTTCCATCGCGACCGCGCGCACCGCGTCGAACAGGCGCGCGTCCTCGCCGTCGTGCCCCGCGGCGGCCATCCAGTTCGCGGACAGCTTGATCGCATCGAGCGAGGCCACCGGCGCGGCGCACAGGTTGGTGATCGCCTCGCCGACGGCCATGCGCGCGGCGGCGACGGGGTCGAGCAGCGCCAGCGGCGTGCGCTCGCCGATCGCCATCGCTTCGCCGGCGGTGCCGTCGTAGCCGGACAGCGTGATCGCGCAGTCGGCGACCGGCAGTTGCCACGGGCCGACCATCTGGTCGCGCGCGGTCAGGCCGCCGACGCTGCGGTCGCCGATGGTGACGAGGAAGGATTTCGCCGCGACGGTCGGATGCGCGAGCACGCGCAGGCCCGCGTCGCGCAACTCGAGCGCGCCCGTGTCGAGCGCGGGCCAGCGTGCCGCGGCCGGCCGCGCGGTGTCGCGGTGCATCTTCGGCGCCTTGCCGAAGAGGACGTCCATGGGCAGGTCGATGGGGTGGAGGGCGGAAGAGCGGGAACGGGGAACGGGGAACGGGGAACTGTCATCCACCGCGAACGTGCTGTTGTTCCCTGTTCCCTGTTCCCTGTTCCCGCCTTCGTCGCCCAGGTAGCCCACGACCAGCCGCTCCTCCGGCGTCGCGACGCCGACGACGGCGAACGGGCACCGCTCCCTGAGGCAGATCGCGGCGAATTCGGCGACGCGGTCCTGCGGCAGGCCGAGCACGTAGCGTTCCTGCGATTCGTTGCACCACAGCTGCAGCGGCGACAGCGATGGATCGTCGCTCGGCACGCGGTCGAGGTCGATCATGCCGCCGACACCGGAGTCGTGCAGCAGCTCGGGGATCGCGTTCGACAGGCCGCCGGCGCCGACATCGTGGATCGACGCGATCGGATTGCGCTCGCCGAGCGCGACGCAACGGTCGATCACTTCCTGGCAGCGCCGCTCCATCTCGGGGTTGTCGCGCTGCACGCTCGCGAAATCGAGGTCCTCGGCGCTCTCGCCAGACGCCACCGAGCTCGCGGCGCCGCCGCCGAGGCCGATCAGCATCGCCGGCCCGCCGAGCACGACCACCGCGTCGCCGGCCGACAGCGCATGCTTGGCCACCATTGGCCGGTCGACCGCGCCCAGCCCGCCGGCCAGCATGATCGGCTTGTCGTAGGCACGCACCAGGCCGTCGGCCTCGTGCAATTCGAACGAACGGAAATAGCCGAGCAGGTTCGGGCGCCCGAACTCGTTGTTGAACGCCGCGCCGCCGAGCGGCCCGTCGAGCATGATCTCGAGCGCCGGCGCCATGCGCGGGTTCAGCGCGCGCGTCGCCTCCCAGGGCTGCGGCAGCGTCGGGATGCGCAGGTGCGACACGCTGAAGCCGGTCAGGCCGGCCTTCGGCTTGCCGCCGCGGCCGGTCGCGCCCTCGTCGCGGATCTCGCCGCCCGCGCCCGTCGACGCGCCGGGGAACGGCGCGATCGCGGTGGGATGGTTGTGGGTTTCGACCTTGATGCAGAACGCGCTGTCGGCGAGCGCTTCCGCGCGGTATTCGCCGCTGTCGGGATCGGGGCGGTAGCGGCGCGCGGGCAGCCCGGCGACGACCGCCGCGTTGTCGCTGTACGCCGACAGCGTGTTCGCCGGCGTCGTCGCATGCGTGTGCCGGATCATGCCGAACAGCGAGACCGGCCTGCCGCCGTTGCCCGACTGCTCGACGCCGTCGATGGTCCAGCTGGCATTGAAGATCTTGTGCCGGCAATGTTCCGAATTCGCCTGCGCGAACATCATCAGCTCGACGTCGCTCGGGTCGCGGCCCATTTCGCCGAAGCGCGCGCGCAGGTAATCGATTTCGTCGTCGGCCAGGGCGAGCCCGAGGCGCGCGTTGGCCGCTTCCAGCGACGCCAGCGGGATCCGCTCCAGCGCGCCGCGCGCGGGCGCGCCGAACAGCGCGGCGCCGTCCTCGCGGGTCGCGACGAGCGACTGGGTCATCGGGTCGTGCAGCAGTTTCGCCACCGCCGCCTGCCGTGCGGGGTCCGCCGGCCAGCCGGCCAGGTCGATGCGGGTGCCGCGCTCCACGCGCTTCACCGGCAGGCGCGCGCCATGCAGCAGTTCGGTCGCCTTGCTCGCCCAAGGCGAGATCGTGCCGAGCCGCGGCAGGACGAAGCGCGAGACCGCGCCAGGCGCCAACGGGGCGAACGCGGCATCCGCTTGCAGGATGCGCTGCAGCGCGACCGGGTCCGGTACGGCACCGGCTTCGGGTTCGATCCAGTAGGCGTGCCAGGCGCCGAGCACGCGCAGGTCGGGGGCGATGGCCTGGAGCCTGGCTTGCAGCCGCTCGCGGCGGAACGGCGAGAGGGCTGGCAGGCCCTCGAGGACTGTGGCGGTCATGTCCGGCAGGTGTCGGCGGGAACCGTGTGAACCGTACGGGACGGGGCCCCTTATTGTAACCCGACCGCCCCGCTGGCCGTGGGCTTGCCGCCGGCGGCGAGCGCGTCGAGGGCGGCGCGCAGCTGCTCCGGGGCCAGGTAGCCGCCGAGCTGGGTGCCGTCGGCCGCCAGCACCATCGGGGTGCCGGTCAGGCCGGCGCGGCGGCCCAGCTCGTATTCCATGGTCACCGGGTTGGTGCAGTTGCCGGCCGCGACGTTGCGATCGTTCTTCGCGTCGGTCAGCGCCTTGCGCCGGTCCGGCGCGCACCACACCGCCACCATCTTGCGGAAATCCGCGCTGCCCAGGCCCATGCGCGGGAACGCGAGGTACTCCACCGCGATCCCGAGCTTGTTGTATTCGGCGATCTGCGAATGGAACTTGCGGCAGTAGCCGCATTCCACGTCGGTGAACACGGTGACGGTGTACTTCGGGTCCTTCGGCGCGAACACGATGCGGTCCGACGCCGGCACGCTGCGCAGCAGCTCGACGCGCAGCTTCTTCATCGCGTCCTCGCCGAGGTTGCGGCGCGCGCCGACGTCGTACAGGGTGCCCTGGATCAGGTATTTGCCGTCATTGCTGACGTAGAGCACCTGCCCGCCGACGATCACGGCCTGGAAGCCCGGCATCGGCGCGGGCGACACCTGTTCGATGGCGATGTTCGGGTCGATCGAGCGCACGGCATCGCGGGCACGCGCGGCGGCGCTTCCGGGCGCGATCGCGGGGGTGGCCGCCTTCGACGCGGCAGCGGGCTTCGATGCCGCGGCGGCAGGCGACGGCTCCTGGGCGCAGGCGGACAGGCTGGCCGTGGCCAGGAGCAGCGCGAGGATCGTTTTCATGCCCGGATTGTCGCATACCCCCTGCCGCCGCCCCGGTCCGGATCGGCGGGCCCGGACGGCCGGTTCAGCCGCTTCAGCCGCGCGGATGGTGCTGCGCGTGCAGGCGCTTGAGGTGCTCGCGGGCGACCAGGGTGTAGATCTGCGTCGTCGACAGCGAGCTGTGGCCGAGGAGCATCTGCAGCACGCGCAGGTCGGCGCCGTGGTTCAGCAGGTGCGTGGCGAAGCTGTGCCGCAGGCCGTGCGGGCTGACCCGCGCCGGATCGATGCCCGCGGCGGCGGCGTGGCGCTTCACCAGCGCCCAGAACGCCTGCCGGTTCAGCGCCTCCGCGTCCGGCACCAGGAACAGCGGCGTGGGCGAACGCTTGCCCGCGAACTGCGGGCGCGCTTCGTCGAGGTAACGCTGCAGCCAGTGGCGCGCTTCCTCGCCCAGCGGCACGAGGCGTTCGCGGCTGCCCTTGCCGGTGACGCGCAGCACGCCCTGGCGCAGGTTGACGGCCGTCGCGGGCAGGTCGACGAGCTCGCTCACGCGCAGTCCGCAGGCGTACATCAGCTCGAGCATCGCGCGGTCGCGGCGGCCGCGCGGGGGGCCCCGGGCCCGCGCCCCCCCCAACGCCGCGCCCCCGCGGGCGGGCACGGCCCGCGGGCGCACGCGCGGGCGCCCCGGCGGATCGAGCTGCGCGCAGGGATCGTCGCTGCGCTGCCCGCGCCGCAGCACATGCGCGAAGAACGCGCGCAGCGCCGACAGCAGGCGCGCGTTGCTGCGCGGCGAATAGCCGGCGCCGGTGCGATACGCGAGATAGTCGAACAGCGCGGCGCGATCCGCGCCGGCGAGCCCGCCGCCGGCGCCGTTGCGCCAGCGCGCGAAGCCCTCGAGGTCGCGCCGGTACCCGGCGAGGCTCTGGCGCGCGAGCCCGGACTCGGCCCAGGTCGCGTCGAGGAAGGCTTCGATCAGGGCTGCGTCCGCGTCGTCGAGCGGCGGCAGGGCCAGCGCGTCGCGGCGCCGGTCGGCGGGCGAGCCGCGTCCCTGCGCGCTGCGCGCGGGCTCCTTGGCGGTCATGCCTTCGCGGCCACGTCAGCCGCCGCGCGAACGCTTGGGCAGTCGCTGCAGCCGCGTGCCGCTGGCGCGGTCGTGCCAGGCCAGCGCGTCGCGGTGAAACCACGCCCACCAGAACCCGAGCCCCGCGGCCAGCAGCGACAGCGTGCCGACCGCGTAACGGATCGCCAGCGCCCGCCATCCGGGCGCGCCGCCATCGGCCGTCGACAGGCGCAACCGCCACGGCCGCATGCCGAGCGTCTGCCCGCCCCCGCGCCAGCTCGCGATCGCGTACGCGCCCGACGCGAGCCAGCACGCCGCCCACAGCAGCCATGCGAGCAGCGAGAACGGACGGATGTTCTGGTGTGGATCGTGGTGGCCGAGGAACGTGTAGCCGAGCGTGAACGCGGCCGACACCAGCATCCACAGCGCGAGCGCGGGCAGCGCGTCGTACGCGAGCGCCAGCATCCGCCAGCCGACCAGCGCCCGCGCCTTCCCTTGCGCGCCGGCGCCGCCTTTCCCGTCCACCGTTTTCGTCTCGTCGCCCATCCGCAAAGCATAGTCGCCTGCGCTGGAGCACGCTCTGCGGGCTTCGTGCGGGGTCGCCGCGGATGCGAGGGGTCCGGTCCGGGGACCGGCGTGAATCC
>CBIHRR010000106.1:0-7403 GCA_966212495.1 uncultured Gammaproteobacteria bacterium
GCTGGCGCTGTACCAGTCGAGGTTCGGGAACATCTTCTTGGTGTCCATCATCAGGGTCTCGATGCGCTCGCTGATGTCGAACAGGGCCTGGTTGCCGCCGTCCGCGCACAGCTTGCGCGAGAGCTCCTTGATGATGGGGTTGCGCGGGTCGCCGATGGTGTAGACCGGGTGGCCGAAGCCGATCACGATTTCCTTGCGCTCCATGCGCGCACGGATGTCGGCCTCGGCCTCGTCGGGCGTGGCGTAGCGGCTGATGATGTCCATCGCCACCTCGTTGGCGCCGCCGTGCTTCGGGCCGCGCAGCGCGCCGATCGCGCCGGTGATGCACGAATGCATGTCGGAGCCGGTGCCGGCGATGACGCGCGCGGTGAAGGTGGATGCGTTGAACTCGTGCTCGGCGTACAGCACCAGCGACTTGTCGAGCGAGTCGGCGTGCAGCTTCGACGGCGGCTCGCCATGCAGCAGGTGCAGGAAGTGCGCGGCGATCGAGTCGTCGTCGGTCTCGCAATCGATGCGGCGGCCGTTGCGGGTGAAGTGCCACCAGTACAGCAGCATCGAGCCGAAGCTCGCCATCAGCCGGTCGGCGATGTCGCGCGCCTCGCTGGCCGGATGCGACTCGCGCTCGGGCAGCACCGTGCCCAGCACCGAACAGCCGGTGCGCAGCACGTCCATCGGGTGCGCGTTCGCCGGCACCAGTTCGAGCGCCTCGGCGACGATCGCCGGCAGGCCGCGCAGGCGCTTGAGCTTCGCCTTGTACGCGTTCAGCTGCGACGCGGTCGGCAGCGCGCCATGCACCAGCAGGTGCGCGACTTCCTCGAACGTGGACCGGGTGGCCAGGTCCTTGATGTCGTAGCCGCGGTAATGCAGGTCGTTGCCGCTGCGGCCGACCGTGCACAGCGCGGTGTTGCCGGCGGGCGTGCCGCTCAGGGCGACGGACTTCTTCGGCTTGGGGGCCGTGGCTTGCTCGGTCATTTGGTTTCCTTCTTGAAGAGCGCGTCGAGCTTGTCCTCGTAGGCGTGGTAGCCCAGGAAGTCGTAGAGCTCGTCGCGGGTCTGCAGCTTGCCGACGATGTGCTTCTGCGTGCCGTCGCGGCGCACGGTTTCGTAGAAGTCCAGCGCCGCCTTGTTCATCGCCCGGTAGGCGCCGCAGCAGTACAGCGCGATGTCCACGCCGGCGCCGCGCAACTCGTCGGTGGTGAAGAACGGCGTGCTGCCGAACTCGGTGAGGTTGGCCAGGATCGGCACCTTCACCGCGGCCTTGAATCGGCGATAGTCGTCGAGCGTCCCCATTGCCTCGGGGAAGATCATGTCGGCGCCGGCTTCGACGTAGGCGACCGCCCGCTCGATCGCGCTGTCGACGCCCTCGGCGGCGGCGGCGTCGGTGCGCGCCATGACCACGAAACCGGGATCCGTCCGCGCGTCCACCGCCGCCTTGATCCGGTCGACCATCTCCTCGCGCGGCACCACTTCCTTGCCGGGGCGATGGCCGCAGCGCTTCTGGCCGACCTGGTCCTCCATGTGCACGGCGGCGACGCCGACGCGCTCGAAGCTGCGGATGGTGCGGCCGATGTTGAACGCGCCGCCCCAGCCGGTATCGATGTCCACGAGCAAGGGCATGCCGGTCGCGTCGACGATGCGGCGCGCGTCGGTGAGCACGTCCTCCATCGTCGAAATGCCGAGGTCGGGCACGCCGAGCGAATTGGCGGCGACGCCGCCGCCGGACAGGTACAGCGCCTTGTAACCGACGCGCTTGGCCATCAGGCCGGCGTAGGCGGTGATGGCGCCCATCACCTGCAGCGGTGATTCCTGGTCCAGTGCGGCGCGGAATACCGCGCCCCGCGATGGGAGAGCGCCCATGTCGACTCCGGCGAAAACGCCATTTTAGCGGATTTTGCCCGCCTCACTTCGCCTCGTACCGCGCCGCGAGCGCTGCCTGCTTCGCCGCGAAGCGGTCGATCTCGGCCTGGAAACGCGGATCGGCCCGGACCTTGTCCCAGACCGGGTCCAGTCGCAGGTTCGCGGCGGACGTCATCGTGTCGGTGCCGTCGAGCGCACGGATGCGCGCGAGCATCGGCAGCAGCAGCTCGCTGCGGCCGAGCATGGCGTACACGCGGGCGGCATGGCCCAGGCCGAGCGAACCGTTGGCGAGGTCCTTTTGCGGCGGCACGAGGCCCAGCCCCTGTCGAACCAGCCGCTCGGCCTGCGTGCCGTCGCCCAGCAGCGCTTCGCCCATCGCCACGGCGAAGCGCGGGACCTGGCCGCCACCGGAATTGACGGGCAGCGCCTCCAGCTGCCGGCGAAAGCCCGGCATCCTGGGCAGCAGCAGCTGTCGCGCGTCCTGCACCTTGCCCATGTACGCCAGGATCTGGGCCTGGCCTACGATCGGGGCCAGGACGCTGCCGTCGCCCGCCCCGGGCTGCTCGAGCGCCGCGAATGCCGCGTCGAACCGCCGCTGGCAGACGAGCGTCTGCATGCGCGTGATGGCGCTGAGCTGCGAGTCCCCCTGCAGGACCGCCCGCGCGGCGTCGGGTGCGCCGTCGCGATACAGCAGCAGCATCGACAGGTTGGCCGCCGCGTAATCGTCGCCGGGGTTCAGGGCGATCGCGCGTCGCAGGTCGGATTCGGCCCCGCGCAGGTCGCCGGCGAGGAAACGCGTGATGCCGCGATCGGTGACCGGTGCGCTGTCGCGCGGATCGACCGTCATGGCCGCGGAAAACGCCGCGATCGATGCGTCGTAGCGCCCCAGGCGACGCAAGGCCTGCGCCTTCCCGCTCAGCGCGTCGGCGCTTTGCGGGCGCTGCGCGAGCACCGCGTCGTAGGACGCGAGCGCGCCGGCGAAATCCAGGTCGAGCCGGTATTCCACGTCCGCCATCGCGAGGCCCGCTTCCGGCAGCCCGGGCATCAGCTGCCGTGCATGTGCCGCGGCTTCGCGCGCGTCTGCAGCCGTCCCCGCGTCCGGCACCGTGTCGTTGCCGGACCAGTACAGCAGCAGCCGCGCGCGCGCGAGCCGCGCGAAGGCCAGCGCGAAGCGCGGATCGGCAGCCACCGCCGCCTCGTAGTGCGCGATCGCATCGCGGATGTCGGCATCGTCGCTCGACCCGATGAACTTGCGCGCTTCGTATTCGCCGCGCAGGAACAGGTCGTAGGCGGCGGGGCTCGCGGTCGGCGCGTGGCCCATCGCCGCGGCCCGCGCGGGCATCAGCCTGGCGCGCAGCGCGGTGGCGACGGCCCCCGCGACTTCGCGCTCGACGCTGAACACGTCCGCGATGTCGCGCTCGTAGCTTTCGGCCCACAGGTGCCCATCGGTGCGCGCGTCGATCAGCTGCAGGTTGATCAGCACGCGATCGCCGGCGCGCTGCACGCTGCCCTCGAGGATGTGCGCCACGCCGAGTTCGGCGCCGACCTGCTTCAGGTTTTCCGGGCGGCTCGCGTAGCGCTCGGTGGAAGTGCGCGAGATCACCTTCAGGCCGTCCAGCTTGGACAGGCTCGTCAGGATCATGTCCTGCATGCCACTGACGAAGTAGGCGTTCGACTTGTCGCCGGACAGGCTCTCGAACGGCAGCACGGCGATGGATTTGGCGGGGATGGCAGCAACGTGCCTTGCCGCCGCGGCCGATGCTGGCTGCGTCGCCGGCGCCATCGCGTGGTCCGTGGCACCCGGCGCGAACTTCCACAGCAACCCGCCACCCACCACCAGCAGCAGCGAAAGCACCAGCAACTCGGTGCCCGATGCCTTCTGCGCGCCGCGCTCGCCGTGGTACCAGGCCAGGACCAGGGTGACGAAGAAGCCCAGCACCATCGCCAGGGTGATGCCACGCTGCAGTGCCTCCGCCCAGCCGAACTGCTGGGCGACGATGTCGATGCCTTGCAGCAGCGCGAATGCCGCGGCCACGTAGGCCACCGCCCATTGCACCAGCTTGCGTTGCCTGAGGCGTTGCCAGAAATCGGTCATGGCATGGAAACCTTGAGCTTCTGAGTGCTGGCAGTGCTTCAGCCGCGGGCTGGCCCCGGCCGCAGTATAGGTGGCTCATGGTCCAGACGCAGGAAGGGCCGGCACGAGGCCAGCCCTTCCGGCTTGCAGCAGGTGGCGCGGCCTTACAGCAGGTGCGCCACGCCGGCGCGCTCTTCCTCGAGTTCGGCGAGGGTCTTGTCCATGCGCGCGCGGCTGAACTCGTCGACCGGCAGGCCTTCGACGCGGGTGTACTCGCCGTTGGCGCAGGTCACCGGCACGCCGTACATCACGCCTTCGGGGATGCCGTAGCTGCCGTCGGACGGAACGCCCATCGTCACCCACTTGCCGTTGGTGCCCAGCGCCCAGTCGTGCATGTGGTCGATCGCCGCGTTCGCCGCCGACGCCGCCGACGACAGCCCGCGCGCCTCGATGATGGCGGCGCCGCGCTTGCCGACGACCGGAATGAAGGTGTCCGCGTTCCAGGCTTCGTCGCCGATCATGTCCTTCAGCGACTTGCCGTCGACGGTGGCGAAGCGGTAGTCGGGATACATCGTCGGGCTGTGGTTGCCCCACACCACCATCTTCTCGATGTCGCCGACCGCCACGCCGGCCTTGCTCGCGAGCTGCGACAGCGCGCGGTTGTGGTCCAAGCGCAGCATGGCGGTGAAGTTCTTCGCCGGCAGCGAGGGCGCCGACTTCATCGCGATGTACGCGTTGGTGTTGGCCGGGTTGCCGACCACGAGCACCTTGACGTTGCGCGAAGCGACGGCGTCGAGCGCCTTGCCCTGCGCGGTGAAGATCTCGGCGTTCTTCAGCAGCAGGTCCTTGCGCTCCATGCCCGGGCCGCGCGGCATCGCGCCGACGAGCAGCGCGTAGTCGGCGTCCTTGAACGCGACCATCGGATCAGCGGTGCCGACCATGCCGGCGAGCAGCGGGAACGCGCAGTCCTCGAGTTCCATCATCACGCCGCGGAGCGCGGCCTGCGCCTTCTCCATCGGCAGTTCCAGCATCTGCAGGATGACCGGCTGGTCCTTGCCCAGCATTTCGCCCGAGGCGATGCGGAACAGGAGGGCGTAGCCGATCTGGCCGGCGGCGCCGGTGACGGCGACTCGAACGGGGGACTTCATGGGGACTCCGTGGGGAAGCGTTGGAAAGTGCGTTGCGTCGGAAAATTGGAATGAGCGGGGTCAGGCGAGCTCGGCGAAGAACTCGCGGATGCGTTCCAGGCCGGGCGCGAGCTGCGGCGTCGGGCAGGTGTAGCTGATGCGCAGCGCGCGCGGCTCGCCGAACGCCGAGCCCGGCACGCAGGCGACGCCCTTGGCTTCCAGCAGCGCGTTGCAGAAAGACACGTCGTCGTCGACCTTCAGCCCGGTCGGGCCGTGGGTCTTGCCGAAGTAGGCGCTGACGTCCGGGAACACGTAGAACGCGCCCTGGGGACGCGGGCAGGTGACGCCCGGCACGCTGTCGAACATCGCCATCACCTGGTCGCGCTTGGCCGCGAACTCGGCGCACTTGGCGCGCGGGATGTCCTGCGGGCCGGTCATCGCGGCGACGGCGGCGGCCGTGGTCACTTCCGGCAGGTTGGTGATGTGGTTGGAGTTCATCGTCACCACGGCCTTGGCCACGGATTCCGGGCCGGCCATGAAACCGACGCGCCAGCCGGGCATGCCGTAGGTCTTGGACAGCGAATCCACGAACACCACGCGATCGCGCAACTCGGGCCGCGCCATCACGAAGTTGTGGTAGCCCACGCCGTCGAACACCATGCGGTTGTAGATGTCGTCGGTGATCACCCAGGTGTCGGGGTGCTTCGCGATGACGTCGGCGAGCGCTGCGATCTCGGCCTTCGTGTACACCATGCCCGTCGGGTTCGACGGGTTGTTGAACAGGAACACCTTGGGCTTCTTCGCCAGCGCCGCGTCGAGCTGCGCCGGGGTGAGCTTGTAGTCCTGCGAGGCCGGGCACGGCAGCAGGTCGATCTTCGCGTTGACGATCTCGGCGATGTCGAGGTAGCTGGTCCAGTACGGCACGGCGAAGGCGATGGTGTCGCCCTCGTCGAGCAGCGCTTCGGCCAGGTTGTAGAGCACGTGCTTGGCGCCGATGCCGGTCGCGAGGTTCGCCCGGGTGTAGCCGGTGAGGCCGATCTCCGCCATGTGCGCGAGGAACGCGTCGAGCAGCGCGTCGCTGCCGCGGTTGCTGCCGTACTGGCCGGAATCGTGGGAGAGGGCGTCGCGCGCGGCGGCGTAGACGTTCTCGCCGGGCAGGAAGTTGGGGACGCCGATCGAGAAGCTGATGATGTCGCGGCCTTCGGCCTTCAGGCGCTTGGCCTTGTCGGCGACCAGCATGATCGCGCTGGGCTTGGCGCGACCGATGCGACTTGCGAAACCGGGCATGCGGGACCTCGTGGGAAAGGGCGCTGGCGCAGCCCGTGATTTTAGCATGCGGGGGTAGGGCCGACCCGTGGTCGGCTCGGGCACCGCGGAGCCGACCATCGGTCGGCTCGACGGGGTCAGGCCGCGAGGATGCGGTTCCACTCCGCGACGCGGTCGGCCTTCGCGGCCAGCGCGGCGTCGGCGTCGCCCTCGATCGTGACCTTGCGGATCTGGTCGCCCTGCTTCACCGCGTCGACCGCCTCGAGGCCCGAGACGACCTTGCCGAACACGGTGTGCTTGCCGTCGAGCCACGGGGTGGCGACGTGGGTGATGAAGAACTGGCTGCCGTTGGTGTTCGGACCGGCGTTGGCCATGGACAGGACGCCGCGCTCGTGGCCGACGCCGTTGCTGGCCTCGTCCTCGAACTTGTAGCCCGGGCCGCCGCGGCCCGAACCCTCGGGGCAGCCGCCCTGGATCATGAAGTCGGCGATCACGCGGTGGAAGGACAGGCCGTCGTAGAAGCCGCGGCGGGCCAGGTTCACGAAGTTGGCGACGGTCAGCGGCGCCTTGTCGGCGAACAGCTCGACCTTGATCGGGCCGCGGTCGGTGTCGAAGGTGGCGAACAGGGACATGGGGACTCCTGGGAATGGCCGGGGGAAAGATGAACCGCGGGCCCGACGGGCGGCCCGGCAGCCCGCTATAATAACCGGCTGCCCCCGGAACCCGTCCTGGCGCCCTTCCGAAGGGCGTCGTCCGGCCCCGATGGCGTCCCTTCCGCTCCCGCCCAAGAACATGTCCATCGAACGCCTCCGCAACATCGCCATCGTCGCCCACGTCGACCACGGCAAGACCACCCTCGTCGACTGCCTGCTGAAGCAGTCGGGCACGCTGAACGAACGCACCGTGCTCGCCGAGCGCGTGATGGACAGCAACGACCAGGAGAAGGAACGCGGCATCACCATCCTGGCCAAGAACACCGCCATCACCTGGCAGGGCAACCGCATCAACATCGTGGACACGCCCGGGCACGCCGACTTCGGCGGCGAGGTCGAGCGCGTGCTGTCGATGGTCGACTCGGTG
>CBIHRR010000107.1:0-7379 GCA_966212495.1 uncultured Gammaproteobacteria bacterium
CCGCGCGCTCGACGCCGCCGGCGTCCTTGGGCACCACGCTGATGCTGCCGTTGGTCTCCAGCAGCGCCAGCGCGACGTCGTCGGGATCGGCGAGGTTGTTCATCCGCAGCGCCTCGTGGAAGTCGTCCAGGCTCACGAGTTCGCGGCGCAGCACGTCCTCGAACACCACGCCGTCGCGCGCGAGCACCATCGGCACGCCTTCGATGATGCGTTCGGCGCGCTGCGACCGCGCCGTCACGTAGGCCACGCCCAGGTTCAGCAGGATCAGCGTGGCGGCGAGGATCACCGCCCCGGTCAGCGAGTTGTCGCCGCCGTTGAGCCCGTTCTGCACCGCGTTGCCGATCAGGATCAGCAGCACCAGGTCGAACGGCGTGAACTGCCCCACCGCCCGCTTCCCCGACATGCGTACCAGCACCATCACCAGCACGTACACCACGAGCGCCCGGAACACGAACACCCACCACGGCGCCGACAACCCCCAGACCTCGCCCATCACCCCGCTCCCGCCATCTTCGATGCGGCCAGCATCCCACACCCCCTGCCTGCCCCCGGTCACGAAATCCGAGCAACAGCCCCCTTCCCTCACGAACTCCGCCCGAAGGAACAGCCCCCCTTCCCAAGGGGGGCGCGCCGACAGGCGCGGGGGATGTAAGGCGCGAGCGTGGGGCCCAAAGTTTTGGCGCCAGGGACGATGGCCTGGCCGGAAACCCCCCGCCAAGATTTTGGGGGGCTTTTTTCCTGCGCCTGCGGCGCAAAAAAAAGCCCCGCATAGCCAGGGGGAGGGCTAGCGGGGCCGGGGAACGGACCCTGGGGAGGGGTATCCGTTCCGGGGGGATCACTCCAGGGGAGGGGAGGTGATCACACGACGGACGTTGCATCCGTCGCGGTCTATATGACCACCGGCCACATGGATGGTTCGTGAAGATCCGGGTTAAAAAACCGTTGGGTTCAGGACCGATTCATTCCCCGGCGGCGCTGCGTCAGTGGGCCTCGTCCCAGTCCGCGCCGACGCCCGAATCGACCACCAGCGGCACCCGCAATTCCGCGGCCGCGGCCATGCGCCGCGGCACCTCGGCGAGCAGGGTGTCGACGAAGCCGGCGTCCACCTCGAACACCAGTTCGTCGTGGACCTGCAGCACCATCAGCGCCGGCGGAGCGGCGTCCGCGCGGTGCTGGCCCGCGAGCCAGCCGTGGATGTCGATCATGGCGCGCTTGATGATGTCCGCGGCCGTGCCCTGCATGGGCGCGTTGATCGCGGCGCGCTCGGCGCCCGCGCGCAGGCCCTGGTTGCGCGCCTGGATGTCGGCCAGGTACAGGCGCCGGCCGAACACGGTTTCCACGTAGCCGCGCTCGCGCGCCTGCTGCCGCGTGGCTTCCATGAAATCTCGCACGCCCGGGTAGCGGCTGAAATACAGCGCGATGTAGTCCTGCGCCTCGCCGCGCGAAATGTCGAGCTGCTTGGCCAGGCCGAACGCGCTCATGCCGTACATCAGGCCGAAGTTGATCGCCTTGGCGGCGCGGCGCTCGTTCGGCTCGACCGCGTCGATCGCCTTGCCGAAGACTTCGGCGGCGGTGGCGCGGTGGATGTCGGCGCCGGACTCGAAGGCGCGCACCAGCGCCGGGTCCTGCGACAGGTGCGCCATGATCCGCAGCTCGATCTGCGAGTAGTCGCAGGCGACGATGCGGCGGCCTTCCGGCGCGACGAAGGCCTTGCGGATGCGGCGGCCGTCGGGCGTGCGGATCGGGATGTTCTGCAGGTTCGGATCGCTGGAGGCGAGCCGGCCGGTCGCGGCGCCGGCCTGGTGGTAGCTCGTGTGCACGCGGCCGTCGCCGGGATTCACCATCTCCGGCAGCTTCTCGGTGTAGGTGCTGCGCAGCTTGGCCAGGCTGCGGTAGTCGAGGATCACCCGCGGCAGCTCGTGCTGGTCGGCGATCGCGGCGAGCGCTTCCTCGTTCGCCGAAGGCTGGCCGCCCGGCGTCTTCACCAGCGCCGGCAGCTTCAGCTCCTCGAACAGCAGCTGGCACACCTGCTTCGGCGAATCCAGGTTGAACGTGCGCCCCGCCAGCGTGGTGGCCTGCTGCTGCAGTTCGAGCATGCGCCGCGACAGGTCGGCGGACTGGCGGCGCAGTTCGTCCATGTCGATCAGCACGCCGTTGGCCTCGATGCGCTCGAGCACCGGCACCAGCGGCATCTCGATGTCGCGGTAGACGCGCTCCAGCGCCGGTTCCGCGGCCAGGCGCGGGCCCAGCACGCGATGCAGGCGCAGCGTGACGTCGGCATCCTCGGCGGCGTAGCGGGTCGCATCGTCGATCGCGACCTGCGCGAACGGGATCTGCTTGGCGCCCTTGCCCGCCACGTCGGCGTACTTGATGGTGTCGTAGCCGAGGTAGCGCCTGGCCAGCGAATCCATGTCGTGGCGCGTCGCGGTCGCGTTGAGCACGAAGCTCTCGAGCATCGTGTCGTCCGCGTAGCCGGCGACGGCCACGCCGTGGCAGCGCAGGACGTGCAGGTCGTACTTGCCGTGCTGGCCGAGCTTGCGCTTGCCGGCGTCCTCGAGCAGCGGTCGCAGCGCGTCCAGCACCTCCTGCCTCGGCAACTGCGCCGGCGCACCCGGATACGAATGGCCGACCGGGATGTAGGCGGCGCGGCCCGGTTCGGCCGCGAAGCTCAGGCCGACCAGGTTGGCGCACAGCGCGTCGAGCGAATCGGTCTCGGTGTCGAACGCGAACTCGTCGGCGGCGCGCAGGGCTTCGATCCAGGCGTCGAGGCGGTCGCGGGTGAGGATCGCTTCGTAGTCGCCCGGCGCGGACAGCGCCGGGTCCACGGCCGCATCGCCGCCCGGCGCGACGACGGCGGCGGCGCGCGCGTAGCCGGCGGCAGTGCCGCGCATCCCCCCGCCCGGTGCCGGCTCCGGCGCCAGGTTGCCTTCCAGCTCACGCAGCGCCTGGTTGAACCCGTAGCGCGCGTACAGACCGCGCAACGCGTCCACGTCGCGCTCGCGCAGCGCCAGCGCGCGCGCCGGCAACTCGAGCGCGACGTCGGTGCGGATCGTCACCAGCGTCCGGTTCAACGGCAGCCGCTCGACGCCGGCGCGCAGGTTCTCGCCGATCTTGCCCTTCATGCCGGGCGCGGCGGCGATCACGCCGTCGAGGTCGCCAAAGTCGTTCAGCCATTTCGCGGCGGTCTTCGGGCCGACCTTGTCGATGCCGGGCACGTTGTCGATCGTGTCGCCCATGAGCGCCAGCAGGTCGACGATGCGCGCCGCGGGCACGCCGAATTTCGCGACGATCGACTCGTCGCCGTCGAGGCGGCTGCCGCTCATCGTGTTGACCAGCTCGATCCGCCCGCCTTCTCCGTAGCCGCCGACGAGTTGGGCGAAGTCCTTGTCGCTGGTGGAAATGGTGACGACGCTGCCTTCGCGCGCCGCCTCGACCGCCAGCGTCCCGATCACGTCGTCGGCCTCGACGCCGTCGATGCGCAGGATCGGGAAGCCAAGGGCCTGCACGATGTCGCACATCGGCTGCAGCTGCGCGCGCAGATCGTCGGGCATCGGCGGGCGATTGGCCTTGTACTGCGGGTAGAGGTCGTCGCGGAACGTCCTGCCGGGGGCGTCGACCACGAACGCCGCGCAGTCGGGCCGCTCCTTGAGCGTGGCGCGCAGCATGTTGACCACGCCGAACAGCGCGCCGGTCGGCTCGCCTGCCGCGTTGGTCAGCGGCGGCAGCGCGTGGAACGCGCGGTACAGGTAGGACGAGCCGTCGATCAGGACGAGGCGGTGGGCGGTCTGCTCGGGCATGGTCCGATTCTACCGGGCGGGCCCTGCCCTGTACGCCGCATTTGCGCGCCGCATGCACGGCGGTGGCGCATACTCCGCGCACGCCACGCCGGAACCGACGCCATGCGCAATCCCGCCACGCCCGCCCTGCCCGCGGCCTTCCGCGTCGCCGCGCCCCTGCTGCTGGCGACGCTGCTGGGCGCCTGCGCGACCGGCGGCGCCGGCCTCCCGGGATCGCACGCCGCCGGCGACGTTCCCGCCATACCCGACGGCGCCATCGCCGCCGTGCGCACCGAGGACAATGGCGACGTGGTCACCGAGTACCGCGTGCAGGGCCAGTTGCGCATGGTGAAGGTCGAGCCGTTCCGCGGCCCGGCCTATTACCTGGTGGATCGCGACGGCGACGGGCACATGGATCCGGCGAAGGGCGAAGTGCCGACCACGTGGTTCAAGCTGTTCTCCTGGTGATTGCGCGGGCGCGCTAGCCGCGCGGGCCGCCCATCACCGGCAGCACGACGCCGTTGATGTAGGACGCGCACACCGGCGACGCCAGGAACACGTACGCGGGCGACAGTTCCTCCGGTTGCGCCGGGCGTCCCATGTCGCTGTCCTGGCCGAACTTCGCCACCTTGTCCGCGGCCTGGTCGGCCGGGTTCAGTGGCGTCCACACCGGGCCGGGCGCCACGGCGTTCACGCGGATGCCGCGCTCCAGCAGGTTGCTCGCCAGGGACAGGGTGAAGGCGTGGATCGCGCCCTTGGTCGCCGAATAGTCGAGCAGGTGCTTGCTGCCGAACAGCCCGGTCTCGGACCCCGTGTTGATGATGCTGCCGCCCTTGCGCATGTGCGGGAGCGCGGCGCGCGCCATGTGGAAGTAGCCGCCGATGTTGGTCTGCAGCGTCTCCTGCAGGTGTTCGTCGGTGATGTCCTCCAGCCGGGCGCTGTGCTGCTGGAACGCGGCGTTGTTCACCAGCACGTCCAGCTGGCCGAAGGCCTCGATGACGTGGGCCACGAGGTCCTCGCAGAACGCGGGATCCTTCACGTCGCCCGCCATGGCGATGCAGCGACGGCCCTCCTTCTCGACGGCGCGCTTCGTCTCTTCCGCATCGCGGTCTTCGCTGAGGTAGGCGATGGCGACGTCGGCGCCTTCGCGCGCGAACAGCACGGCCACCGCACGACCGATGCCGGAGTCGCCGCCGGTGACCAGCGCCACCATGCCCTCGAGCTTGCCGCTGCCCGCGTAATCAGGCGCGAGGAAACGGGGCCGCGGATCGAGGGCATGCTCCTGGCCGGGCTTGCGCTGGTGCTGCTTCGGCAGCGGGTTCCCCGGCTGGCGCCGGGTGCCGGCCTGCACGGCCTTCTTCGCCGGCTTGCCCGCCTTCTTCACGGCGGACTTCTTCGCGGCCTTGCTTGCCTGCTTCGGCGCATCGCGCGCATCGGCTTCGCGCTGGATCGCGCGCTGCCGCGCCGTTGCCTGTTTCTTCGTCGCCATGGGGACCTCCGGGCGACGATCGTCGCCACGAGGGCGTCCAAGCGGCGTGAGCGCACTGCCGGGTCCGCTCGCTAGAGCCCGGTCAGGTTCGCGTATGCGAGCACCAGCCACTTGCTGCCGGCCTCGTCGAAGTTCACCTGCACGCGCGCATGCGCGCCGCTGCCTTCGACGTCGGTGACGAAGCCGGTGCCGAAGCTGGGGTGGCGCACGTTCTGGCCAAGCCGGATCGACGGCGCTTCCAGCGACGCATGGCCGGCGTTGCGCGCGCGTTGCGGCATCGCCGCCGCCATGGGCCGCGAGACGTGGACGCGCGGCCGCACCTCGTGCAGCAGCGCCGCCGGGATCTCGCGCAGGAAGCGCGACGGGATGCCGTACATGTCCGAGCCGTGGATGCGCCGCGCCTCCGCATACGACAGCACCAGCTTCTGCCGCGCGCGGGTGATGCCGACGTAGGCGAGGCGCCGTTCCTCCTCGAGCCGCCCGCTTTCCTCCAGCGAACGGCCGCTCGGGAACAGGCCTTCCTCGAGGCCCGCCAGGAACACGATCGGGAATTCGAGGCCCTTGGCGCTGTGCAGCGTCATCAGCTGCACGCCGTCCTCGCCGGCCTGCGCCTGGCCTTCGCCGGCTTCGAGCGCCGCATACGACAGGAACGCCACCAGTTCGCCGGTGGGCGCGGCTTCGTCGTCCTCGTCGTGCTGCACGAAGCGCGAGGCGACGGACACCAGTTCGTCCAGGTTCTCGGTGCGAGAGTCGAGCGAACCCTTCGACTCGGCGGCGTAATGCTCGCGCAGGCCGCTGCGGGCGAGAACGTGGTCGATCTTCTCCGGCAGCGGCAGTTCCGCGACTTCCGCCGCGAGCGCATCGACCAGGCCGAGGAAGGCGGCGAGCGCGTTGCGCGCGCGTCCCGCCAGCGCGCCGCCTTCGGCACAGCGGCGCGCCGCGTTCCACAGCGACAGGCCGGCGCCGCGCGCCTGCTGGCGCACTTCGCCCAGCGTGCGTTCGCCGATGCCGCGCGTGGGCGTGTTGACCGCGCGCTCGAAGGCCGCGTCGTCGTCGCGGTTCGCCACCAGGCGCAGGTAGGCGAGCGTGTCCTTCACTTCGGCGCGCTCGAAGAAGCGCATGCCGCCATACACGCGGTACGGGATCTGCTCGGCGAGCAGCGCCTCTTCGAACGCGCGCGACTGCGCGTTGCTGCGATACAGGATCGCCGCCTCGCCGTGGCTGCCGCCGTCGCGCACCCACTGGCGGATGCGTTCGACCACGAAGCGCGCTTCGTCGATCTCGTTGTAGGCGGCGTACAGGTCGATCGGATCGCCCTCGCCGCTGTCGGTCCACAGTTGCTTGCCGAGGCGGTCGGGGTTGTGGACGATCACCGCGTTCGCGGCGTTGAGGATGTTCGCGCTGGAACGGTAGTTCTGCTCGAGCCGCAGCGTCGTGGCGCCGGGGAAATCGGCCAGGAAGCGCTGCACGTTCTCGACCTTCGCGCCGCGCCAGCCGTAGATCGCCTGGTCGTCGTCGCCGACCACGAACACGTGGCCATCGCTGCCGGCGAGCAGGCGGATGAAGGCGTACTGGATCGCGTTGGTGTCCTGGAACTCGTCCACCAGCAGTTCGCCGAAGCGGCGCCGGTAGTGCGCGAGCAGCTGGGGTTTGTCGCGCACCAGTTCCAGCGCGCGCAGCAGCAGTTCGGCGAAGTCGACGAGCCCCGCGCGGTCGCAGCGCTCCTGGTAAAGCGCGTAGCAGCGCTGCATCGCGTCGAGCCACACGTCGTCCTTCGCCGGCTGCAGGTGCTGCGGGCGCCGGCCTTCGTCCTTCTGCGCGTTGATCCACCACGCGACCTGGCGCGGCGGGAATCGCGCCTCGTCGAGCTCGAGCTGCTGCACGACGCGCTTCACCAGGCGCTGCTGGTCGTCGGAATCGAGCACTTGGAAGCCTTCCGGCAGGCGCGCGTCCTGCCAGTGCAGGCGCAGCAGCCGGTGCGCGAGGCCATGGAAGGTGCCGATCCACATGCCGCGCGCGCCGCCGCGGCCGGAGCGCTCGAGCAGGCGTTCGGCGCGGCCGCGCATTTCCGCCGCGGCCTTGTTGGTGAAGGTGACCGCGAGGATGCCGTGCAG
>CBIHRR010000108.1:0-7356 GCA_966212495.1 uncultured Gammaproteobacteria bacterium
GGCCGGCGCCCGCCGCCGCGCACCCGGCGCCGCGCGCCCAGACCGCGCACGCGTCGGAGACGGGGGCGCTCGCCGGGGATGTCGCCGGCGCCGGCGCGGGCGCGCCGGGCGCGGGTGCCTCCTGCGCCGCGGCCAGCAGCGGCACGGCGAGCAGCAGCACGGTCATCACGGTACGCATCGCAGGTCTCCCGCTGGGCGAAGGCGCCCATTATCATCGGGCCATGCCCAGCCTTGCCCATGCCGGCGGTCATGCCCGCCGCCGCCGCCCTGCGATCGCACTGGGCGCAGCCCTCCTCCTCGCCGCACTGGCCGGTTGCGGCACCACGCCGATGCGGGCGCCCGTGCCGGCCCCGGCGGCACTCCCCGCGCCGGCGCCGGCGGTGCTGCTGGTCTCCATCGACGGCCTGCGCGCCGACGCCATCGGCAGCGGCGTGATGCCGACGCTCGACGCGCTCGCCGCGCGCGGCGTGCACGCGGACTGGATGAATCCTTCCTACCCGTCGCTGACCTTCCCGAACCACTACACGCTGGTGACCGGGCTGCGGCCGGACCACCACGGCATCGTCAACAACACGATGCGCGACCCGCTGCTCGGCGCGTTCTCGCTGTCCAACCGCGCGGCGGTCGAGGACGCGCGCTGGTGGGGCGGCACGCCGATCTGGGCCACGCTGCAGGCGCAGGGCGGCCATGCGGCGACGATGTTCTGGCCCGGTTCGGAAGCGCCGATCGGCGGCGCGCATCCCGACCAGTGGCGGCGCTTCGATGCGTCGGTGCCGAATGCCGCGCGCGTGGACACGGTGCTGGACTGGCTGTCGCGGACGGACGCGGCGCGGCCCACCTTCGTGACGCTGTACTTCGACCAGGTGGACCACGAGGAGCACCTGTACGGTCCGGGCTCGCCACAGGCGATGCAGGCCGAGGCCGGCGTCGACGCCGCGCTCGCCAGGCTGATCGGCGGCCTGGACGCGCGCGGCCTGCGCGACCGCGTGGACGTGATCGTGGTCTCCGACCACGGCATGGCGCGCGTGCCGCCGGGACAGCGCGAATTCCTCGACGACCTGCTCGCGGCGAAATCGTTGCCCGTCTCCGCGATCGATGCGGTGAGCCGCGGCACCGCCGTCGGCGTGGACATCGCGCCCGGCGCGGACGCCGCGAAGGTCGGCGCGGCCCTGCTCGGCCGGCACGCGCATTCGGAATGCTGGCGCAAGGCGGACGTGCCCGCGCGCTGGCATTACGGCACGAACGCGCGCGTGCCCGCGATCGTGTGCCAGGCCGACATCGGCTGGGTGCTGTTGACGCGTCCCAGCGCGGATGCACCGCTGCGCGGCGGCGACGACCATGCCACCGGCGCGCACGGCTACGCGCCCGAGGCGCCGGAGATGCGCGCGGTTTTCGTCGCCGACGGCCCGCGCTTCGCCGACGGCAAGCGCCTGCCGGCCTTCGACAACGTCGACGTCTATCCCCTGCTCGCGCGCCTGCTCGGCGTGCCTGCCGCGCCCAACGACGGCGATCCGGCGACCCTGCTCCCGGCCCTCGAACCGGGCCGCTGACGGCCCGGGCATCGATGTCCGAATCCGGCGAGTCGGGCGCCGGGGCGGGTGCTAGCCTGCATCCATGGACGTCCCGGCCGCCACCACCCTGCCCTCGCCCGAAGTCTGCGAACGCGCGCGGCTGAGCCGCGACGCCCGCTTCGACGGGCTGTTCTTCACTGCGGTGAAGAGCACCGGCATCTATTGCCGCCCGGTGTGCCCGGCGCCGACGCCGAAGCGCGCGAACGTCGCGTACTACGGCAACGCGGCCGCGGCTGAAGCCGCGGGCTTCCGCCCGTGCCTGCGCTGCCGGCCGGAACTGTCGCCCGGCGACGGCGCCTGGCGCCGCGGCGACGCCGCGGTCGCGCGCGCGCTGAAGCTGATCGACGACGGCCTGCTCGCCGAGCAGCCGCTGTCCGCGCTGGCCGAACGCGTGCACCTGGGCGAACGCCAGCTGCGCCGCCTGTTCGTCGAGCGCCTCGGCGCGCCGCCGACCGGCGTGCACGGCACGCGCCGCCTGCTGTTCGCCAAGCAGCTGCTGACCGAGACGTCGTTGCCGATCACCGACATCGCGCTGGCCGCAGGCTTCGGCAGCCTGCGCCGCTTCAACACCACCTTCCGTGAGGCCTACCGCATGGCGCCGCGCGACCTGCGCAAGCGGCCGGCCGGCGCGCGCGCGGCCGACGAGGGGCTGGTGCTGCGGCTCGGCTATCGCCCGCCCTACGACTTCGCCGCGCTGCTCGCGTTCATGCGCGGCCGCGCGCTGCCCGGCATTGAGCATGTCGACGATGCGAGCTATGCGCGCGCGGTGCTTCCCGGCGACGGCGATGCCGCGGGGACGGCCGCGTCGTGGCTGCGCGTGTCGGAATGGCCCGGCGGCGAACACGCGCTCCGGCTGGAACTGCATGGCGTGCCGCCGGCGCGGCTGATCGAGGTCGTGAACCGCGTGCGCCGCATGTTCGACCTCGATGCGGATCCGCAGGCGATCGGCGCGGTGCTGTCGCGTTCGCCCCGGCTGGCGCCGGTGCTCGCCGCGCACCCCGGCGTGCGCGTGCCGAGCAGCTGGGACGGATTCGAGGCGGCCGTGCGCGCGATCGTCGGCCAGCAGGTCAGCACGACCGCGGCGCGCACCATTGCCGGCCGCCTCGCCGAACGCTTCGGCACGCCCATGGAAGCGGCGTTCGCGCAGGGCACGGGACATCCCGCGCTCACCCATCGATTCCCGACGCCGGCGGTCCTGGCGGAGGCCGATCTGTCGGGCATCGGCCTGACGGGCTCGCGCGCGGAAACGCTGCGCACCGTCGCCCGCGCGATGCTCGACGGCAGCGTCGACTTCCGGCCCGAGCGCACGCTCGAGGATTTCGTCGCGCGCTGGACCGCGCTGCGCGGCATCGGGCCGTGGACCGCGCAGTACCTCGCGCTGCGCGCGCTCGGGCATCCCGATGCGTTCCCCGCCGAGGACCTGATGCTGCAGCGCGCGTTCCCGCAGGAAGCGCCGCGCCTGTCCGCGAAGGCGCTCATCGCCCACGCCGAGGCCTGGCGGCCGTGGCGGGCCTACGCCGTGATCCTGCTCTGGCGCGACATCATGTCCGCGCCGCCCCCCGCAACGCGCAAGAGGAAGCCGCAATGATCCACCATGCCGTCATCGACAGCCCGGTCGGCCCGCTCGTGCTCGCCGCCGACGAGGCGCACCTGCAGGTGCTGGAATTCGAATCGCCCGCGCATCCGGTCAGGCGCGGCGCCGACTGGCGCGAAGGCCGCAACGCTGTGATCGATGCCGCCCACGCGCAACTCGACGAATATTTCGCGGGCAAGCGCCGCGATTTCGACCTGCCGCTCGCGCCGCAGGGCACCGAATTCCAGCGCGGCGTGTGGTGGGCGCTGGCCGACATCCCCTACGGCAGGACGATCAGCTACGCGCAGCTCGCCACCCGCATCGGCAAGCCGTCCGCGACGCGCGCGGTGGGCGCGGCGAACGGGCGCAACCCGCTGTCGATCGTGCTGCCCTGCCACCGCGTGATCGGCGCCGACGGCAGCCTCACCGGCTACGGCGGCGGGTTGCCGATCAAGACCTTCCTGCTGGCGCTCGAAGGCGCGCTGCCGGCGGCGCCGACGCTGCTCTGATCGCCAGCTAAGCGAGCAGCCTGGCCATCGCGTCGCGATAGCGCGCGGCGATGGCATCGCGGTCGCGATGCCGGCCGTCGGCCACCACGCGCGCGCCGGCGACGCGGACTTCGCGCACCAGCGGCCGGTTGCCGCTGAAGATCCAGCGATCGACGACGTCGTCCGGCGTCGCGCCCGCGAACTGCGGCGCCGCCGCGTCGAGCGTGACGCGATCGTCGCCGTCGTCGAGGCCGGTCGCGTTCACGGCGCTGGCATGCACCGCGTCGAGCAGCGTCTCGCCCACGCTCGGCGTGCCGGGGCGCACGGCGATGTTGCGGTGATGGCTCGCCAGGCGCTGCCCGTATTCGAGCCAGCGCAGCTCCTCGACCGGGGACACCGACACCTGCGAATCCGAGCCGATGCCGAAGGCGCCGCCCGCCTCCAGGTACGGCCGCAGCGGGAACAGGCCGTCGCCGAGGTTGGCTTCCGTCGTGGGGCAGATCGCGACGGTGGCGCCGCTGCGCGCGATGCCCTCGACTTCGCCGCGCTCCAGGTGCGTGGCATGCACCAGCGTCCAGCGCGCGTCCACTTCGGCGTTGCCGAGCAGCCATTCCACCGGACGCGCGCCGCGCAGCGCGAGGCAGTCCTGCACTTCGCCCAGCTGCTCGGCGATGTGGATGTGCTTCGGCATGTCGCGCGGCAGCGCCGCCAGCACCGCGTGCATGGCATCGACCGGCACCGCGCGCAGGCTGTGCAGCGCGCAGCCGACGCGCAGCGCGCCGTCCTCTTCCGCGCGCAGCGCTTCGACCAGGGCGAGGAACGCGTCGACGTCGTGACCGAAGCGGCGTTGCCGCTCGCCGAGCGGGCGCCCGTCGAAACCGCCGGTCATGTACAGCACCGGCAGCAACGCGAGGCGGATGCCGGTGTCGCGCGCCGCGCGCAGCAGCGCGCGCGACATCGCCGCGGGATCCGCGTACGGCCTGCCGTCCGGCGCGTGGTGCAGGTAGTGGAATTCGCAGACCGTCGTGTAGCCGGCCTCCAGCATCTCCGCGTACAGCTGCGACGCGACCGCATGCAGCGTGTCGGGATCGAAGCGCCCGGCCATGCGGTACATGGTTTCGCGCCAGGTCCAGAAGCTGTCGCCCGGATCGGTCTGGCGCTCGGCCAGGCCGGCCATCGCGCGCTGGAACGCGTGCGAATGCAGGTTGGCGATGCCGCGCAGGGTGAAGGGGTCGGAGGTCGGTGCCATCGGCGCATTCTCGCCCCACCGGGGAGGCAATGCGACAATCGGGGCATGGAAGCCCATCAGGACGAAGAAGGCGCCGTCGAGGGATTGCTGTCCGGCGCCGGCTGGAAGCGCAGGGCCGCGCTCTGGGGCGGCGCCGTGGCCGTCGCGCTCGCCGCGATCGTGTTCGCCAAGGCCAGCGATCTCGCCTTCTCGCTGTTCCGCCGGGTCATCGCGCATTCGCCTTACTGGGCGCTGCTGGTGACGCCGGCGGTCTTCGCCGGCCTCGCCTGGGCCACGGGCCGCGGCCTGCAGGCCACGCGCGGCAGCGGCATCCCGCAGGTGATCGCCGCGCTGGAGATGCCGCGCGACTGGGGCGCGCGCCATCTCTCGTTGCGCGTCGCGGCGGCGAAGATGGCGCTGACGGTGGGGGGCTTGCTGGGCGGCGCCTCCATCGGCCGCGAAGGCCCGACCGTGCATGTCGGCGCGGCGATCATGCGCGCCTTCGGTGCCCGCTTCGGCTTCTCCGGCGCGCGCCAGTCGGCGCGCTTCCTGCTGGCGGGCGGCGCCGCGGGCATCGCCGCCGCGTTCAACACGCCGCTGGCCGGCGTGGTGTTCGCGATCGAGGAACTCAGCGGCGCGTTCGAGCATCGCTTCTCCGGCACGCTGCTCACCGCGGTGATCGTCGGCGGCGTCGTGTCGCTCGCGGTGCTCGGCAACTACACCTATTTCGGCAGCATGTCGGCGGCCTTGCCTTGGGGACGCGGCTGGTTCGCGGTCGTTGCCTGCGGCCTCGTGTGCGGGCTGGCCGGCGGCTGCTTCAGCCGCTTGCTGCTCGCGGCCGGCGACACCCGGCATCGCTGGGCGCGCTGGCGCGAGCGCCATCCGGTCGCGCTGGCCGCTGCCTGCGGGCTGCTGCTCGCGGCAATGGGCACGTGGATCGGCGCGGGCGCGTTCGGCACCGGTTACGAACAGGCGCGCGGGCTGCTGCAGGGCGACGCCTACGTCGGCCCGGCCTTCGGCGCCGTGAAGTTCGCCGCCAACCTCGCGTCCTACGCCGCGGGAATCCCCGGCGGCCTGTTCTCGCCCGCCCTCGCGGTGGGCGCGGGCCTCGGCCACAATCTCTCGATCCTCGTGCCCGGCGTGGATCCCACGGCGGTGGTGCTGCTGGGCATGTGCGCCTACCTCGCCGGCGTGACCCAGGCGCCGCTGACTTCGGCCGTGATCACCATGGAAATGACCGACAACAACGGCATGCTGCTGCCGATCCTCGCGACCGTGCTGCTTGCGCGCGGCGCGTCCGCGCTGGTGTGCCGCGAGCCGGTGTACAAGGCGCTGGCGATGCGCTTGATGGATGCAGAACGGCAGAAGCCGACGCCGCAGCCCGGGCCGGAGCACGCGCCATGACCCACTTCAACGGCATCGCGATCGGCGCTTCGATCGCCACGCTCGACGGCGACGGCTACGGCGCCATCCCCGACGGCGCCCTCGCGTGGAAGGACGGCCGCATCGCCTGGGTCGGCGAGCGCAGCGCCCTGCCCGGCGGCGCCCGTGCCGACACCCGCATGGACTTCGGCGGCGGCTGGATCACCCCCGGCCTCGTCGACTGCCACACGCACCTGGTCTTCGCCGGCGACCGCGCCGGCGAGTTCGAGATGCGCCTGCAGGGCGCCAGCTATGAAGCGATCGCGCGCGCCGGCGGCGGCATCCTGTCCACCGTCGACGCGGTGCGCGCCGCCGACGAGGACCAGCTCGCGGCACAGTCGCTGCCACGCGCCCGCGCGTTGCTGCGCGACGGCGCGACCACGCTCGAGATCAAGTCGGGCTACGGCCTGGAGTACGAGGCCGAGCGCAGGATGCTGCGCGTCGCGCGCCGCATCGGCGCCGAGCTCGGCATCGGCGTGCGCACCACCTTCCTCGGCGCGCATGCGTTGCCGCGCGAGTACCGGGACGACGCGGACGGCTACATCGCCGCCGCCATCGACTGGCTGGTGCGGCTGCACGAGGAACGGCTCGTCGATGCGGTCGACGCGTTCTGCGAAGGCATCGGCTTCACGCCCGCGCAGGCGCGGCGCATGTTCGAGGCCGCCTCCGCGCTCGGCCTGCCCGTGAAGCTGCATGCCGACCAGCTCAGCAACCTCGGCGGCGCCGCGCTGGTGGCGGAATTCGAGGGCCTGTCGGCCGACCACGTCGAGCACGCGGACGACGCGTCGGTGCGCGCGATGAAGGCAGCCGGCACCGTCGCCGTGCTGCTGCCGGGCGCCTTCCACGTGTTGCGGGAAACGAAGCTGCCGCCGCTCGATGCGCTGCGCGCGCACGGCGTGCCGATGGCGGTGGCCACCGACTGCAATCCCGGCACCTCGCCGCTGCTGTCGTTGCGGCAGGCGATGCAGCTCGCGTGCGCGCATTTCCGCCTGACGCCGGAGGAAGCGCTGCGCGGCGCGACCGTCAACGGCGCGAAGGCGCTGGGGCTCGGGGATCGGGGCATCCTGCGCGCGG
>CBIHRR010000109.1:0-7316 GCA_966212495.1 uncultured Gammaproteobacteria bacterium
TGTCCGATTCGTCCACGGCCAGCTCGATCTTCATCTTCGACAGGTCTTCGGCGATGGTGAACAGCTCCGGCGCCTGCAGGCTGGCCGCGACGGTCTGGCCGGGCTCGATGGTGCGGGTCAGGATGACGCCGTCCACGGGCGAGCGGATCACGGTGCGGTTGAGGTTGACGCGCGTGGTCTGCGTTGAGGCGGTCTGCTGGCGGATCTGCGCCTGCGCGGCATTGACCTGCGCCTGGGCCTGCTCGAGCGCCGCGCGCGCGAGGTCCACGTCGCTCTTCGCGACCAGCTGCTCGCCACCGAGCGAAGCCTTGCGGTCGTAGTCGAGCCTGGCGTTGCGCAGCGACGCCTGCGCCTGCCGCAGCTGCGCCTGCGCGCTGGCGACCTGCGCGTTGCCCTGCTCGATCTGCGCCTCGTACGTGCTGGGATCGATCTTCGCGATGACCTGGCCCTTGGTGACCTTGTCGTTGAAGTCCGCCAGCACGTCGGTCACCTGGCCGGACACCTGGCTGCCGACGGTGACCGTGGAAATCGCGCTCAGGGTGCCGGTGGCGGAGATCGCCACCCGGATGTCGCCGCGCTCGACGGTGGTGGTGCGATAGCCACCGGCGTCGTCGGCCTTGCGGTGCGTCCACCACCAGCCGGCGAGCAGCACGAGCGCGCAGGCGACGGCGATGGCGGCGGCTCGGCGCGGGCCGGGCTTGCCGGCGGCGGGGCGTCGGGTGGACATGGTCGGGTGGATCCGTGCGGGGGAGTCGCCAAGCCTAACGCGTGCGGACGCTCCCGGTTGACCGTGGCGCCCTGCCCGGTCCGGCGCGCTTCAGCCGCGCGCTTTCCCGAAGCGGATCGTGGCGACGGTGCCGCGCCCGGGCTGGCTGTCGAGCATCACCGGCCAGCCGAAACGCTCGCCGAGCCGGCGCACGATCGAAAGGCCCATGCCCTTGCCGGTGATCCGGTCGGGTTCGGCGCGGTAGAACGGATCGAACGCGCGCTGCAGCGCATCGGCGGACATGCCGATGCCGGTGTCGGCGACGACCACGCGGTCGTCCTCGATGCGCACCTCGACGCGGCCGCGCTCGGTGAAGGTGCAGGCGTTGGACAGCAGGTTGCGCAGCATCACCGCGAACACGCGCGGCGCCGCGAACAGCGACGGCGAGGCGAGTTCCGCCACGACCAGTTCCACCGGCTTGTCGCCGAGCAGCGCGCGGGCGTTGGCGACTTCCTCGGCGACGACGTCGCGGACCGCGAATTCCTCGCGCTGCGGCTCGACGTCGGCCTCGCGGGCGAGGATCAGGAAGGCGTCGATCACCGATTCCATGTCGCGCCCGGACGCCTGGATCCGCGCCAGCGAGCGGCGCGCGCGTTCGGGCAGGTCGACGTCGCCGGCGAGCAGGTCGCTGGCCACGCGGATCACGGTGAGCGGCGTGCGCAGCTCGTGGCTGGCATCCCGGGTGAAGTCGCGTTCGCGGCGCACGAAGGCACGCATGCGCTCGGCCGTGCGCTGCAGCGCGCCGGCGAGATGCCGCGCCTCCGGGCCGGCGTCGGGCGGCAGGCGATCGGGACCCAGCACGGTGGGGTCCGGGTCCATCGGGTCCCATTCGCGCACCGCGCGCGCGATCCAGTCCAGCGGCGCGACGATGCGCTTGGCGTTGCGGTAGGTGAACAAGGCGCTCGCGGCCAGCGCCAGCAACGCCAGCAGCACCGGCGCGACCACCATCTGCGCCGAGCGCAGGTTCGCTTCGCTCCGCGGATACGACAGCACCAGGCGCGTGTCGCCGCGCACGTCCACCATCACGATCTGCTTCCGGGCCAGGTGCAGGCCCGGCGGCAGCGCGCGCAGGTCCCGCGGGATCCGGGAATCGTCGGCGCCGGCGGCGACATAGCCGCGCAGGCGCGACTCGAAGGGGGGCTGCCAGCCGGGGTCGCTCGCGCGCCGCTGCCAGAAGAAGTCGACCTCTTCCTGCAGCGCGTGGCGCGCGATCTCCTGGCGCGCCAGGATCACGGCGACCCAGGTCCCGGACACGATCACCAGGCTGGCGATCGCGACCTGGAGCATGAACGCCAACCGCAACCTGCGCGGCAACCCCTCCGACATGTCCCCCGGCCTTGCCGCCAGGTCAGGCCGGCGGCTGTTCGATGTCGGCGATACGATAACCCGCGCTCTGCACCGTGTGCAGCAGCGGCTTGTCGTACGGCTTGTCGATGGTCTTGCGCAGGTTGTAGAGGTGGCTGCGCAGCGTGTCGGAATCCGGCAGGCCGTTGCCCCAGATCTCGCGCTCGATTTCCTGGCGGCTGACGACGCGCGGCGATTCGCGCATCAGGATCGTCAGCAGCTTCAGGCCGATCGGCGAGAGCTGCAGCTCGACGCCGCCGCGGGTGGCGCGCAGGCTGGCCGGATCGAGCACCAGGTCGGCGACCTTGAGCACCTCGGAACCGACCTGGCGACGCTCGCGGCGGATCAGGGCGCGCAGGCGGGCCTCGAGTTCCTGGATGGCGAACGGCTTGGTCAGGTAATCGTCGGCGCCGACCGACAGGCCGGTGAGCTTCTCGTCCAGCGTGTCGCGGGCGGTGAGCATCAGCACCGGCGTGGACTTGCGCGCTTCCTCGCGCAGGCGCTTGCAGACTTCCACGCCGTCCAGGCGCGGCAGCATGAGGTCGAGCACGACCACGTCGTAGCTGTTCTCGGACGCGAGGCGGTAGCCATCGAGTCCGTCGGAGGCGTAGTCGACCTCGAAACCGCGGCCTTCGAGGTATTCGCCGACCATTTCGGAAATGTTGCGGTTGTCCTCGACGATCAGGACCAGGCCGGCGGGGTCTTGGGCGGTGCGCGTCATGGGATGGCTCCTTGGGTAGGGGTCTTCAGCTTTGTGAAAGGTGCCCGGCCGGGGGTGGAATCCATGTGAAGGCGCTAGGCTGGCCCCCTCCGGACCCCGATTCCAAGGCCCCCGCCCATGCCCGCCGCCCTCCTCGACCGCTTCCTGCCCGTGCTCCTGCTGCTCGGATCCAACGTCTTCATGACGTTCGCGTGGTACGGCCACCTGAAGTACAAGTCGGCGCCGCTGGTGCTCGCGATCCTCGCCAGCTGGGGCATCGCCTTCTTCGAATACACGCTGCAGGTGCCCGCCAACCGCCTCGGCAGCGCCGTGTACAGCGCGCCGCAACTGAAGGGCATGCAGGAAGTGATCACGCTCATCGTGTTCGCCGCCTTCTCCACCTGGTACCTGGGCCAGCCGCTGAAGTGGAACCACTGGGCGGGATTCGCGCTGATCGTCGTCGCGGCGTGGCTCATCTTCCTGGAGTGAGCCGCGGGCATCAGAGCCGGACGCGGCCGCGCAGGACGTCGGCGAACATCACCCAGTCGCCCGCGAACGAATAGAACGGATGGCGGAACGTCGCGGGACGGTTCTTCTCGAAGAAGAAGTGGCCGATCCACGCGCAGCCGTAGCCGCACGCGAGCGCGGCGAGCAACCACCAGGCGTTGCGCGTGGCGATCGCGCCGGCGACCAGGCCGAGCACGCCGCAGCTGCCGAGGAAGTGCAGCCTGCGCGAGGCGCGGTTCGCGTGCTCGGACAGGTAGAACGGATAGAACTCGCGGAAGCTGGCGAAACGGCGCATGCGATGTCCCCTCGGCATGGCCCGCCGCCGGAGTGCGCGCCTGCTCAGGCGCGCTCGGCGATCTTGGCCCGGACCCAGTATGCCTCCTGCGCGTCGAGCGGCAGGTCCTTCAGGTGCACGCCGTCGGCCGCGGCCAGGGCCTCCATCGCCCGGAAGCGGCGCTCGAACTTGGCGTTGGCCCGGCGCAGTGCCGTGCCGGGGTCGACGCGCGCATGGCGCGCCAGGTTGGCGCAGACGAACAGCAGGTCGCCGATCTCGTCCTCGAGGCGATCCTGCGCGGCGGCATCGCCCGGATCGGCGGCCACGGCGGCGAATTCCGCGCGCGCCTCCTCGATCTCCTCGTGCAGCTTGGCGACCACCGGCCCGGGGCCGGGCCAGTCGAAGCCGACGGTCGCGGCGCGCTTCTGCAGCTTGATCGCGCGCTGCCACTCGGGCAGGCCGCGCGCGATGCCGGCGAGCGCGGACGCGTCGCCGTCGCCCGCGGCCTCGCGTTCGCCGCGCTTGAGCGCTTCCCATTCGCGCAGCTGCGCTTCGGCATCCGCCTCGCGGCCGGCGCCCGCGAACACGTGCGGGTGGCGGCGCACCATCTTGTCCACGATCGCGGCGACGACGCCGGAGAAATCGAACGCGCCCTGCTCCTCCGCCATGCGCGCGTGGAACACCACCTGCAGCAGCAGGTCGCCGAGTTCGTCGCGCAGGTCGGCCATGTCGCCGCGGTCGATCGCGTCGGCGACCTCGTAGGCTTCCTCGATCGTGTACGGGGCGATCGTCGCGAAGGTCTGCGCCAGGTCCCACGGGCACCCGTCCACCGGCTGGCGCAGCCGCGCCATGATCTCCAGCAGTTCCGCGATGTCGCCCGCTGCAGCCTTCATTCGAACTCCAAAGCTCTCTTGGCCACTACGCGAGCCAGTCGCGCCAGGGCAGCGTGGGGTCGCCGAGGGCGATGAAGTCGCCGTTGAGGATGGTGTCGCGCTGGTTGTAGCGCAACGGGCGGCCGCGCGGGTCGAGCACGGCGCCGCCCGCGGCTTCCAGCACGCACTGGCCCGCCGCGGTGTCCCACTCGCTGGTCGGGCCGAAGCGCGGATACACGTCCATCGCGCCCTCGGCGAGCCGGCAGAACTTGAGCGAGGAACCGACGCCGATCGCTTCGACCTCCCCCATGCGCGCCAGCACCGCTTCGGTGCGCGGGTCGCGGTGCGAGCGGCTCGCCGCCACGCGCAACGGCGCGGTCGCCGGCGCCCGCGTGCGCACGGGCACGTCGCGATCGCCTTCGCGGCGGAACGCGCCGCGGCCGCGCTGCCCGTGCCAGAGCGCGCCAGTCACCGGCGCCTGCACCACGCCGAGGACGGCCTCGCCGTCGTCGATGAGCGCGATGTTGACGGTGAACTCGCCGTTGCGCTTCACGAACTCGCGCGTGCCGTCCAGCGGGTCGACCAGCCACATGCGCGGCCACTGCCGGCGCAGCCGCGCCGGCACCTCCTGCGCCGATTCCTCCGACAGCACGGGGATGCCCGGCGACAGGCGCCCGAGCCCTTCGACGATGCAGCGGTGCGCCGCCAGGTCGGCCGCGGTCAGCGGCGAATCGTCGTCCTTGCGCTGCACGTCGAACTCGCCCTCGTACACGCGCAGGATCCGGGAAGCGGCTTCGCGCGCCAGCGCGATGATCCCCTCGAGCAGCGTGCCAGCCTCCTCAGCGCGCATGCCGCAGCCACTCCCGCGCCATGAACAGCGCGGCGACTGCGCGGCCTTCGGAAAAATCCTCGCGCAGCACCAGTTCGTGCAGTGCATCGAGCTTCCATGGCACGACCTCGAGCTCCTCGGGTTCGTCGCCGGGCAGGCGCTGCGGGTACAGGTCGCGCGCGACCACGATGTCCGCTTCCTGGCTCATGTAGCGCGGCGACAGCGACAGGCGGCGCAGCAGGTGCAGGTCGCGCGCGGCGTACCCGGCCTCTTCCTGCAATTCGCGGTTGGCGGCTTCCAGCGGCGTCTCGCCCGCATCGATTCGGCCGGAGACCAGGCCCAGCTCGTAGCGGTGCAGCCCGGCGGCGTATTCGCGCACCAGCAGCACGGTGTCGTCGTCGAGCAGCGGCACCACGTACACCGCGCCGTGGCCGCGGCCATGCAGGCGGCGGAACTGGCGGCGTTCGCCGTTGGAGAATTCCAGGTCCACGTGCTCGACGCGGTACGGGCCGCCCGCGTCGTCGGCGGTCACGCCGTGGATCGTGGGCAGGCGGCGCCCGCTCATCGCGCAGCCACCGGCGCCGGCGCCGAAAGCGCGATAATGGGCGGATGGCGGACGAAGCGAACCATCCGGACATGATAAGCGCTGGCGACGCCGTTCGCTGGCGCGAACGCGACCTCGCGGTGCTGTGGCATCCCTGCACGCAGATGCGCGAACACCTGTCGGCGACGGTGCCGGGAGATGCCGGCCCGAGCCTGCCGCTGGTGCCGATCGAACGCGGCGAAGGGGCCTGGCTGGTCGGGCGCGACGGCCGGCGCTACCTCGATGCGGTCTCGAGCTGGTGGACGAACCTGTTCGGCCACGCCGAGCCCCGCATCGGCGCCGCGATCGCGACCCAGGCGCAGTCCCTGGAGCAGGTGATCCTGGCCGGTTTCTCGCATGCGCCCGCGGTGGAACTGGCCGAGCGCCTGCTCGCGATCGCGCCGCGCGAGCATGCCGGTGGAGGCGTGGCGCGGGCGCCGCTGGCCAAGGTGTTCTACGCCGACAACGGCTCGGCCGGCGTCGAGGTCGCGCTGAAGATGGCCTTCCACTGGTTCCGCAACCGCGGCGACCTGCGGCGCACGAAGTTCGTCGCGCTGGAGAACGGCTACCACGGCGAAACGCTCGGCGCGCTGGCGGTCGGCGACGTGCCGCTGTACCGCCGCGTGTACGCGCCGCTGCTGGCCGAATGCCTGTTCGCGCCCAGCCCCGACGCCTACCACGCGGCGGCGGGCGAATCAGCCGAGGATTGCGCGCGCCGCGCCGCCGCCGCCCTGGGCGAGCTGCTCGAACGGCATGACGGCGAAGTCTGCGCCTTCATCCTCGAGCCGCTGGTGCAATGCGCCGGCGGCATGCGCATGCACCATCCGCTCTACCTGCGGCTGGCGCGCGACCTGTGCGACCGCCACGGCGTGATGCTCATCGCCGACGAGATCGCGGTGGGCTTCGGGCGCACCGGCACCCTGTTCGCCTGCGAGCAGGCCCCGCCCGCGCAGGCCGGCGGCGCGCCCGGCATCCAGCCCGACCTGCTGTGCCTGTCGAAGGGCCTGACCGGCGGTTTCCTGCCGCTGGCCGCGGTGCTGGCGACGCAATCCATCTACGACGGCTTCCTCGACGATTCGCGCGAACGGGCCTTCCTGCATTCGCACAGCTACACCGGCAATCCGCTCGCCTGCGCGGCGGCGCTGGCGTCGCTGTCGATCCTCGCGGACGACCGCGTGGTCGAACGCAACCGCGCCACCGCCGCGCGGATGGCGGCGCTGGCGGCGCCGATCGCGCAGCTGCCGCACGTCGCCGACGCGCGCCAGTCCGGGATGATCGTGGCGTTCGAGCTTGCGCGCGACGGCCGCCGCACCACGCCCTTCGACCCGTCGCTGCGCGTCGGCCTGCGCGCATACCGCGCGGCGCTCGAACGCGGCGTGGTCCTGCGCCCGCTCGGCGACATCGTGTACTGGATGCCGCCCTACTGCATCGACGACGCGCA
>CBIHRR010000110.1:0-7192 GCA_966212495.1 uncultured Gammaproteobacteria bacterium
GAGGACGAACTCGCGCCGGTGCTGATCGCGACGCCCGACATGGACGTGCCGTTGCGCCCGCTGGTGCTGAACCTGCGCGATGCCGCGGTGGAAGGCGCGTTCGAGCGCGTGCTCGAGGTCGTGCCCGCCGACGAATCCGCGCGCGGCCCGCTGCGCGAGCGCTGGAAGGCCTACAAGGCACGCGGCCTGGAAGTGAAGTCGCACGACATGTGATCCGGTGTCGTCCAACGCCGCAGGATCGCGATACCGTCCTGCTCCCCATTCCCCATTCCCCAATCCCGCCCCATGCCCCTTTCCCCCGGCTACGACCCCACCACCTTCGAAGCCCGCCTGTACGCGCAGTGGGAGTCCAGCGGCGTGTTCGCGCCGACCGGCAAGGGCGAGCCGTACACGATCCTGCTGCCGCCGCCGAACGTCACCGGCACGCTGCACATGGGCCATGCGTTCCAGCAGACGCTGATGGACGCGCTGGTGCGCTACCACCGCATGCGCGGCTTCGACACGCTGTGGCAGGTCGGCACCGACCACGCCGGCATCGCCACCGAGATGGTGGTGTCGCGCAACCTCGCGATCGAGGGCAAGGGCGAGACCCGCGACTCGCTCGGCCGCGACGCGTTCATCGAGCGCGTGTGGGAGTGGAAGGCGGAATCCGGCGGCATCATCGAGCGGCAGATGCGCCGCCTCGGCACGTCGGCGGACTGGTCGCGCAGCGTGTTCACGATGGACCCGATGGCCGCCGAGGCGGTGGTCGAGGCCTTCGTGCGCCTGCACGAGGAAGGCCTCATCTACCGCGGCCAGCGCCTGGTCAACTGGGATCCGGTGCTGAAAACCGCGATTTCCGACCTCGAGGTGGTGAACGAGGAAGAGGACGGCCACCTGTGGTCCATCTCGTACCCGCTTGTCGACGGCGGGCTGGCCGACGGCAGCGGCGCGCTGACGGTCGCGACCACGCGCCCGGAGACGATGCTCGGCGACACGGCGGTGATGGTGCATCCGGAAGACGAGCGCTACGCGCAGCTCGTCGGCAAGGCCGTGCGCCTGCCCTTGAGCGAGCGCGAGATCCCGATCATCGCCGACGCCTACGTCGACCGCGAGTTCGGCACCGGCGTGGTCAAGGTCACGCCCGCGCACGACTTCAACGATTACCAGGTCGGCCAGCGCCACGGCCTGCCGATGATCAACATCCTCACGCCCGACGCCAGGATCAACGACAACGCTCCGGCGAAGTACCGCGGCCTCGACCGCTACGACGCGCGCAAGGCGGTACTCGCCGACCTCGAGGCCGCCGGCCTGCTGGTCGAGACGAAGGCGCACAAGCTGCAGGTGCCGCGCGGCGACCGCACGAGCCAGGTGATCGAGCCCTACCTCACCGACCAGTGGTTCGTGAAGATGGACGGGCTGGCGAAGCGCGGCATGGAACTCGTCGACAGTGGCGAAGTGAAGTTCGTGCCCGCGAACTGGGTCAACACCTACCGCCACTGGATGGAGAACATCCAGGACTGGTGCATCAGCCGCCAGCTCTGGTGGGGCCATCGCATCCCGGCGTGGTACGACGAGGCCGGCAACATCCTCGTCGGCCGCGACGAGGCCGAAGTGCGCGCGAAGCACGGGCTCGGCGCCGACGTCGCGCTGCGACAGGACAACGACGTGCTCGAGACCTGGTTCAGCTCGCAGCTGTGGCCGATCAGCACCATGGGCTGGCCGGACCCGGCACGCATGGCCGAGCGCGGCTTCGACCGCTACGTGCCGTCGAGCGTGCTGGTCACCGGCTTCGACATCATCTTCTTCTGGGTCGCGCGCATGATCATGGCGACCGACCACCTCGCCGGGCGCGTCCCGTTCCGCGACGTGTACATCACCGGCCTGGTGCGCGACGCGCACGGCCAGAAGATGTCGAAGTCGAAGGGCAACGTGCTGGATCCGCTCGACCTGATCGACGGCATCAGCCTGGACGCGCTGGTCGCCAAGCGCACGACCGGCTTGATGAAGCCCACGGACGCGCCGAAGATCGAAAAAGCCACGCGCAAGGAATTCCCGGACGGCATCCCCGCGTTCGGCGCGGACGCGCTGCGCTTCACGATCGCCGCGCTCGCCGGCCACGGCCGCGACATCAAGTTCGACCTGGGCCGCGCCGACGGCTACCGGAACTTCTGCAACAAGCTCTGGAACGCGACGCGCTTCGCGCTGATGAACGTCGGCGAGGACGCGTGCTTCGAGGGCGCGCCGCAACCGCGGACCGACGCGGAGCAGTGGATCCTCGCCGAGCTCGACCGCACCTGCGCGGAGGCCGCGACGCACTTCGCCGACTACCGCTTCGACCTGTTGGCGCAGTCGCTGTACGAATTCGCCTGGAACCAGTTCTGCGACTGGTTCCTCGAGCTCGCCAAGCCGGCCCTGCAATCCGCCCAGGACGGCGGCGGCGATGCCGGCGCCGCCGACAGCACGCGCCACACGCTGCTGTACATGCTCGACGCGCTGCTGCGCCTGCTGCATCCGCTGGCGCCGTTCGTCACCGAGGAGCTGTGGCAGGCGGTCGCGCCGAAGCTCGGCAAGTCGGGCAGCATCATGGTCCAGCCGTATCCGCAGGCCGGCGACATCGACGCGGCGCGCTTCGCCGGGGCCGCCTCCGACGTCGAATGGCTGAAGGAAACGATCTCGGCGCTGCGCCGCATCCGCAGCGAGCTCGGCGTGTCGCCGGCGAAGCAGGTGTCGCTGCTGTTCCGCGGCGGCACGGCCGCCGACGCGGCGCGGATCGCGCGCTTCGACGCGCAGCTGCGCTTCCTGTGCCGGCTCGATCGCATCGACGCGCTGGCCGGCGAGCCGCCGGCCGCCGCGCCGGCCGTGGTCGGCGAGCTGCAGCTGTTCGTGCCGCTGGAAGGCCTCGTCGACCTCGGCGCCGAGCGTGCGCGCCTGGACAAGGAAATCGCCAAGGTCGCCGCCGAGAAGGACAGGAGCGAGGCCAAGCTCGCGAAGTTCGGCGCGAACGTCCCGCCCGCCGTGGTCGAGCAGGAACGGCAGCGCCTCGCCGACTGGACGTCCCGCCTCGCCGCGCTTTCCGCGCAGCGCGCCCGCCTCTAGCGCGGCCTCATCGGGGCGGCGCCGCGCCCGCGAGCGGGTCGGAGCCCGGGCGCGCGATCGCCCACGCATCGACGCGGAACAGCTTCGCCGCCGCGGCGAAGCCGAGCATGCCGATGAGCGCGCCGCCGACCACGTCGGAGGGATAGTGGGCGAGCTCGACGACGCGCTGCAGCGAAACGACCAGTGCGAGCGCGAACCACGCATGGCGCGCGCGCGGATAGAGCAGCGCCAGGCAGGCCGCAAGCGCGAACACCTGCGTCGCATGCCCGGACGGGAAGCACAGGTTGCGCTGCTCGAGCAGGCCCGGCAGGCCGCCGCGGAAGAAGTCGAAGTGGAAAGGCTGGATGTCCACGGCCATGTCCGCGACCGGCCGCGTGCGCCCCACCGCCCACTTGAGCACGGTGCAAGCCACCGCGGCGATGAGGCAGCTGGTGAAGACGAAGGCCGCAGCGCGCCAGCGCCGCGGATGCACCAGCACGAGCAGCGCCACGACGCCCAGCAGCACCCACGTCCTGCCGCCGTATTCGATCGCACGCAGCACGAGGTTGACCTTCATCGCGAAGAAATGCGGCGCCAGCGCCGAGGCGACCGCGCGGTCGATGCAGAGGGCGACTGCGAACGCGACGAGCCACGCGATGGCGAACACGCGCCACCGGCGCCAGAAGGAATGCGTCGTCGTCGGCATTGCGTTCTCCATGGGGCGCGTGCGATCAGCGCTGGGCGTCGAAGGGATTGTCCGCGAGTTCGAGCGCCATCACGATGGCGTCCTCGCGCCCGCTGGCGGCCGGGTAGTAGCGCGGTCGGCGGCCGATCTCGTTGAAGCCTTCCGCGTCGTAGAGCGCGATCGCGGCGGGATTGGACGGCCGCACCTCCAGGAACACGCGCTGCGCGCCGCGGCCGCGCGCCTGCAGCAGCAACGCGCGCAGCAGCCGCCGGCCATGGCCCTGCCGCGGCAGCGCGGGATCGGCGCAGACGTTGAGGATGTGCGCCTCGCCCGCGGCCACGCTCAGCAGCCCGTAACCCACCACGCTGCCGCCGGCCACCAGCACGAGCGCGGGATAGCCGGCGCGCAGGCAGTCGCGGAAGATGCCGCGCGTCCACGGGAAGGGATAGGCGCGACGCTCGATCTCCATCACCGCGTCGAGGTCGTCGTCGCGCATCGGCCGCAGCGCTGCGGCCGGCGCGGCCTCCCTCGCGGCGGCGACCTGCGCGCTCACCCCGCGTCGATGGACCGGCGCAGGCGCCGCAGCACCGGCCACAGCGCGCGCTTGGCCGCGGCATCGCCGCGCAACGCCGCTGCGGGCGGGAAGCCGCGCAGCAGCGCCGCGGCATCGGCCGAGGCGCGATCGCGGCCCGCGGCGCGCAGCAGCGCGTCGCCCATCGGGTGTTCGGGCAGCGCGGCCGCGAGCACGGGCAGGCCGAGCTCGGCGAGCACCGCGCGCTGCACCGGATCCCAGGTCATGCCCATGCAAGCGTGCTCATGCAAGCGTGCTCATGCAAGCGTGCTCATGCAGCATGCTCACGCCGCGCCGCGCCGGCGCCGCCACAACCACTGCACCGGTCCCGACAGCGCGTACAGCACCGTCGCCGCGAGCAGCACCCGCGGCGGATCCAGCACCAGCGCGATCAGCACCGCGATGGCAATGACTATCGCGAAGAAAGGCACGCGCTCGCCCCTGGCGCCGCCACCGCCCTTGAAGCTGGTGTAGCGGAGGCGGCTGACCATCAGCAGCGCCGCGGCCACCGTCAACGCGAGCGCGACATGGCGCAGCGCCGGCCCTGCCAGGTGCATGTCGCTGCAGGTCCACACGAAGCTCGCCATCAGCCCCGCGGCGGCGGGGCTCGCCAGGCCGATGAACCAGCGCTTGTCGACCTGCGCCACCTGCGAGTTGAAACGCGCCAGCCGCAGCGCCGCGCAGGCCGCGTAGAGGAACGCCGCGAGCCAGCCGATCTTCCCCGCGGTCACGCCGTCGAGCCGGTACGCCGACAGCGCCCAGTAGTACATGACCAGCGCGGGTGCCATGCCGAAGCTGACCAGGTCGGCGAGCGAGTCGTACTGCACGCCGAATTCGGTCTGCGTGTTGGTCAGGCGCGCGACGCGGCCGTCCACGCCGTCGAGGATCGCGGCCACGAAGATGCCGACGCACGCGGCCTCGAAGCGCCCCTGGGACGCCGCGATGATCGCGAAGAAGCCCGCGAACAGCCCGCCGCTGGTGAACAGGTTCGGCAGCAGGTAGATGCCGCGGGGGCGGCGGGCGGCGGGCGCGTGCGACGGTTCCATGCCCGCGAGTTTATGGTTTTGCGGCCGCGTTCGCTTGTGTTGTGCCCGGGGCGGTGCTGCAATCGGGCCGTCGCCTCCGGAGCCTCCGCCATGCGCCTTCCCCGTCCCGTGATCCGTCGCGCATCCGCCCGGCTGCCGCTGGCGTTGCTGCCCGTGCTGCTTGGCGGGGCCGTGGCCCTGGGCTCGGCGCCCGCGGCCGCCCAGCAGGTCTACAAGTGGAAGGACGCCGCCGGCACCACCCATTTCACCGCCGAACCGCCGCCGAAGGGCCAGCATTACGAAGCGCGCGAGGTCGACCACCACGAGGCGGTTCCGATGGCGCCGCAGGCCGAATCCAACGGCCAGGACGCCCGCCCCGAAGCGACCGAGGATCCGGGTTGCGCCACCGCCCGCAGCAACCTGGAGCTGCTGAAGGGCACGGCGAAGGTGATGGTCGACAGCAACGGCGACGGCAAGCCCGACCAGCCGCTCGCCGACGCCGACCGCGCGAAGCAGCGGCAACTGGCCGAGGCGACGATCGCGGTGAAGTGCTCCGGCGGTGCCCCCGCGCAGGCCGCGGAGCCCGAGGAACGCTGAGTCGCGTGGCAGAATGGGGGTTCTGTCCGTACCCCCGCCCGAGCCACCGATGCGCCTGTCGCAGTTCCACCTCCGCACCGTCAAGGAAACGCCCGCCGACGCCGAAGTCGTCAGCCACCAGCTGATGCTCAAGGCCGGCATGGTCCGCAAGCTCGCCGCCGGCCTCTACACCTGGTCGCCGCTGGGGCTGCGCGTGCTGCGCAAGGTCGAGGCGGTGGTGCGCGAGGAGATGGACCGCAGCGGCGCGGTCGAACTGCTGATGCCGACGATCCAGCCGCGCGAGCTCTGGGAAGAGACCGGGCGCTGGGAGAAGTTCGGCCCGCAACTGCTCAAGATCCGGGATCGCAAAGAGCAGGAATTCTGCTACTCGCCCACCGCCGAGGAAGTCGTCACCGACTTCGCGCGCCAGGAGTTCGCCAGCTACAAGCAGCTGCCGGTGAACCTGTACCAGATCCAGACCAAGTTCCGCGACGAGATCCGGCCGCGTTTCGGCGTGATGCGCGCGCGCGAGTTCCTGATGAAGGACGCGTACTCGTTCCACCTCGACGAAGCCTCGCTGCAGGCCGAATACCGCAACATGTACGACACCTACGGCCGCATCTTCACGCGGCTCGGGCTGGAGTTCCGCGCGGTGTTCGCCGACACCGGCGCGATCGGCGGCAGCGCGTCGCACGAGTTCCAGGTACTCGCCGAGTCCGGCGAGGACGCGATCGCCTTCTCCGACGGTTCCGACTACGCCGCCAACATCGAACTCGCCGAAGCGATCGCGCCGGGTGGGCGTCCCGCCGCGACCGAGGCGATGCGCAAGATCGAAACGCCCGTCCAGAAGACCTGCGAGGACGTCGCCGCGCTGCTCGACATCCCGCTGCAGCGCACCGTCAAGTCCGTCGCGGTGATGGGCAGCGACGCCGACGGCAACGATCGCTTCGTGCTCGCGCTGGTGCGCGGCGACCACGCGGTCAACGAGATCAAGCTCGCCAAGCTCGAAGGGCTGGGCCAGTACCGCATGGCGACCGAGGCCGAGATCCTCGCGCATCTCGGCAGCGAGCCGGGCTTCCTGGGGCCGGTGCCTGTCGGCGGCGCAAGCGCCGCCGGCACGCCGCGCAAGCCCGTGCACGTCGTCGCCGACCGCAGCGCGGCCGCGATGGCCGACTTCGTCGTCGGCGCCAACGAGGCGGGCTTCCACCTCGCCGGCGTCAACTGGGGCCGCGACCTGCCCGAACCCGCCGTCGTCGCCGACCTCCGCAACGTCGTCGC
>CBIHRR010000111.1:0-6903 GCA_966212495.1 uncultured Gammaproteobacteria bacterium
TCGACCAGGTTGTCGGTGATGTCGAGCAGGCCGTTGATGAAGCGCTTGTAGCAGGCCACGCCCTCGGCGAACCACGCATCGCGGTCCACCGACGGATCCGGCAGCTGCTTGCAGAAGAAGCCGCCCTTGGAGCCGACCGGGACGATCACGGTGTTCTTCACCATCTGCGCCTTGACCAGGCCCAGCACTTCCGTGCGGAAGTCCTCGCGGCGGTCGGACCAGCGCAGGCCGCCGCGGGCGACCGGCCCGAAGCGCAGGTGCACGCCTTCGACGCGCGGGCCGCACACCCAGATCTCGCGGTACGGCCGCGGCTTGGGCAGGTCGGGCACCTTCGCAGAGTCGAGCTTGAACGCGATGTAGTCGGCGGGGCCGCCATCGGCGCGCACGCCGGCGCCGTCCGCGCCCGGCGCGTACTCGATGTAGTAGCTCGTGCGCAGCGTCGCGTCGATGCAGCCGATGAAGCTGCGCAGGATGCGGTCCTGGTCCAGGCTGGCGACGCGGTCGAGCAGGCCCAGCAGCGCGGCGCGCGTGGCCTCGACCTGGCGCGGGCGCTCGCCCGTGCGCGCTTCGACCACCGGCTGCAGCAGCGCGCGGGTCGCGTCGTCGCCGGCGAGCGCGTGCAACTGCGCGACCAGGGCCTGCTGGCCGCGCTTGACCTCGGCCTTGTCTTCGGTGCCCGTCGCCGGGTGGAAGCGCGCCTCGAACAGCTCGACCACGAGCCGCGCGAGCAGCGGGTAGCGGTTGAACGTCTCCTCGACATAGGCCTGCGAGAACGGCACGCCGACCTGCTGCAGGTACTTGCCGTAGGCGCGCAGCACCGCGACCTGCCGCCACGACAGGCCGGCGCCGAGGATCAGGCGGTTGAAGCCGTCGTTCTCGGCCTGGCCGCGCCAGACCTGCCCGAAGGCTTCCTCGAACGAGGTGTCGAGGCTGTCCACGTCGAGGTCGCTGCGCACCGCCTCGACCTCGAAGTCCTGGATCCAGGCGACGACGTCCCCGTCCCTGCCCGCGACCTCGAGGCGATAGGGATGCTCGGTGATCACCCGCAGGCCCATGTTCTCCATCATCGGCAGCGCATCCGACAGCGGGATGTCGTGGCCGAGGCGATAGAACTTCAGGCGCAGGCCTCCGTCGGCGCCGTTGCCGGCGCTGCTTCCGCGATAAAGGCTGATGCGCAGGTCCGCCGCGTCGCGCAGGGACGCCAGGCACTTCACGTCGCCCGCGGCGACCGCGGCGCCCGCCTGCTCGATGTACCCGGCCGGAAGCGCGCGTCCCCAGCGGTTGGCGAGCTTGAGGCCGCGTTCCTCGCCTTCGGACGCGACCAGCCGCTCGCGCAGTTCGTCCTGGCGGTTGCGCACGATCTCTGCCAGCTGTCCCTCCAGCGCCGCGATGTCCACGCCTTCGGCCGCCTCGCCCGAGCGCGGCCGCACGATCAGGTGCAGTTGCGCCAGCGGCGACTCGCCGACCTGCACGGTGGTGTCGATGCTGTCGCCGCCCAGGCCGCGCTTGAGCATCGCCTCGATCCTGTGGCGCACTTCGGTGTTGAAGCGGTCGCGCGGGATGTAGGCCAGCGCCGACCAGAAGCGGCCGTAGCGGTCGCGCCGCAGGAACAGCTTGCTGCGCACGCGCTCCTGCAGGCCGAGGATGCCGGTGGCCGTCCGCAGCAGTTCCTCCTCGCTCGACTGGAACAGCTCGTCGCGCGGCAGGGATTCGATGATGTGGCGCAGCGCCTTGCCGCTGTGGCCGTCGGGCGTCAGCCCCGACGCGCGCATCACGTGCTCGTGGCGCTCGCGCACCAGCGGGATCTCCCACGGGCGGCGGCTGTAGGCGCTGGAGGTGTACAGGCCGAGGAAGCGCTGCTCCGCGACCGGGCGCCCCGCCTTGTCGAACTTGAGCACGCCGATGTAGTCCATGTAGCCCGGGCGGTGCACGGTGGCGCGGGCATTGGTCTTGGTCAGGATCAGCGCGTCCACGGAGCCCGACTGCGGCATGTAGTGCGCGGCGAGCGTCTTCAGGTCGCGGGCCTTGCCCTTCTCGCGCCCGCGCAACAGCCCGAGGCCCGAGTCCTCGACCGCGCACAGCAGTTCGCTGCCGCCCTTGCGCACCACGTCGTATTCGCGATAGCCCAGGAAGGTGAAGTGGTTGTCCGCGGCCCAGCGCAGGAACTCCTGCGCTTCCCTGCGGCCGGCGTCGGACACCGGCATCGGGCGGGTGGCGAGGTCGTCGGCCACCTGCAGCATCTTCGCGCGCATCGCGTCCCAGTCCGCGACCGCGGCGCGCACGTCCTGCAGCACGGCCTGGATCGACGCGGCGATCGCGGGCATCGCCGCGGCGGCCTGGCGATCGATCTCCAGGTGCATCAGCGATTCGCCGCGCGCCTTCCCGCCGGCTTCCGCGCCGACGGCGACCAGGCGGCCGGCCTTGTCGCGCTCGGCCTTCACCACCGGGTGGCCGAGCACGTGCACGCCGATGCCCTGGTCGGCCAGCGCCATCGTCACCGAATCCACGAGGAAGGGCATGTCGTCGTTGACGACCTGGACGATCGTGTGCGGCGACTCCCAGCCGTTGTCCTTCAGGTTCGCGTTGAACACGCGCACGTCGGCGGTGCCGGGCTTGCGGCGCTGCGCCTGCTCCAGGAAGTCCCAGGCGAGCTCGGCCCATCCGGCCGGGCTGTGCTGCGCGATCTCGTCGGCGCTCATGCGGCGGTAGAACGCGCGCGCGAACGCCTCGGCCTGCGCCTGCGCGGCCTTCGGCGCGCGCTTGCGCAGCGCCTCCACGATCGGCTCGATCGACGCGCCTCCCGGCAGGGTCGCGACCGCGGCGCGCTTGCGCGTGGCGGCGGACTTCGGGGCGGCGGCGGGCTTTTTCTTCGACGTGGTCATGGGGTCCTGGGGTCCGGATGCGACGGGGCCCGCGCACATGCACGGGCCCCGTGTTTCAGAAACGAAGGGAGGGATTCGACAACGATGGTTTCTCGGGGACGCGCACGGCGTGGCTCAGCGCAGCCCGGTTTCATGGCGGGCGATGCCCAGGCGCTGGATCTCGCTGGTGCCCTCGTAGATCTCGCTGATCTTGGCGTCGCGGAAATAGCGCTCGATCGGCATTTCCTTGGAATAGCCCATGCCGGCATGGATCTGCACGGCCTGGTGTGCGATCCACATCGCGGCTTCGGACGCCGTCAGCTTGGCGACCGCCGCCTCGGTGGTGAACTTCTGGCCCTGGCCCTTCAGCCAGGCCGCGCGCAGCGTCAGCAGCATGGAGGCGTCGAGCTTGCACTTCATGTCGGCGATCTTCGCCTGCGTCATCTGGAACGCGCCGATCGGCTGGCCGAAGGCCTTGCGCTCCCGCACGTAGGCGAGCGTGGCCTCGTAGGCGGCGCGGGCGATGCCGATGGCCTGCGAGGCGATGCCGATGCGGCCCGCGTCGAGCACGCCCATCGCGATCTTGAACCCGTGGCCTTCCTCGCCCAGCACCTCGTCGGGCTGCGCGACGTAGTCGGTGAACTCGATCTCGCAGGTCGCCGAGGCGCGGATGCCCAGCTTCGGCTCGGTCTTGCCGCGATGGAAGCCCGGCTTGCCGGTGTCGATGATGAAGGCGGTGATGCCGCGCGCGCCCTTGTCCGGGTCGGTCATGGCGAACAGCACGATGTACTTCGCGACCGGGCCGGAGGTGATCCAGCTCTTCTTGCCGTTGATGACGAACGTGCCGTCGGCCTGCTTCACGGCGCGGCAGCGCATCGCGGTGGCGTCCGAACCCGACTGCGGCTCGGTCAGCGCGAACGCGCCGATCGCCTCGCCCTCGGCGATCGCGCGCACGTATTTCTGCTTCTGCGCCTCGGTGCCGTGGGTCAGGATGCCGTTGCAGAACAGCGAATTGTTGACCGACATGATCGTGGAGTGCGCGGCGTCGGCCGCGGCGACCTCGATCATCGCCAGCACGTAGGCGACGGGATCCATGCCGGCGCCGCCGTACTCGGCCGGCACCTCGATGCCCATCAGGCCGTTCTCGCCGAGGAGGCGGATGTTCTCGAGCGGGAACTCCCCGGTGCGGTCGTGGTGCTCGGCGCTGGGAGCGATCTTTTCCTGCGCGATCCGGCGTGCGACGTCCTGGATCATCAGCTGCTCTTCGGTGAAACGCAGATCCACGGCCGCTCCCGCGCGAATGAAAACGCAATTGTAGCCCCGGCGCCGCGCGGGGTCAGCCTCCGCCGGGCTTGACCCCGGCCTGATGCGGGCGGAGACTGTGTATCTCTATATCGCGATGGTGAGATCAATGGACCTCGAAGGCTGGTCCGACCGGCTCAAGGTGTTCGCCGACGCCACCCGCGTGCGGCTGCTTTCGCTGCTGGAAGGCGAGGAACTGACCGTCGCCGAACTTTCCGCCATCACCCGGCTGGCGCAGCCACGCGTGTCCACGCACCTGGCCAAGCTCAAGGAAGCCGGGCTGGTGCGCGACCGGCGCGCCGGCGTGTCGGCCTACTACCGCTTCGACGAAGCCGCGCTCGATCCCGCGCAACGCGCCCTGTGGCACGCCATCGGCAGCGGCAGCGACGACCCGCTGCTGCGGCAGGACGCCGAACGCGTGGCGGCGGTGCTGGCGATGCGCGCCGCCGACCAGAACTGGGCCGATTCCGTCGCCGGCGACATGGAGCGGCACTACTCCCCCGGCCGCACCTGGGAAGCGCTGGCACGTTCGGCACTCCCGCTTCTCGAGCCCGGCGACGTGCTCGACATCGCCTCGGGCGACGGCGTCCTCGCCGAACTGCTCGCGCCGCACGCGGGCCGCTACGTCTGCATCGACACCAGCGCGCGGGTCGTCGCCGCCGCCGCCGAGCGCCTGCGCCGCTTCCCGAACGTGGACGTGCGCGAAGGCGACATGCATGCCCTGCCCTGCGCCGACGCCAGCTTCGACCTGGTGGTGCTGATGCACGCGCTCACCTATGCCGCGCGCCCCGCGCAAGCGGTGGCCGAAGCCGCGCGCGTGTTGCGCCCGGGCGGGCGGCTGCTGCTGTGCAGCCTCGCGCGGCACGCGCACCGCAGCGCGGTCGAGGCCTACGGACACGTCAACCTCGGTTTCGGGGTCAGGGACCTCCGCCGCTTCCTCGACAAGGCCGGCCTGGAGGTCCTTTCCAGCGAAACGGTCACGCGCGAGCGGCGGCCGCCGCATTTCGAAGTCGTATCACTGATTGGACGCAAGCCATGAACGTTTTGCCCTTGCGCCATCCCGAACGCGTCGCCCGCCTGGAGTCCGCGCTCGCGCAACGCATCCTCGTGCTCGACGGCGCGATGGGCACCATGATCCAGCGACATGGACTCGAGGAAGCCGATTACCGGGGCGAGCGCTTCGCAGCGGGCTACGACGCGTCGTTCGCGCCGGGCGACCACGCGCACGGCCCCGGCTGCGGCTGCGAAGGCCATGACCAGCGCGGCAACAACGACCTGCTCACCCTGACCCGGCCGGACATCATCCGCGGGATCCACGACGCCTACCTCGAGGCGGGCGCGGACATGGTCGAGACCAACACCTTCAATTCGACCTCGGTGTCGCTGTCCGACTACCGGCTGCAGCACCTCGTGCGCGAGCTCAACCGCGAAGGCGCCGCGCTGGCCCGCGCGGCCTGCGACGCGGCGGAGGCGCGCGATCCGGCGAAGCCCCGTTTCGTGGTGGGCGTGCTCGGCCCGACCAGCCGCACCGCCTCGCTCAGCCCGGACGTGAACCGCCCGGGCTTCCGCGCGACCAGCTTCGACCAGCTCGCCGACGCGTACCGCGAGGCGGCTGCCGGCCTCATCGAGGGCGGCGCCGACATCCTCATGGTCGAGACCGTGTTCGACACGCTGAACGCGAAGGCCGCGCTGTTCGCGATCGACGACGCCTTCGCGGACGCAGGCGGCCGCCTGCCGGTGATGATCTCGGGCACGATCACCGATGCCTCGGGACGCACGCTCTCGGGCCAGACCGCGGAAGCCTTCTGGTACTCGGTGCGGCATGCGCGCCCGCTCGCGATCGGCCTGAACTGCGCGCTGGGCGCGAAGGACCTGCGCCAGCACGTCGACGTGCTGGCCCGCGTCGCCGACGCGCGCATCAGCTGCCACCCCAATGCCGGGCTGCCGAATGCCTTCGGCGGCTACGACGAGACGCCGGATGACATGGCCGCGGTGCTGGGCGACTTCGCGCGCGCCGGCCTGCTGAACGTCGTCGGCGGCTGCTGCGGCACCACGCCCGCGCACATCGCGGCGATCGGCGCCGCGGTCGCCGGCGTCGCCCCGCGCGCGCTGCCGCGCATGGCGGCCGTGGCATGAGCGTCGAAATCGCCCGCGACACGCGGCTCAGCGGCCTGGAGCCGTTGCAGATCACCCCGCAGTCGAACTTCGTCAACGTCGGCGAACGCACAAACGTCACCGGGTCGGCGAAGTTCAAGAAGCTGATCCTCGACGATCGCTACGACGAGGCCGTCGCGGTCGCCCGCCAGCAGGTCGAGAACGGCGCCCAGGTGCTCGACGTCAACATGGACGAGGGCATGCTCGACTCGGTCGACGCGATGGTGCGGTTCCTGCACCTGATCGCCGCCGAGCCCGACATCGCGCGCGTGCCGGTGATGGTCGACTCCTCGAAGTTCGCCGTCATCGAGGCCGGGCTGAAGTGCCTGCAGGGCAAGGGCATCGTCAACTCGATCTCGATGAAGGAAGGCGAGGCCGAATTCCTGCGCCAGGCGCGCCTGGTGCAGCGCTACGGCGCCGCGGTGGTGGTCATGGCCTTCGACGAGCAGGGCCAGGCCGACACCGCCGAGCGCAAGGTCGCCATCTGCGCGCGCGCCTACGAGCTGCTGACGCGCGAGGCCGGGTTCGATCCCGAGGACATCATCTTCGACCCGAACGTGTTCGCGATCGCCACCGGCATCGAGGA
>CBIHRR010000112.1:0-6886 GCA_966212495.1 uncultured Gammaproteobacteria bacterium
GCTTCGACCTTGCCCACCAGGTCCGCGCCGACGTCGGCGCCCTTGGTGAAGATGCCGCCGCCCAGGCGCGCGAAGATCGAGATCAGCGAGGCGCCGAAGGCCAGGCCGACCAGCGCGTGCAGCGCCGCTTCCTGGCTCACGCCCATGTGGTGGGTCAGCACGACGTAGTAGCCGGCCACGCCCAGCAGGCCGAGCCCGACCACGAGCATGCCGGTGATCGCGCCGCCGCGGAACGCGACGTCCATCGCCTTCGACATGCCCGAACGCGCCGCCTCGGCGGTGCGCACGTTGGCGCGGACCGACACGTTCATGCCGATGTAGCCGGCCGCGCCGGACAGCACCGCGCCGATCAGGAAGCCGATCGCCGAGTGCCAGTTGAGGAAGAAACCGATGACCACGAACAGGACGACACCCGCGATCGCGATCGTGCGGTATTGCCGGTTGAGGTATGCGCGCGCGCCTTCCTGGATCGCCGCGGCGATCTCCTGCATGCGCGCGTTGCCCGCGGGTTGGGCGCCGATCCAGCGCGCCGAAACGACCCCGTACAGGATCGCGATGACGGCGCAACCAAGCGCCAGGACTAGACCGTACTGCTCCAGCATGAACCCCTCCCCGGAGTGACATCGGAATTTCAGGAATGCACCGCTTCGATTTGTGCGCTGCAGCGCGGCTGGCGCGCGGCAACCGGCCGACTATGCCACGGATGACGGTGGCGTTCAGCCGTTCCGTGCGAGCCTCCCATGCATTCCGAATCGGAGAACCGCATGCTTCGGCCTTCCAGGCACCGCTCCCCGCCCTCCCGCCAGGCCCTGGTCCTCGGCACCGCGTTCGTCGCGCTCCTTGCGGCCAGTGCCGTCGCGGGCGCGGCCGACCCGCGCCCCGAAGTGCAGCGCGCACCCGCGACGCCGCAGGCCGTCGGCGTGCTGCACACGTTGCGCACGATCCCGGAAGCGTGCACGCGCCTGCAGGGCAGGTTCACGGGCAATGCCGCCGACCCCTACCGGTTCGAGGCGGTGCGCACCAGCCCCGCCTGCCAGTCGCGCGCCCTCGTGGTGGATGCGGCGAAGGCGAAGCCGTCCGCGAAGTCGGGCTGGATCCTCAACGACCGGATCAGCGTTCCCGCGGCGGCATGCCCGGGCCTGCGCGCGGTCGTGACCGTATGGCGCCGCCCGTCGCACGGGGCGCCGCCGGCGCTCGACGCGCAGGGTCGCTCGCGCATCTACCTCGAAGAATCCATGCGCAAGGCCAAGGCCGGCCAGCTCGCGGCGTTGCCCGCGTATGCCATTGCGACGGGCGTGCAGGGCAAGCCCTGCCGCTGACCTGCGGGCCGGCGGCGCGTCGCCGCGGGACCGTCAGCGCGTGGCGTCCAGCGACGGCAGCTTCCGCCGGACCGCGACCGCGCCCTCCGCCAGCGCGTACGCCGGCATTCCGTCGGCACCGTAAGGCGGATAGGCCTCGCCGCGGATGAGCGGCTCGAGGTAGCGCCGCGCCGCGGGGGTGATGCCATGGCCGTCGCGGCGGATGAAGGCCGCGGGCATCTTCTTCTCGCGGTTCGCGATGCGTTCGAGCGGGGCGGGTTCGACCTTCCAGCGGTAGGGCGCGTCGGACGTCCGCACGATCACCGGCATCGTCGCGTTGTGGCCGCCCAGCGCCAGCTCCACCGCCGCGCGGCCCACCGCCTGCGCCTGTTCGAAGTCGGTCTTCGAGGCGATGTGCCGCGCCGACCGTTGCAGGTAGTCGGGCAGCGCCCAGTGCACCTTGAGCCCGAGCACGTCGTGGACGCGCCCGGCGAGGTGCGAGGCGACGCCGCCCAGCTGGGTGTGGCCGAAGGCGTCCTTGCCGGCGCCCGCGTCGGCGACGAAGCGGCCGTCGGCGCTGCGGATGCCCTCGCTGGCCACGACCACGCACCAGCCGACGCGATCCACGACGGCCTTCACCCTGGCAAGGAAATCCGCCTCGTCGTACGGCCGCTCGGGAAACAGGATCAGCTGCGGCGCATCGTCGGGCCCCTTGCCGGCGAGGCCGCCGGCGGCCGCGAGCCAGCCCGCGTGCCGGCCCATCGCCTCGTACACGAAGACCTTGGTCGAGGTTTCCGCCATCGCCGCCACGTCGAGGGCAGCCTCGCGCACCGACACGGCCGTGTACTTCGCCGCCGAACCGAAGCCGGGGCAGCAGTCGGTCACCGCCAGGTCGTTGTCCACGGTCTTGGGCACGCCCACGCAGGCCAGCGGATAGCCGAATTCCGCGGCCAGCTTCGAGAGCTTGAGCGCCGTGTCGGCCGAATCGTTGCCGCCGTTGTAGAGGAACCAGCGCACGTCGTGCGCGCGCAGCACCGCGATCAGCCGCTCGTAGCGGGCACGGTCCTCCTCGAGCGACTTGAGCTTGACCCGGCACGAACCGAAGGCGCCGCCGGGCGTATGGGCGAGGGCGCGGACCGCGGCCAGCGGCATCGCGGAGGTGTCCACCAGCTCCTCGCGCAGCGCGCCGAGGATGCCGTTGCGCGCGGCCAGCACCTTCACCCGGCGCTTGCGGGCGGCCTCGATGACTGCCGCCGCGGTGGCGTTGATGACGGCGGTGACGCCGCCGGACTGGGCGTAAAGCAGGGTTCCCGCGGGCATTGGCGTTCCTGTGGGCCGGCCGGGATGGGTTAAGCTGGCGCCCGGCCGCGCCGTGTGGGGGTCGGCAGCAGTCTAGCGCCGCCCCACGCTTCGCGATTGACAGTTCGGGAGTGGCTGATGCGATTGGTTCTGTTGGGTGCGCCGGGCTCCGGCAAGGGAACGCAGGCGGCGCGGCTGAAGGACCACCTCCAGGTCCCGCACGTCTCCACCGGCGACCTGCTGCGCGGCGAGGTCGCGGCCGGCAGCAAGCTCGGGCTCGCCGCGAAGGAAGTGATGGCGCGGGGCGAGCTGGTGTCCGACGAGATCCTGCTCGGGATGCTCGAGGACCGCTTCTCGCGGCCCGACACCCGCGGCGGCTTCATCCTCGACGGTTATCCGCGCAACCTCGCCCAGGCCGCCGCGCTCGACGCGCTGCTGGCGCGCCTCGGCCAGCCGATGGACTACGCGGTGCAGCTGGAAGTGCCGACGTCGCTGCTGGTCGAGCGCATCGCCGGCCGCGCCAAGGCCGAGGGCCGCGCCGACGACAATCCGGAATCGGTGCGCAAGCGGCTCGAGGTGTACGACAGCCAGACCGCGCCGGTGATCGATTTCTACCGCCGGCACGGCCAGCTCACCGTCGTCGACGGCGTCGGCGGGCTCGACGACGTGTTCAACCGCATCATCGAGGCGATCGCGCCCACCGCCGACGTCGGCTGATGTCGCCGCGTCCGATGCCGCTGTTTCGCGAGGGTCCGCGATGAAACTGCACATCCTCGGCATCGCCGGTACCTTCATGGGCGGCGTGGCGGCGCTCGCGCGCGAGCTCGGCCACGCGGTGGAAGGCAGCGACCAGGCCGTCTACCCGCCGATGTCCACGCAGCTCGAGACGCTGGGCATCGCGCTGAAGCAGGGCTACGACCCCGCCAACATCTCGCCGGACTGCGACGTGGTCGTGGTCGGCAACGCCCTGTCGCGCGGCAATCCCGCGGTCGAACAGGTGCTCGACGACGGCCGCGCCTACACCTCCGGCGCCGAATGGCTGCGCGAGAACGTGCTGCCGGGGCGCGACACGCTGGCCGTGGCCGGCACCCACGGCAAGACGACGACGACGACGCTGCTCGCCTACCTGCTGCAGGCGGCGGGCCGCGATCCCGGGTTCCTGATCGGCGGCGTCGCCGGTGACTTCGGCGTGTCGGCGCGCATCGGCGGCGGCCGCGAATTCGTGGTCGAGGCCGACGAATACGACACCGCGTTCTTCGACAAGCGCTCGAAGTTCGTGCATTACCGGCCGCTGGTCGCGATCCTCAACAACCTCGAGTACGACCACGCCGACATCTTCCCGGACGTGGCCGCGATCCAGCGCCAGTTCCACCATCTCGTCCGCATCGTGCCGCGGCGCGGCCGCCTGGTCGTCAACGGCGAGGACGCGAGGCTGGCCGAAGTGCTGGCGATGGGGTGCTGGACGCCGGTGGAGACGTTCGGGCTCGATCCCGCGCAGGCGGTGGGCGGCCGCGCGTTCGACTGGACCGCGCGGATGATCGCCGCCGACGGCAGCGCGTTCGCGGTGCTACACGGCGGGCGCGAGGTCGGCGAAGTCCGCTGGCCGATGCTGGGGCGCCACAACGTGATGAACGCGCTCGCGGCGATCGCCGCCGCGCACGCGGTCGGCGCCGACGTCGCCGCCGCGCTGCCGGCGTTCGCGCGCTTCGGTGGGGTTCGCCGGCGCATGGAGGTCGTGGGCGTGCACGGCGGGATCACCCTCTACGACGATTTCGCCCACCATCCGACCGCCATCGCGACCACGCTCGAAGGCCTGCGCGCGCGCGTCGGCGACGCGCGCATCGTCGTGGCGATGGAACCGCGCAGCAATTCGATGCGGCTCGGCGCGCACGCCGATGCGCTCGCACCGTCGCTCTCGCTCGCGGACGTGGTCGTGTTCCTGCATCGCCCGGAGCTGGCGTGGGACGCCGGCAAGGTCGTCGCAGGCTTGCGCGGCGACGGACGCGCCGTCCCCGACGTCGACGCGCTGATCGCGACGCTGGCCGGCATCGCGCGCGCCGGCGACCACGTCGTATTCATGTCGAACGGCGGCTTCGACGCCGCCCCGCGCCGCTTCCTCGCCGCCCTCGAAGGGCTGGGTTAGCCACGGATTCCACGGGTCACACTGATTCGAGAGCAAGGGCAGAGCTGCTATTCGATCCGTGCGATCTGTAATCTGTGGCAAAAAAATGGCTTCCAGGACCGATTGACGTGGAATCGCTGGGTTTGTTCCCGCTGCATGCGGTGCTCGTGCCGGGCGCGGCGCTCGACCTGCGCGTCTTCGAGGCGCGCTACCTGGACCTGGTGCGCGAATGCGGACGCACCGGCCGGGGCTTCGGCGTGTGCATGATCGTCGAGGGCGAGGAGGCCGGCGCCGCGGCGACGCCCGCCGCGTGGGGCACCGAAGCGCGGGTCGAGGATTTCGGCACCGAGCCCGGGGGCGTGCTGACGCTGCGCGTTCGCGGCCACCGCCGCTTCCGCGTCGCGCGCACGCGGGTGCGCGACAACGGCCTGCTCGTCGGGGACGTCGAGTGGCGCGAACCCGACGGCGACGACGAGCTGCGCCCCGAGTACGCGCTGCTCGGCACCTTGCTGGAAAAGATCCTGGAACAGGCCGGTGGCGAGCATGCGAACGCCGGCCCCGCGCAACTCGGCGACGCCGCGTGGGTCGGCTGGCGACTGGCCGAGTTGTTGCCCCTGTCGCCGATGCAGCGCCAGGCGCTGCTGCAGGAAGACGATCCCGACGTCCGGTTGCAGCGCCTGACCGAGTGGATCGAGGCGCTGGCCTAGCGCCGCACGGCCTCAGCGCGCGGCCGCGCGCGCGTCCACGAGCAACACGTCGATGCCGTCGCGATCGGCCGCGTGCGAGGGGAAACCCGAGAGGGCGGCGCGCACCGCCAGGTCGGCCGCATCGTTGTCGGAAACCGGTTGCCACAAGGCCATGGTGTCGAGCACGCGCACATGGCGCATCGCCTGCGCGCTGCCCAGCCACAGCGGCGAACCGTCGTCGAGCCGCGCCGGCGCGCGCCAGACGTGCAGCACCTCCTCCTGCCCCGCGACCGGGCCGGGCCGGCGCATCAGCAACACTTCGGCCTCCGCGCCCAGCGTCGCCGGCAGCACGGCCTGCGCGGACGGCGCGCGGTCGTCGTCGAGCAGGCCCAGCACGTCGAGCCAGTCCGCCTGCCGCTGCTCGCGCCAGCCGCGCGCGACGAGCGCGCCGCGCAGGCGATCGAGCGGCCCGGCCACCTGCAGGTCCAGCGGCCAGCGCCGCCCGCTGCTGCGCTCGTTGCGCCGCGCGGGCAATGCGCGCCAGCCTTCGCCTTCCCACCACGACGACGCGGCGATCGTCCGCGTCGGCGCCGGCGATTCGAAACGCACCAGCAACGGTGCCGCGGCATGCCCCGCATGCCACGCGCCGGCGATCGCCAGCACGCCGTAGAACGCGGCCGCGAGCGGGCGCATGTCGAGCGGCCGCGACACATGGCTCCGGTAAGCGATGCCCAGCGCCAGCAGCCAGGAGATGCCGAGCAGCACGCCGCCGACGATGTCGCTCAGCCAGTGCGCGCCCAGATACAGGCGCGCGAACCCGATCATCGTCACCAGCGCGCCGCCGACGACGTACGGCCACACGCGTCGCCGGCCGGGCAGGGCGCGCGCGATCAGCACCGCGAAGAAGCCGAGCGCGATCGTCGCCATCGTGACCGCGATCGACGGGAAGCCGAAACCGTCCGGCGCGCCCGGCGGGCGCGGCATGTCGATCCACGCGTCCAGGCCGGCGGTCAGCGCCAGGCCGAAGCACAGCGCCGCGAGCCAGTAGCCCGCGGCGATCCAGCGGCGCCGCCACAGCAGCCAGGCCATCACCGCGCCGATGGCCGGCAGCAGCACCTCCGCGTCGCCGAGCGTCGCGAGCGCCGCCATCAACCGGTCGGCCAGCGGGTTGCGCAGCGTCGCCATCGCCGAATACACCGTCTGGTCGAGCAGCAACGGCCCCCCGTGCCCGAGCACCAGCGCCAGCAGCGCGAACCAGGCCCAGCCGATGGCGAGCAGGCAGGCGGCGAGCAGGGCCAGCGGTGCCGACTCGGGCCGGTTCGGATCGACCAGCGCCTGCGCATAGCGCCCCAGCCTGGGATGCGCGCTCGACCAGCGCAGCGCGCGCGCGAGCATCGTGTCGGCGTGGTGGGCGAACCATCGCCACGCGTACAGCACGACCGCCCAGGCCAGCGCGAGCACGGCGAGCAGCGCCAGCAGCG
>CBIHRR010000113.1:0-6824 GCA_966212495.1 uncultured Gammaproteobacteria bacterium
CCGTGGTCGGGCGTGGTGTTCGCGAACGAGGTGATCGACGCGCTGCCGACGCCGCGCTTCACGTTGCGCGACGGCGAAGTGTTCGAGGAGCACGTCGCGCTCGACGGCGAGGGCCGCTTCATCCGCCAGGACCGCCCCGCCGATGCGCTGCTGGCCGCCGCCGTGCGCCACGTCGAGCGCGACCTCGGTACGCCGTTCGCCGACGGTTATCGCTCCGAGCTGCTGCCGCAGCTGCCGTACTGGCTGCAGGCCGTGATCGGCGGCCTGCAGTCCGGTGCGATGCTGTTCGTCGATTACGGTTACGCGCGCGGCGAGTATTACCAGCCGCAGCGCAACGAAGGCACGCTGCGCGCCTTCCGCCAGCACCACGTGGTCGCGGACCTCTACGACTGGCCGGGATTGCAGGACCTCACCGCATCGGTGGACTTCACCGCGCTCGCCGAAGCCGGCAGCGGCGCCGGCTTCGACCTCGCCGGCTACTGCAGCCAGGCCAGCTTCCTGATCGGCAACGGCCTCGCCGAACGCCTGCAGGAAGCCGAAGCGAAGGCGCGCGACGAGATCGCGTTGCAGCGGCTGCGCCATGAAGCCAAGCAGCTCACGCTGCCCGAGGCGATGGGCGAGCGCTTCCAGGCGATGGGGTTCGCGCGCGACGTCGAATTCGGCGCGGCCTTCCTCGCCGGCGACCTGAGCCACCGCCTGTGAGCGCAGGGTCCGGAGGCATGCGGCCCTGGATGAAGCCGCTGCGGCACCGCAAGGCCTGGCTTGCGCTGTGGCTCTGCGGCGTCGCCGCGCTGGTCGTGGTCTGCCTGCTGCCGAGCCCGGACCTTCCCGATCTGCACGCCAGCGACAAGCTCGAGCACGCGACCGCGTTCGCGCTGCTCGCGGCCTCCGCGGTGCAGCTGTTCGAGCGCTGGCGCGCGCTGCTGTTCGTCGCGCTCGGCCTGCTGGCGCTCGGCATCGGCATCGAACTCGCGCAGGGGCTGTTCACCACGACGCGCGCGATGGAGGCCGCCGACGTGGCTGCCGACGCCATCGGGATCGTCGTAGGCCTTTCGGTCGCGCTCACCCCGCTGCGCGACCTGCTCCTGCGCATCGCCGGCCGCGCCTGACCCTGGGGGGTCGCTGCTTAGCGGCGGAGGGTGCGGGCGGCGGCGATGGCGGCGATGCGCGCGCGGCGGAGGGCGTCGCCGAGTTGCGGGCCGGCGAGGCCTTCGGCGGCGACGTCGGCGGCGCGCACGGACTGCGCGGCGGCGAGCAGGCGCAGGAGTTCGGGGCCCTGCGGGTAGGCGTCGTCGCGATGGCCGGTGCGGCCGCGCTTGTCGGCTTCGCACACGACCGCGAGCTGCGCGATGCGCACGGGCTGGCGGAAGGCATCGCAGCGCTGCAGCAGGTCGTGCACGGTGTCGTCGCGCAGCTCGGCGAGGCGATGGATGTTCAGGTGTTCGCGGCAGGCGACTTCGGCCAGGCGCCGGTGCGCGACGGGCACGCGCAGGCGCTCGCAGAGCGCGGCCAGCGGCTTGAGCCCGGCGTGTTCGTGGCCGATGTGCTTCGGCAGCACGTCGGCGGGCGTGCGGGCCTTGCCGAGGTCGTGGGTGAGCGCGGCGAAGCCGACGACCGCGTCGCCGGGTGCCAGGGCGGCGGCCATGTCGCACACGAGCTCGACATGCACGCCGGTGTCGACTTCGGGATGGAACTCGGCGCGTTGCGGCACGCCGTACAGCGCATCGACTTCCGGCAGGACGACGGCGAGCGCGCCGCAGTCGCGCAGCGTGCGCAGGAACGCCGAGGGCGCGGCATGGCCGAGTGCGCGCGACAGTTCCTGCCACACGCGCTCGGGCACGAGTTCGGACAGTTCGCCGGAATCGACCATGCGGCGCATCAGCACCACCGTGTCTTCCGCGACCCGGAACCCCAGCGGCGCGAAGCGCGCCATGAAGCGCGCGGCGCGCAGCACGCGCAGCGGATCCTCGGCGAAGGCGGGGCCGACATGGCGCAGCACGCGCGCCTCGAGGTCGCGCGCGCCGCCGTACGGATCGACGAGCGAGCCATCGGCGCGCTGCGCGATTGCGTTGACGGTGAAATCGCGGCGGGCGAGGTCCTGCTCGAGCGTCACCGACGGATCGGCGTCGACCACGAAGCCGCGATAGCCGCGGCCGGACTTCCGCTCGGTGCGGGCGAGCGCGTACTCCTCGTTCGTCTCCGGATGCAGGAATACCGGGAAGTCGCGGCCCACGGCGCGGAAGCCGCGCGCCAGCATCGCGTCCTGCGTCTGCCCGACGACCACGAAGTCGCGATCGCCGCCGGCGACGCCGAGCAGGGCGTCGCGGACCGCGCCGCCGACCAGGTAGACCTCGAACCCGTCCATGGGGGGATGATGGCACGGGTGGCGACGAGGTTCAGCCGACCGTGGGTCGCCTCTACGGGGTTGCGAGCGGGCAGGCGAAGGACTTGCGCGGCGCATCGAGCACGCCGGCCATGCGCGCATCCAGCGGCAGCGCCTTGCCGTCCAGGCGCCAGTCGTAGACGGTGCTGAAGGCGAGCACGCGCGCCACGTAATCGCGCGTTTCCTTGTAGCTGATCGTCTCGATCCAGAAATCCGGATCCATGCCCGGGCGCTGCGCCTGCCAGCGCTGCAGCGGCGTCGGCCCGGCGTTGTAGCCGGCGATCGCGAAGTAGGGCTTGCCACCGTAGCGATCCAGCACCTTGCGCAGGTAGGCGGTACCGATCGCGATGTTGATGTCGGGGTCGTACAGCGTGTCCGCGCCGTGCCAGGGCAGGCCGAGCCGCTTCGCCTCGGCCGCGCCCGTCGCCGGCACGACCTGCATCAGGCCGCGCGCGTTCGCGCTGGACCGCGCACGGATGTCGAACACGCTCTCGGCGCGGATCTCGGCGGCGACCCACGACGGGTCGAGGTCGTTGCGCGCGGCCTCGCGGCGGATCGTCGCGTCGTGGTGCAGCGGGAAGCGCAGCGCGTACAGCCGGCGCTCGTCCGGCGTGCGCCCGAGGCCGAACAACCCGCGGTCGAACCAGCCATTGTCCTGCGCGACCTCGACCGCGAACCGCCGCTGCGCGTCGTCGAAGCGCGACAGCGCGTCCTTCCATTCGCGCTCGGCCCAGTCCTTGCGCTCGATGCGGTACAGGCGCACCGCGCGCGACAGCGCGGGATCCGCTGCGACGGCGGCCTTCGCCTTCGCGTCGTCCGGCGGCAGCCACGGGCACAGCGCGTACGGCGCGTCGATGCGGTCCGCGGCGAGGAAGCCGTGGAATTCGGGTTCGCGCGCGGCGCGCTGCCACGCGGCGCGCGCGCCGGCGGCGTCGCCGGTGAGCGCGAGCAGGCGGCCTTCGAAATACGTCCAGCGCGCGTCGGCGCGCTGCTTCGCCGGCATCGCGCGGATCGCGGCGAGCGCGGCGGGCCAGTCGGAACGCGCCATCGCCTCGCGCGCCTGCCATTCGTGCAGGCGCTCGTCGTAGGCCGACGCGGGCACCGCCGCGAGCCGCTGCGCGGACTTCGGCAGGTAGGACGCCACCGTCCACAGCGCGACCTGGTACCGCACGCGGCCGTTGTCGGCGGCGGTGAACGCGAGCGCCTTCGCCAGCGCCGGCAGCTTCGCCTCGGCGGCGTCGGGATCGTCCTTCGCGAGCGCCGACAGCGCCTGCACCGCGACCGCGCGGCTCCTGTCGTCCGCCGGCCACGTCAAGGCATCGTCACGCAACTTGTCGGAGGCGGGCTTGTCGAGGAAGGCCGCGTAACGCGACGCGATCGCGCGCTCCGCCTCGGGCAGGCCCGACGCCGCGTCGCGCATCGCGGCCGTGTTGCCCTCGGCGACGGCCTTGTCGAAGCGCTCCCAGCGCAGCGCGGGGGTGAGGCCGCCCTCGCGCGCGGCCAGCGCGGCGAAGACCGGGTCGCAATTGGAGGGCAGCGTGTCGCCGCTCGAACGCCACAGCGCCTGCGCATCGGCGGCCCATGGCGCGTCGGCCGCGCCGGTCGCCAGGCGCGCGTTCAACTCGGCGCAACGCATCGCCACCGGCTGGCCATCGGGCACCCACGCCGCGCGGAACGCCTGCCATTCCTGGCGCCGCGACAACGCCGGCAGCCACACCGCGCGGAACGCGGCGCCGACCGCATCGGACGGATGCTTCGCGAGGAAGGCCTGCCCCTCGGCGAGCGGCAGCGTGTCGGCGTTGCGGCGCAGGGCCGCGTATTCGATCCACGGATACAGGGGATCGCCAGCGAGCGATGCGTCGCGCGCGGCGGTGAACTCGCCGCGCTCGGCGGCCTCGATCGCATCGCGGACCTGCGCGAGCCGCGCGTCGACGACACCGGGCGCGGCCGCGGCGGCCTGCACGGGCGGGGCGACGGCGGGAGCGACGACGGCGGGCGGCGGGGCGAGCCTGCCGGTGGCGGCGTCGGCGCACGCGCCGGTCGCGAGCGCCAGGAGCGCCAGCGGCAGCGGCAGCAGGGCGTTGCGGGGGGGTCGCAGCGTCATGCCGGGACTATAGCCGGCCGCCGATGAACGCGGCTTTCGCGGCGTTCAGGCCGCGCGCAGCGCGTGCGCGGGCACGTCGAGGTCGATCGACAGCGCCAGGTGGTCCGAATCCGCCGCGGGCATCGCGCGCATGCCCTGCAGCATCAGCGGCGTGCTCACCAGGATGTGGTCGATCGCCTTCTGCGGGCGCCAGCTCGGGAACGTCGGCACGCACTCCGACGGCGGCTGCAGGTGGGTGCGCTTGTACAGCAGGTCCATCTCGGGCCGGTCGGCCACGCAATTGAAGTCGCCCATCAGCACGACGTGCCGCAGGCCGTGCAGCAGTTCGCCGATGAAGGCGAGCTGGCTGCGGCGCGAACCCGCGCCCAGCGAGAGGTGCGCGACCGCGACCGTCAGCGCTTCCTCCCCGTCGCCGAAGCGCGCGACCAGCACGCCGCGGCCGGCGATGCGGCCCGGCAACGCGTGGTCGGCGACGTCCACCGGTTCCAGCTTGCTCAGCAGCCCGTTTGCGCTGGAGGCCACGCCGCCCATGCTGCGGTTCGGCTGGTGGCTCCAGTAGTCGAAGCCGCCCTGCTGGGCGAGGTAATGCGTCTGGTTGGTGAAGCCCGAGCGCAGGCTGCCCGGGTCGGCCTCCTGCAGGCCGACGATGTCGTGCTCGCCGGCCAGGCGCGCGATGCGGTCGAGCGCGCCGCGCTTGTTGCCCGCCGGCAGCACGTGCGACCAGCTGCGCGCGACGTAGTCGTGGTAGCCGCGCGTGCTGGAGCCCGCCTGGATGTTGGCGCTGAGCAGCTTGAGCCGGCGGTGCGACGTCATGTCGACGCGGGGCCTGTGGATGCGGGGCGAGCGTTCCGTGCCATGCCGCAGGATATGGTGCCGGCCGGCGCCGGACTCAAGGCGTCGATGCGGCCCCGGCAGCGCGCTCGCGCGCGATCAGCGCATCGGTGATGCGCAGCATGTCGTCGTAGCTGCGGCCGAGCACGCGGTACTTGCCGTCCACGATCAGCGTCGGCGTGCCGCCGACCTGGCTGCGCACCATGAACTGGGTGCCGCGCTTGATCTTGGCCTCGGTGGCGAAGCTGTGCATCTCGGAAAGGAAGCGCTTCGGGTCCGCGCCGTACTGGCCGAACCAGGCGGCGACCTTGGCTTCGTCGGGCTGCTTGCCTTCGCCCGGCAGCGCGCCCGAGATGTGGATCGCGTGGAACAGGGCGGTGTGGGTCTTTTCGACCAGGCCCATCGAATCGGACACGTAGTAGGCGCGCGCGTACGGGATCCACTGCGGGCCGTACGGCGCCGGCACGTAGGTCACGCGCACGTCGGCGGGCTGGCGCGCCTTCCAGGCGGTGAACGAGGGCTCGAACGCGGCGCAGGCCGGGCAGACGTAGCCGAACACCTCGACCACCTCGATCTTGCCGGCGAGCGGCTCGTAGGGCTGGCCGCCCTGGATCTCGGCGTAGTCCACGCCCGGGCGGAGCGCGTCGGCGTCGGTGGGCGGCGCGGGCTCGACGGGCTTGTCCGCATCGGCGGGCTTGGCGGCATCCGTGGCGGCGGCCTGCGCGCCCGCGGCGGCGGCGGCGGACGCGGCGGCGGCTTCGGCCTCGGCGCTGGGGCCGGACGCGGCGGGCGCATCGGCGGCCGGCGTGGCGGCGGCGTCGGCGGCCGGCGCCGAAGGCTGGCATGCGGCCAGCAGGACCGGAAGCAGGATCGACAGCAGGGAAGCTTGCGAACGCGTCATGACATCAATCCTCGAGCGGGGGTTGTCAGTGCGCGGCGCGCACCTTGGCGATCAGTTGCATGGCGATGCGCAGCGCATCCTCGTGGCTGCGCGGCGTGATCAGGTAGCGCCCGTTCACGACCAGCGTCGGCGTGCCCGGCAGCCGGATGCCGACTTCGAACGCCCGCGCGCGCTGCATCAGCGCGTCCACGGCCGGCCCGGTCATCGCGGCCTTCATCGCCGCCTGGCCCAGGCCCTGCTGGCCGTAGAACCAGGCGATCTCGTCGATGCTCGCATTGTGGGCCAGCATTCCCTTGTGATGGACCGCGTCGTAGACCAGCCCATGCGTGCGCTCGACGGCGCCCTTCGCCTCGGCGGCGAAGAAGCCGCGCGCGAACGCGTCGTTCAGGTCGAACGCCGCCGGCACGTAGGTGAAGCGCACGTCCTTCGGCAGGGTGCGCACCCACGGGGCGAGCACCGGCTGGAATTCGGCGCAGTGCGGGCACCAGTAGGCGAAGACCTCGACGACCTCGGCCTTGATGCCGGGCTCGAGCGGGCGATACGGCTGCCCGCCGTCGATCACGATGTAGTCGGTGCCCTCGACGGGCTCGCCGGCCGGCGGCGTG
>CBIHRR010000114.1:0-6707 GCA_966212495.1 uncultured Gammaproteobacteria bacterium
GCAGGATCGCCGCGGTCGCCAGCAGCAGGATGAAGGTGAACAGCTGCACCAGCGAGCGGCTGTAGTTGGCGATGACCAGCGCGCTGGAGAGCACGGCGCCGGCGACGATGCCGAAGGCCGGCGTGCCGTTGCGGTCCAGGCGCGCGAAGCGCCGCGGGAACAGCCCGTCCTCGGCCGCGGCGCGCGAGACCTGCGCGCACACGAGCGTCCAGCCGTTGACCGCGCCGAACGTGGACACCACCGCCAGCGCGGCGATCGCCATCGCCGCGGCCGGGCCCCAGATCCGCCCGGCGGCCTCCACCATCGGCGCTTGCGACACGGCGAGTTCCTGCGCCGGCACGAGCCCGATCACCACCGTGCAGGCGAGGATCGTCGCGCCGCCGGCGAGCAGGGTGCCGAGCAGGGTCGCGCGCGGGATGGTCCGCTGCGGGTCGCGGATCGAGGACGCCGGCACCGTCGCCGCCTCCAGGCCCGCGAACGCCCACATCGTCAGGATCACCGTCGCCTGCGCGACCTGCGGCAAGGTCGCGTGCGAAGGATTGAACGGGCGATAGGCATGCAGGTCGACGAACCACAGCGCGACCAGCGCGAACAGCAGCAGCGGCACCAGCTTCAATACCGTCACCGCGAGCTGCATGCGGCCCGCCTCGCGCACGCCGGCGAGGTTCACCGCCGCGCAGGCCCACAGCGCGACGAGCGCGCAGGCCGCGCCGCGCGCGGGCGTGGCGGTGAGCGCGGGAAAGAGCGCGCCAAGGCTGCCCGCGAAGGCGACCGCGATCGCCGCCAGCCCGGACCAGATCGAGATCCAGTAGCTCCACGCGATGCCGAAGCCGGCGGCATCGCCGAACGCACGCCGCGCGTAGGCATACGGGCCGCCGGTGCACGGCCAGCGCACGGCCAGCCGCGCGAACGTGGCCGCCAGCAGCAGCGCGCCGCACAGCGTGATGCCCCAGCCCACGAGGCTCGCGGCGCCGTAGGGCGCGAGCGCGGCCGGCAGCATGAACACGCCGCTGCCGATCATGCTGCCGACGACGAGCGCCGTCGCCATCCACAGCCCGAGCGGCCGCGCCGAACCTGTCGTTGCGCCGTCGTCCGCGGCGCTCACGCGAGCGCTTCCCGGTACGCGGCGCGCAACAGTTCCTGGAAATGGAAGACGCCGCTCTCGCGCAGCGGGTTCAGGCGCCCGGCGACGTAGGAACCCGACGCGAGCCCGCGCTGCACGTCCTCGCAGATGCGCAGGTCCTCGCGTTGCACCTCGTCGCTGAAGTCGCGGTCGGCATCGCGACGGGCGCGCGCCTCGCCGTCGGCGTCGCCCGCGTCGTTCGCGGCAAGCGGGTAGTAGAAGTCGAACTCGACCCGGCAACGATCCACCGCCAGCGGCACCACGCGGTTGGTCTGCAGCCGGCTCGGCAGGATGTTGAGCATGGTGTTGGGCCAGAGCCAGTAATAGAGGGCGTCGCCGTCGCCATAGAGGCCCGGGTCGCTCTCCAGCGGGCTCCATTGCAGCGAATGCCACCGCGCCAGCTCCGTCGCGTAGCTGCGGTAGTCGAGCATGCGGTTGAGGGCAGGGTGGACGTGCGGCACGTGGTAGCCCTCGAGGTAGTTGTCGACGTAGGCCTTCCAGTTGCAGGCGAGGTCGTAGGCCACGTGGCGGTGGTGGCCGTAGCCGGCGAGGCTGCGCCCGTCGGTGCCGCCGCGCGGGCCGATGCGTGCATCGATGCCCGCGACCAGGTCGTCGAAGGGAATCGCCCGCGCCGGGTCGGCGGTGCCGAACACCAGGCCCTGCCATTCGCGCACGGCCAATTCCGGCAGGCGCACGGAGGCGACGTCGAAGCCTTCGGCCGATTGCATTTCGGGCGCGGATTTCAGCTGCCCGTCCAGCGCGTAGGTCCAGCCGTGGTAGCGGCAGCGCAGTGATTTCGCGGCCAGGCCGTCGCACTGCGCGATCGGGCCGGCGCGGTGCCGGCACACGTTGTGGAAGGCGCGCACGACGCCGTCGGCGCCGCGCACGGCGATCACCGGCAGTCCGCCGCAGTCGGCCACGACATGGTCGCCGGCGTCGCGCAGGCGGCTCGCGTGGCCGAGCAGGTGCCAGGCGCGGCCGAAGATCGCCTCGCGTTCGAACGCCACCGTCGCGGGGTCGCAATACCAGCGCGCCGGGAGCGCGCTCGCCGTGCCGGGTTGCTGCGCCGGAAGGTCCAGGGCGGCTTCCGGGCGCATCGGTCCGCCTACTCGACCCGCGTGGCCTTGCCGACCAGCACCACCGCGACCTGCGCCGTGGTCTTGCCGCTGGCATCGGTCCTGACCACGTCGTAGGTGCCCACGGGCAAGTGGCGGACGCTGAACTTGCCGGTCTTCTCGATGTGGACTTCGCGCGTGAGGCCCATGTCGCCGCGAAGGACGATCGTCTCGCCCTCGGTGCCGGTGCCGGTGATGCTGCCGTCGGTGGACTGCGCCGATGCGATCCCGGCGAGACCGAGGCCGGCCACGGCCATCGCGATGGCCAGGCCGATGGACTTGAACGCGGTGTTGCGATGCTTCACTGGTGTTCCCCGTGTTGATCCCGTCCGGAACCTAACCTCGGGGCGGCGCCCGGGGCAAGTGCCGATGGTTCGCTCCATCCGCACGTGCGCCCTGCGTTCTCCTGCGCGAGCCATTCGCGCAAGGGCGCGAAGTATTCCAGCAGGGGCGCGGCGTCCACGCGGTCGGTGCCGGCGAAGCTGCGCAGCGTGTCCTGCCACGGCCGGCTCGCGCCGGCGGCGAGCATCTCGCGGTACTTGCGGCCGGCGGCCGCGTTGCCGTGGAAATCGCACTCATGCAGCGGGCCCTTGAAGCCGGATGCGTCGCACAGCGCCTTGTAGAACTGGAACTGCAGGATGTCGGCCAGGAAATAGCGCAGGTATGGCGTGTTCGCGGCCACGTGGTACTTGGCGCCCGGGTCGAACTGGTCCTCGCCGCGCGCTTCCACCGGCGCCACGCCCTGGTAGCGCGCCTTCAGTTCCCACCAGGCACGGTTGTAGCGGGACGGCGGGATCGACCCGTCGAACACGCCCCAGCGCCAGCGATCCACCGCCAGCCCGAACGGCAGGAACGCGACCTTCGCCAGCGCCATCCGCATCTGCGCATCGACCAGCGCTTCGCGCGAGCGGCCCGGCTCGCCGGCCACGCCGATCGAATGCAGGTAGGCCGGCGTCATGGACAGCACGATCGTGTCGCCGATGGCTTCGTGGAAGCCGTCGTTCGCGCCGTCCTGGAAGATCGGCGGCTGCTTCGCGTAGGCCAGCGAGTAATAGACGTGGCCGAGCTCGTGGTAGAGCGTGGTGAAGTCTTCCTCGGTCGGGCTCGTGCAGGTCTTGGTGCGCACGTCGCCCTGCATGTCCATGTCCCACGCGCTGGCATGGCAGACCACGTCGCGGTCGCGCGGCTTGATGAACTGCGAACGCTGCCAGTAGCTGTCGGGCAGGGCGGGCATGCCGAGCGACACGTAGAACGATTCGGCGCGCCTGGCCATGCGCAGCGCGCTGTCCATGCGCGCGGTGCGCAGCGCCTCGGCCGCGGCTTCCGGCGTCGGGTGTTCGCCGGCGTCGGCGAGCGCCGCGTCGCGGTCCTCGCGGAAGCGCGCCTGCAGCGCGGCGGTGACGTCGAGGTCGCCGGCGTCGGGATAGGGCTCGAGCAGGTCGCGCAGGTTGCTCCAGTCCTGCTGCCACATGTTGCCCATCAGGTGCGCGGGCAGCAGTCCGCCCGGCAGCGCGCCGCGGTCGGCGCCGTAGCGCGCCTGCAGCCGTGCCCGCGCGTAGCAGTGGAGTTGCGTGTACAGCGGCTTCACTTCGCCCCACAGGCGCTCGGTCTCCGCCGCCAGCTGCGCCGGCGGCATGTCGTAGCCGGCGCGCCAGGCCTCGCCCGCATCGGCGAAGCCCATGTCGCGCGCGCCTTCGTCCACCAGCGCGACGAAGCGCGCGTAGTCCTGGCGCATGGGCGCGGCCACCGAATGCCAGCCGTTCCATGCCTCGAGCTGCGCGTCGTAATCGCGGCTGTCGCGCAGCACCGCCTCGAGCTCGCCGAGCTGGCGGCAGCGCCGCGCGCCACCTTCGCCGCCGGCGCCGTCGTTGCCGGCGCTGCCGTCGCCCCCCGTGCAGTAGCGCCCGGCGCCGTAGTCGCCCTCCATGCGCGTGGCGATGCGCGTGAGTTCCGCGAGCTTCGCCGGGTCGCGCGGCGGCGGCATCGGCGACAACTGCCTCAGGAGCGACAACGCGCGCGCCGTGTCCGGCCGCATCGGCTTGCCTTCGAAGCGCCGCGACTGCTCGATCCAGCCGTCCAGTTGCGCCAGCCAGCGTGCGTTGGCCTTCGCCGCGAGCAGTTCGGTGTCGGTGGTGATGTACGTGGACGACACCCACTGCGCCGCGCTCAGTTCGGAATAGCCGGCCTGCATTTCGCGGTTGACGCGGGCGATGAAGGCGTCCGCGTCCTCGTCGGCGTGGATCGCGGCGGCGCTTCCCGCCGCGGGCGCGGGCGCGCGCTTGCAGGCCGAAGGCGCCAGCGCGAGCACGACGATCGCGGCGGCGGCGAGCAGGCTGGCGGCGCACGGGCGGAGCGGGGACGGGCGCGGCCGCGTCATGTCGGGATCCGGTGCCGAAAAATGCAGGCTAGTGGCCCGGTGGCGGCCGTGCAAGCCGGCCGTCGTCGTCGACGAGTCCCGCGCGGCGCAGCCAGGCCCAGGCTTCGTCGGCGTCGCCATGCACGTAGGCGCGCGCGGAACCGAGCCGGAACGTGTAGCCCCACGCATCCATGTCGGCGAGGATGCGGTCGGCGCCGACGCCCGGCAGCGCATCGCCGAGCAGCGACTGCAGCACGCAGGCCGCGTCCTCTTCCTCGACCGAATCGGTGGCGTCGGTGTGCACCGCCTGGCGACGTACCGGCGGCAGCACCACCAGGTGCGCGGCTTCGTGCAGCAGCGAATGCAGCGGCGTGTCGCCGCGCGCGTGCACCGTCGCGCCGACGATGCCGGCTTCCGGTTCGCCCCAGTAGCTGCCCGGGATCGGCGCGCCGTCGGCCACGCGTTCCAGCCGCAGCCCGTAGCCGGCGAGCAACGCGGCGACGTCGCCGAACGCGACGTCGCGCAACAGCAACACCCCGCCCATGTCAGGCGCCGCGCAAGCCGGGAGCCGGGACGCGCGCTAGGCGGTCGCCGCGCGCCCGTCGGGCAGCGACACCGAGATGTCCAGCACGTCGTGCTCGCCTTCCTTGACGACGTCCACCTTGATCGCGTCCACGTCCACGCTGACGTACTTGCGGATCACCTCGAGCAGTTCGCGGCGCAGCAGCGGCAGGTAGTCCGGCCCGCCCTGCGAACTGCGCTCCTGCGCGATGATGATGCGCAGTCGGTCCTTCGCGATCGAGGCGGTGTTCTTCTTGACCTTCAGGAAATCGAACATTCCCATGCCTCAACCCCCGAAGAGCTTCGTGAAGAAGCCCTTCTTTTCCGCCTGGGTAAAGCGCATCGGCCGCGTTTCGCCCATCAGGCGCGCGACCGCGTCGTCGTAGGCCTGGCCGGCCGGCGATTCCATGTCGAGGATGACGGGTTCTCCCTTGTTGGAGGCATTGAGCACGTCGCCGGACTCGGGGATGACGCCGATGGTCTTGAGGCCGAGCACTTCCTCGACGTCGCCGATGGACAGCATCTCGCCGGTCTCCACGCGCGAGGGGCTGTAGCGGGTCAGCAGCAGGTACTCGGCGACGCGCTCGCCGTTCTCGGCGCGCTTCGTCTTGGAGGCGAGCAGGCCGAGGATGCGGTCGGAGTCGCGCACGCTCGACACTTCCGGGTTCACCACCACGACCGCCTGGTCGGCGAAATACATCGCCAGGAACGCGCCCTTCTCGATGCCGGCGGGCGAGTCGCACACGATGTAGTCGAAGCCGTCGTCGGCCAGGTCCTTGAGCACCTTTTCGACGCCCTCGGTGGTCAGCGCGTCCTTGTCGCGCGTCTGCGACGCCGCGAGCACGAACAGGTTGTCGAAGCGCTTGTCCTTGATCAGCGCCTGGCGCAGCGAGGCCTCGCCGTGGATCACGTTGACGAAGTCGTACACCACGCGGCGCTCGCAGCCCATGATCAGGTCGAGGTTGCGCAGGCCCACGTCGAAGTCGATGACGGCCACCTTCTTGCCATGGCGCGCGAGGCCGCAGGCAAGGGAGGCGCTGGTGGTGGTCTTGCCCACGCCGCCCTTGCCGGACGTGACTACGATGATTTCGGCCAAAGTGGTTCTCCCTGTGTTTCGCGGCGGCTCAATCGAGCGCGGCGATGTTGAGTTGTCCGTTGTTGTCGAGCCAGACCTGCACGGGCTTGCCGTGCAGTTCCTTCGGGATTTCGTCCAGCACCTTGTAGTGGCCGGCGACGGCGACCAGTTCGGCGTGGAACTCCCGGCAGAAGATACGTGCCTTTTCGTTGCCCTGCGCGCCTGCGAGCGCGCGGCCGCGCAGGGCGCCGTAGATGTGGATCGAGCCGTCGGCGATGACCTCGGCGCCGGCGCCCACCGCGGCCAGCACGGTGAGGTCGCGGTTCTCGGCGTAGACCTGCTGGCCCGAGCGGATCGGGGCGGCCTGGATCAGTCCGGGTTCGGCGCGGCCGGCGGGGGCCGCTACCGGCGCGGCGACAGGCGCTGCGGCTGCAGGCGCCGACGCGGCTGCCGGGGGCTCGGCGGCCGTGGCCCGCG
>CBIHRR010000115.1:0-6660 GCA_966212495.1 uncultured Gammaproteobacteria bacterium
GCTTGCCGTATTTGTCGTCGAGGCGCTTGTTGAGCGCCTTGTTGGCGACCTTTGCGTCGGATTTCTGTGCCAGGCGCGTGGCGAGGCGGTCGGCGGCGCCCGCGACCTCGTCGCGCAGCTTGAGGTAGTGGGCGTAGCGCTGCGGATCCAGCACGCCCGCGTCGATCGCGGCGCGGACCGCGCAGCCGGGCTCGCGCTCGTGGCGGCAGTCGCGGAACCTGCACTGCGCGGCCAGCGCCTCGATGTCGGCGAAATTTCGGTCGACGTCCTCTTCGCCCGTGGGCTTGAGCTCGCGCATGCCGGGCGTGTCGATCAGGCACGCGCCCGACGGCAGCGGCACCAGCGCGCGATGCGTGGTGGTGTGGCGGCCGCGCGCGTCGTTCTCGCGCACTTCGGCCGTCTTCATCTTCTCGATGCCGAGCAGCGTGTTGGTGAGCGTCGACTTGCCCGCGCCCGACGAGCCGACCAGGACCACGCTGCAACCCGGCTGGAGCCACGGCGCGAGCACGTCGACGGTGGCGGGGTCCTTCGCGTTCACGGCGAACGCCGGGGTGTCCTGCGCGAGGCTGTCCGCCAGCGCCTCCAGCGCGGCCGCGATGGCGCCCGGATCCTCCGCCGTCGCCTTGTCGGCCTTGGTCAGCACGACGACGGCACCGGCGCCGCTGCCCTGCACCAGCAGCAGGTAGCGCTCGATGCGGCGCGGGTTGAAATCGGCGTCCAGCCCGCAGACGACGAACACGGTGTCGATGTTGGCGGCGATGAGTTGCTGCTTGTAGTGCTCGCCGGCGGCGCCGCGCTTGATCGCAGAATGCCGCGGCAACAGCGCCACGATCTTCGCGCCTTCCACCAGCGGCGCCTCGACCAGCACCCAGTCGCCGACGGCGGCGCGCTCCTCCGGCGAGGCCTGGCCCTTGCGGTACCCCGGGGCGCGCTGCCATTCCGGCAGCGATTCCACCGACACCGCCTCGCCCGGGGCCTGCGCGACCAGGTAGCCGCTGCGGTGCTGCTCGACCACCCGCGCCGGGCTCGCGCCCGGATGGGCAGCCATGGCCGTCGCCCACGCGGCGTCGCCGACGTCGTCGTCGCGGTAGGGCCAGCCGATGGCGCGCAGGGCGGTCATGAACGGGGTCAGGGTACCTTTTTCATCCCGGGGCAGTCTCCGGCCGTAGCGGGTTCCGCGACGGAAAAGGTACCCTGACCCCCTTTCTTGGGCCCCCTTTCTTGCCCCCGCATGGACGCCGTGTTTCCCCCGCAGATGGCCCCCCTCAAGACCCGCGAACGCCTGTCCGAAGTCCGTTATGAAATCCGCGGCGAACTCGCCCGCCGCGCGCGCGAACTCGAGGCCGCCGGCCGCACCCTGATCAAGCTGAACATCGGCAACCCCGGCGCCTTCGGCTTCCGCGCGCCCGAGCACCTGCAGCGCGCGATCGCCGACCGCATCGAAGGCACCGATCCGTACACGCACCAGCAGGGCCTGCCGGCCGCGCGCGAGGCGATCGCCCGCTTCCACCAGGCACGCAACCAGCGCGCGGGCGGGACGCCGAACGTGTCGCCGGAACGCGTGTTCGTCGGCAACGGCGTGAGCGAGCTGATCGACCTGTCGCTGCGCGCGCTGCTGAACCCGGGCGACGAAGTGCTGCTGCCCTCGCCGGACTATCCGCTGTGGAGCGCCGCGACGATCCTCAACGACGGCCGCCCCGTGTACTACGCCTGCCGGCCGGAGAACGGCTTCCTGCCCGATCCGGACGAGATCGCGGCGCTGGTGACGCCGCGCACGCGCGCGATCGTCCTGATCAACCCGAACAATCCGACCGGCGCGAGCTATCCGCGCGCCCTGCTCGAACGCGTCGTCGCGATCGCGGCGAAGCACCGGCTGCTGCTGATGGCCGACGAGATCTACGACGGCATCCTGTACGACGCGGCTTCGTTCGAGCCGCTCGCGCCGCTCGCCGGCGACCTGCCCTGCCTGTCTTTCGGCGGCCTGTCGAAGGTGCATCGCGCCTGCGGCTGGCGCGTCGGCTGGGCGGTGCTCAGCGGCGACCCGATCGCCAGCGGCGACCTGCACCACGCGATGGACCTGCTCGGCGCGCTGCGCCTGTGCGCGAACGTGCCGGGCCAGTTCGCGATCGAGGCCGCGCTGCACGGCGAGGACACGATCGGCGCGCTCACCGCGCCGGGCGGGCGCCTGCACGAGACGCGCGCCGCCCTGGTCGAGGCCTGCGCGGCCAGCCCGCACCTGGACCTGGTCGCGCCGCAGGGCGCGCTGTACGGCTTCCCGGCGGTGGTCGGCGACGCCGCGCGCGGCGTCGACGACCCCGCGTTCGCGCGCGAGCTGATGGAGGCGGAAGGCGTGCGGGTGGTGCCGGGCTCGAGCTTCAACGTGCCGTACCGCAACCATTTCCGCGTCACGCTGCTGCCGGAAGCGCCGGTGCTGCGCGAGGTGTTCGCGCGCATCGACCGCGTGCTCTCCCGGCGTGCGGCGACCGCGACTGCCGCGGCTGCGACAGCGGCCGCCTGACGTGAAGTACCTCGCGCTCGGCGACAGCTACACCATCGGCGAAGGCGTCCCCGCCGACGCGCGCTGGCCGGCGCTGCTCGCGCGCGCGCTGCGCGACGACGGCGTGGCGATCGACGACCCGCGCATCATCGCCACCACCGGCTGGACCACGGACGAGCTCTCCGCCGCCATGGACGCGGCCGAGCCGCTGGGCGACTGGGACTTCGTGACGCTGCTGGCCGGCGTCAACAACCAGTACCGCGGCCGCGGGCTCGACGAGTACCGCGCGCAGTTCGAAGCGCTGCTGCATCGCGCGATCGTGCTCGCCGGCGGCCGCTGCGAACGGGTGATGGTGCTTTCGATCCCGGACTGGGGCGTGACCCGCTTCGGCGCCGAGTCCGGCCGCGACCTGGCCGCGGTGTCGCGCGAGCTTGATGCGTTCAACGACGCCGCGCGCGCGCTGTGCGCGCGGCACGGCGTCGCGTTCGTGGACATCGCGCCGGTGTCGCGCACGCGCGGCGGCGAGCCCGGGATGCAGGCCGCGGACGGGCTGCACCCTTCCGCCGAAATGCACGCCTTGTGGCTGCAGGCCGCGCTGCCCGTCGCGCAACGGCTGCTGTCCGACACGGAACCGGATTGATGGCGGCGTCGGGCCCGGCCGCGCCCGATCCCCCCACGGACAACGCGCCCGCGGGCGCCGGCGCGGCCCTCGATGCCGCGACCGCGGCGCGCATCGCCTCGGCGTTCCGCTCGCCCCACTGGTTCGGCAACCACACGCCGTATTTCTACACGCGCGCCAAGCTGCGCAGCGATCCGCTCTATCCGGGCGTCGTCGGCGCCCTGCGCGGCTGCGACGCGCCGCTGCTCGACCTGGGCTGCGGCATGGGCCTGCTCGCGCACGCGCTGCGCGACGCGGGCCTCGGCATGCCCTATCGCGGGGTCGACATCGACGCGCCGAAGATCGCGCAGGCGCGACGCGCCGCCGCCAATGCCGGCCTGCGCGACGTGGCGTTCGAGGCGATGGATTTGTCGGCGCGCATGCCCGCGCACCAGGGCAGCGTGGCGATCCTCGACGTGCTGCAGTTCGTGTCGCCGTCGGCGCAGTCCGCGATCCTCGACGCCGCCGTGGCCATGCTCGCGCCCGGCGCGCGGCTCGTGATCCGCACCGGCCTCGACGATGGCAGCGCGCGGGCGCGCACGACGCGCCGCATCGATGCGCTGTCGCGCGCGCTGCGCTGGATGAACGCGGGCCCGCAGGCCTATCCGGACCGCGATGCGCTGCGCGCCCGCTTCGATGCGGCCGGGCTCGCCAGCACGTTCGCGCCGCTCTACGGGCGCACGCCGTTCAACAACTGGCTCGTCGTCGCCCGCCGCTGAGCCGCGGCGCGATCAGCCGGGAACGACGGTGCGCAGCCCGCGGGCGGCAAGCCGGTCGAGCACCGCGGCGATGGTTTCCACGTTGCGGCCGTGCGCGGCGCCTTCGTGCAGGAGCACGATCGCGCCGGGCGCCAGGTCGCGCTCGATGCGCGCGACGACGCGCGCCACGTCGCCGTCGACCGCGTCGTAGCCGCGCGCGCTCCATGCCACGCGCGCCAGCCCGAGCCGCGCGAGCGGCGCCGCGACGAAGGGATTGGCCATGCCGACGACCGCGCGGAACCAGCGCGGCGCCTGCCCCGTGATCTCGCGCAGCGTCGCCTGCGCGTCGTCGATTTCGCGCGCCATGCGCCGCGGCCCGAGCGCCCAGAACCAGGCCGCCGGATGGCTCGCGCTGTGGTTGCCGAGGCCGTGGCCGCGCCGCAGGATCTCGCGCACCAGCTCCGGCCGCGCCCGCGCCCGCGACGCGACGACGAAGAACGTCGCCTTCGCGCCGTGCACATCGAGCGCGTCGAGGATCGCCGGCGTGTCGTCGGACGGGCCGTCGTCGATGGTCAGCCACACGACCGGCTCGCGCGTCGGCAATCGCGCCAGCACCGGCCCGAACAGCGCCGAGGCCGGCCGGAACGTGCCCCAGAGGAACGCCACGTGCGACGCCAGCAGCAAGGGCACGCCGGCCTCCCAGCCCCAGCGCCACCACGCCGCCACCGCCAGCACCTGCGACACGGCCAGCCCCCACGCCCACGCATGCGGCCGGCGCGGCGGCTGGTGCGATCCCGGGAATGCGGGGCTGCCCGGCGATGCGTGGGAAACGAGCGGTTCCATGATCCGGATCATGCCGCACGCGACCGGCCCGCGCTGCCCCGCGGCGTAGAATGGCGGCCCCCACGCAAGTTTCCAGGACCGCCGCCATGTCGCTCGACCCCGCCCTGCGCGCCCGCATCGACGCGCTGCTCGCCGCCAACAAGGTGGTGCTGTTCATGAAGGGCGAGCCGCGCGCGCCGCAGTGCGGCTTCTCGGCCAAGGCCGCCGCCGCGCTCGCGTCGATCGGCCTGGACGATTACGCCCACGTCGACGTGCTGTCGGATCCGGAGATCCGCGACGGCATCAAGGCCTACGGCGACTGGCCGACCATTCCGCAGCTGTACGTCAACGGCGAGCTCGTCGGCGGCAGCGACATCGTCGAGCAGATGGCGTCGAGCGGCGAACTGCAGGCCGCGCTTGGCCTGCCGCCGCCGGACCGCACGCCGCCGTCGATCCGCATTTCCGACGCGGCCGCCGCCGTGTTGCGCAGCGCGATTGCCGACGCCGGCGAGGGTTTCGCGCTGAAGGTGTCCGTGGATCCGCGCTTCAACGCGCAGCTGCAGGCCGAGCCCGCGAGCCCGAATGCGATCGCCGCCGAGGTCGCGGGCATCCGCGTGCAGTTCGACCTCGCGTCGGCGCGCCGCGCCGAAGGCCTGTCGATCGACTGGGTGGACGATGCACGCGGCCGCGGCCTCGTCATCGAGAACCCGAATGCGCCGCCGAAGGTGCGCGAGCTCGCGCCCGCGGATGCCGCCGCGCGCCTCGCCGCCGGCACGCTGACCCTGGTCGACGTGCGCCCGGCGCAGGAACGCGCGCTCGCCGCGCTCGCCGGCGGATTCCAGACGCTCGACAACGGCGCCGCCGCGCTCGAGGCGCTGCCGAAGGACACGCCGCTCGCGTTCCTGTGCCATCACGGCGGGCGCAGCGCGCAGGCGGCGGAGCACTTCCGCCAGCTCGGTTTCCGCGAAGTCCACAACGTCACCGGCGGCATCGACGCCTGGGCCGACGTCGACGCTTCGATCCCGAAGTACTGAGCGCGTCCCGGGCCGCGCGGCGGCGTCAGAAGCCGCCGCCCGCCTCGAGCCAGGACTGCTCGTCGGGCGTGGTGTCGCGCCCGAGCGCGGCGTTGCGGTGCGGGAAGCGGCCGAAGCGCACGATGACGTCGCGGTGCGCGACTGCGTAGTCGCGGTAGTTCGCATCGCCCAGCGCCTCGAACAGCGCGACCGACCGCGCCTGGTCCGCCGGCGATTCGGAATGCTCGAACGGCAGGTAGAAGAACGCGCGCAGCGCCGGTTCGAATGCGGCATCGTGTCCCGCGTCCAACGCGAGCCGGGCGAAATGGCGCGCCAGCCCGTCCGTCGCGAACGCATGCGCGCTGCCGCGGAAGATGTTGCGCGGGATCTGGTCGAGCAGGAGCAACAGCGCGAGCGCGCCGTCGGCCGCGGACATCCAGCCGTCGAGCTCGCGGCGCGCAGCCGCATGGTGCGCGCCGCCGAGCCGCGCGCGGCATTCGGCATCGAAGGCGTCGCCGCCGCGGAACCATCTCCCCGGCCCGGCCTCGCGCCAGAAGGCGACCACCGCCGTGGCCGCACCGGCCGAAGCCGCGTCGAGCGGCAGGTGGTAGGGAGGACGCTCCTCGCTCATCGCAGCTTCCCTCGGGTGGCACGGTCCGGGCGGACCGCCTTCCGCTAGGATGCCACGCATGCCGATCGACGCCTTCGACGCCGCCCTGCTCCGGCCGACGCCGCCGACCGCGCTTGCCCGGCTCCCGCACGGCCTCGTCGAATTCCTGTTTTTCGGCCTCAAGGAAGCGCGCGCCTGCCTGTTCGCCGGCCTGTTCTTCCTCGCGATCTTCGCCGTGCCGCGTGCCGGCCTGCTCGGCATCACGCGCTACGACCTGCTGCTGCTCATCGCACTCGCGATCCAGGCCTTCATGGTCCTGGCCAGGCTGGAGACCGTGGACGAACTCAAGGCGATCACGCTGT
>CBIHRR010000116.1:0-6651 GCA_966212495.1 uncultured Gammaproteobacteria bacterium
GAAGGCCGCAAGCTGTCGAAGTCGCTGGCGGCCCTGCCCGTCGATCCGGCCGATCCGCTCCCCGCGCTGCGCGCGGCCTGGGCAGCGCTGGGCCAGGCCCCCGCGGCCGTCGCCGGCGCGGGTTCGGTCGAGGCATGGCTGCGCGCGGCGCGCACGGGATTCGATCCGGCGGCGATTCCGACCGCTCCCGCCGCCGCTGCCGGCCCATCCGCCGCAGCGCACAACACGGCCGACCGGCATCGTGCCTAGAATCGGGACCATCTCAATGCAAGGACGGGAAAACGAATGAGCGCACGCGTCGCGTTGGTCACGGGCGGTACGGGCGGCATCGGAACGGCGATCTGCAAGCGCCTCGCCGACCTCGGGCACAAGGTCGCCACCAATTACCGCAACGAGGACAAGGCGCGCGCCTGGGAGCAGCGCATGCGGGCCGACGGCTACGACATCGCGACCGTGCAGGGCGACGTGGCCTCGCCCGAGGAGGCGTCCAGGCTGGTGCGCGCCGTCGAGGAAAAGCTCGGCCCCATCGACATCCTCGTCAACAACGCGGGCATCACCCGCGACACGACCTTCCACAAGATGAGCTACGAGCAGTGGAGCGACGTGATCAACACCAACCTCAACTCGGTCTACAACATGACCCGGCCGGTGATCGAGGGCATGCGCAACCGCAAGTGGGGACGCGTCATCCAGATCGCGTCGATCAACGGCCAGAAGGGCCAGTACGGCCAGGCCAACTACGCCGCCGCCAAGGCCGGCATGCACGGCTTCACCATTTCGCTGGCGCAGGAGAACGCGAAGTTCGGCATCACCGTGAACACGGTTTCGCCGGGCTACATCGGCACCGACATGGTCATGGCCGTGCCCGAGGAAGTGCGCAACAAGATCGTCGCGCAGATCCCGACCGGCCGCCTGGGCACGCCGGAGGAAATCGCCTACGCGGTGGGGTTCTTCATCCCGGACGAGGCCGCGTGGATCACCGGCGCGAACCTGTCGGCCAACGGCGGCCAGTACATGGGTTGGTGAACGCGGGGGTTGGTGAACGCGGGGCCGGGCCACCGGTTGCAACCGCTGCTGCACTGCGCCATGCTCGGCCTCCAGCCCGGGGGTAGCAGCATGGCCGTCCGCGTCATCAAGAAATATCCGAATCGGCGCCTCTACGACACCGAGATTTCCAGCTACATCACGATCGAGGACGTGCGCCAGCTGATCGTCGACGGCGAGGATTTCGAAGTCCGCGACGCGAAATCCGGCGACGACCTCACCCGCCAGGTGCTGCTGCAGATCATCGCCGAGCAGGAACAGGACGGCGCGCCGGTGCTGTCCACCCAGCTGCTGAGCCAGATCATCCGCTTCTACGGCGATTCGCTGCAGGGCTACATGGGCGACTACCTCGAGAAGTCCATGCAGCTGTTCATGGACCAGCAGGCGCAGTTCCGCCAGCAGATGGGCGGCATGCTCGGGCAGACGCCGTGGGCGATGATGAACCAGCTCACCGAACGCAACATGGAACTGTGGAAGGAATTCCAGCAGAACCTGGTCGGCGGGATGGGCCGCAGCGCCGGCGGCGGCGCGAGCGGAACAGGCACGGGCGGCGCGGGCCCCGCGGCGGGCGGCAAGACGCCGCGCGGAAGCTGACGCATGGCGCAGCGCGTGGCCGTCGTCAGCGGCGGCACAGGCGGGCTCGGAACCGCGATCTGCGTGGCCCTGGCCCGACAGGGATGCAAGGTCGTCGCGGCCGACATCGCGGGCAGCGCCGAGCGCGACGATGCCTTCCGCGCCGCGACCGCGGGCCATGACGTCACCGCCGCCCCGCTCGACGTCACCGACTTCGACGCCTGCGCCGCGCTGGTCGCGGACATCGAGCGCCGCCACGGCGCCCTCGACATCCTGGTCAATGCCGCCGGCATCACCCGCGACACGACCCTGCGCAAGATGGACAAGGCGCAGTGGGACGCGGTGTTGTCCGTCAACCTGGACGGCGTCTTCCACCTGACCCGCGCCGCGATCGAAGGCATGCTCGCGCGCGGCTTCGGCCGCGTGGTCAACATCAGTTCGGTGAACGGCCAGACGGGCCAGTTCGGCCAGGCCAACTACTCCGCGGCGAAGGCCGGGATGCACGGCTTCACCATGGCGCTGGCGCGCGAGGTGGCGCGCAAGGGCATCACGGTGAACTCGATCTCGCCCGGTTACTGCGAGACGGCGATGGTGATGGCGATGCCGGAAGACGTCCGCGCCGGCATCGTCGACAAGGTCCCGGTCGGGCGCCTGGGCCGGCCGGAAGAAATCGCGCGCGCGGTCGCCTTCCTCGCGGCCGACGACGCCGGCTTCGTGACCGGCGCCAACCTGCCGGTCAACGGCGGCCTTTTCATGTCCTCCTGATCGCTGCGCGCGGGCAGCGCCGCGCTACGGCGCGGCGGCCTGGGCGGCGGCGGTCCCCGATGCGGCGCAGAAGCGCGCGCGATACTGCAGCGCCTTCGGCATCAGCGCCTGCAGGCGCTCGATGCGCGTGCCCGGATCCGGGTGGGTCGAGGCGAATTCGGGCTGGCCCGCGCCGCCGCTCGCCTGCTCCATGCGCTGCCACAGCGGGATCGCGGCGTTCGGGTCGTAGCAGGCGGCCGCGGCGAGCATCAGCCCCATCTCGTCGGCCTGCGATTCCTGCTTGCGCGCGTACGGCAGCGCGCGGCCGTAGCCGTACACCGACATCACCGCCTGCATCTGCTGCGGGTCCATCCCGCTCATCGCGCCCGCCATCTGGCCGATCTGCGCGAGCTTCTGCTCGGTCATGCGCTGCGCGCCGTGGCGCAACAATGCGTGCGAGATCTCGTGGCCCATCACGATCGCCATCGCGTCGGCGCTCTGCGCCACGGGCACCAGGCCGGTGTAGACGGCCATCTTGCCGCCGGGCAGGCAGAACGCGTTGACCTGGTCGGACTCGAGCACGCGCACGTCCCAGTCGAAGGAGCGTTCGACGTGCGGCGCCTGCATGCCGTTCTCGGCGGCAAGGGCATCCTCGACTTCGGGCACCTTCGCGATCAGCCGTTGCGCGATCTCGCGCACCTGCCGCGAGATCTGCGAGTCCGGCGGCAGCGGCTTCTCCTGCGCCAGGATCTCGTCGTAGGCCTGCAGTCCGAGCGCCTTCTCGTCGTCGGGGCTGATGCTCTTGTCGATCAGCACCTTTTCGCCGGTCAGGGCGTCGGTGGTGCGGTTGGAGAACCAGTACCAGCCCGCGTACAACGCGAACGCGAGCAGCACCCACCAGTGGATGCCGCGCCTGCGCAACCCCTGACCACCGTTGCCAAATGGATTCTGCCGCATGCGCTCGCCACTCCTGTCGGCGGCCGGCGGCCGCGCTGCCTAAAGTTCGCGCGCCACCCGGAAACCGAGGCGCGCGTTGGTCGTGTCCACGCGTGCGGGTGCGCGCCACGCGGAACGGGTCTGGTCCGGCGAACTGGCCCAGGCGCCGCCACGCATCGTCCGTACGCGGCACCCGGGGTTCACCCAGGCGTCGCCGTCGTCCGGGGCGCGGCGGTAGCCGTCATGCCAGCAGTCGGCGACCCATTCGCTGACATTGCCGGCCATGTCGTGAAGGCCGTATGCATTCGGCCGGTACCGCCCCACCGGCGCCGGGCCCCATGCCCCGTCGCCGTAGCCGGGGAACGCGTTGTGCCAGCGCCGCCCGGCCGGGCCGGCATCCAGGCTGCCGGTGAGGTTGCCGGTGCGCGGCGGCGGCGCACCGTCGCCCCAGGGGTAGCGGGTCCTACCGCCCGCGCGCAATGCGTATTCGAACTGCGCCTCGCTCGGCACGTGGTAGCGCTGGCGGCTCTGCTTCGCGAGCCAGTCGGCGTAGGCGTCGGCATCGCGCGCGCTGACGTGGACGACCGGCATGTCGTCGCGCGCCGGGCTACCGTCGTAGGCGCTGCGCCAGTCCACGCCGGTGCTGCGAACGAAGTTGCCGCTGCGCGCGTCGTAGGCCATCGAGTAGCCGCGCCGCGTCGCCGTCGGCCGATAACCGGTGGCGGTGACGAAGCGGCGGAATTCGGACACCGTGACCTCGGTGCGCGACAGCGCGAAGCCGCGGCCGAAACGGATGTAGTGCTGCGGGCGCTCGGCATCGCTGGCGCCGGGCTCGTCGGGCGCGGCGCCCATCCGGAACGCGCCGTGCGGCACCACCACCATCTCCGGCCCGCGCGCGCCCTGGCCGAGCGCATCGGTGAACGCTTGGCCGGGGTGGAACACGCCGTAATGGCTCGCCAGCTCGATGCGCTCGCGCAGTTCCGCCGCGGCCGGATCGCCGGGATCGGCAATGCGCAGCATTTCGGCCAGGCGGCTGCGCGCGAGCGCGAGGTCGTTCGCGTTGCCGTGCTCGCGCAGCGCCTGCAGGCCTTCGTCGCGCAGGCGCAGGATGCGGGCGGCGCGCAGCGCGGCGACGCGCGCGCGCGCGTCCTCGATCGTCCCGGCGTCGTCGGACGGCCGCACCAGGGCGGCAAGGCCGAGCCAGCGCTTCGCCGCGCCGAAATCGCCGCGCGCGCCGGCTTCCTCGGCGCGGCGGATCAGGCCGCTTTCCACCGCGGCGAGCCCTTGCATCGCGCGCGACTGCCCGGGCTGGATCCGAAGCGCCTCGCGCAGGCGCGGCAGCGCGCCGCCCGACCCGTCCTCGCCGAGCCGGCCCTGGCGCAGCTCGGCTTCGGCGCCGCGATTGAGCTCCCAGAGCTGGTCGGCGCGATCGACGCGTTCCAGGTAGGCGATGGTGGCTGCATCGCGCGGCGCCACCGCGCGCAGCACCGCCGCGGCCTGGTGGGCGCGGCGCAGCGCCTCGATGTCGTCGCCGGCGTCGGCGAGCGCCTTATCGCCCTCGGCGACGACCGCGGCCGTCGCGCGCTGCAGGCCATCGCGCGCCTTCGCATCGTCGGGCGCCTGCGCCAGGATCGCGAGGTACAGCGGGATCGCCGACGTCGCGTCCGCATGCAGGTTGCCGGCCGCCAGCGCCTTTGCCGCGGCCTTGCGCGCGGCTTCGAGCCCCTGCGACTGCACGTCGACCGCGGGCGACTCCCAGGTGAGCGATGCGGCGATGCTGTCGTCGCCCTCGATGATCACGTGGCCCGCGGCGTCGCGCACCACGGCAGGCGGTTTCGCCGGCGGCGGCGGGGCCGCGTCGCGACCGCATCCGGCCACGAACGCGAGCGCCAGCAACAGCGCGATGGCCCCGGGCCCCGGCAATCCGGCGATGGCGGTACGGCTGGCGCGCAAACGCCCACTCCCGTGGCTGGCCCGCGACGCGGGCGGATCGGTCGCCTGCAACTTTGCCATAGGCGGGACCGGCGGCAACCGGTAGGCTGTGCGCGGTGAGCCTCTGGATCGAAGACCCCGCCGAACTGGCCGCGCGATTGCGCGCCGCCCCGCCCCGCGTGGGCCTGGACACCGAATTCGTGCGCGAGCGCACCTGGTGGCCGAAGCTCGCCCTCGTCCAGGTCGCCCTGGAAGGCGGCGACATCCTGCTGGTGGACACGCTGGCGCCGGGCATCGCCGAGGCGCTGGCGCCGATGCTCGCCGATCCGGACGTGCTCAAGGTGATGCACAGCGCGAGCGAGGACCTGGTCGCGCTGAAGCACACCTGCGGCGTCGTGCCGGCGCCGTTGTTCGACACGCAGGTCGCCGCCGCGCTCGCCGGCATCGCCGCCGGCGCCGGTTACCAGCGCCTCGTGCAGGACCTGCTGGGCGTCGCGCTGCCGAAGGGCGAAACGCGCTCGGACTGGCTGCGGCGCCCGCTTTCGGCCTCGCAGCTCGAATACGCGGCGGACGACGTGCTGCACCTGTTCGCGTTGCACGACCTGCTGTCGGCGAAGCTGGCGGCGCTGGGCCGCGACGGCTGGCTGCGCGAGGACGCCGAACGCACGCTCGCGGCGGCGGCCGATGACGCGCTGGAGCCGTGGCCGCACCTGGCGATGCGCTCGGCGCAATTCCTCGACGCGCCCGCGCAACACCGGCTGCTGCGGCTTCTGCGCTGGCGCGACGCCCACGCGCGCCGCTCCGATCGCCCGCGCAGCTGGATCCTCGACAACGAGCTGGCCACCGCCCTCGCCCGCAAGCCGCCCGCCGACCGCGCCGCGCTGCAGCGCCAGCTCGAGGCCACGCCCAAGTCGCCACGCGCGCTCGGCGACGCGATCTGGGCCGCGCTCGACACGCCGCTGGCCGACGAAGCCCGCGCGCCGCTGGCGCGCGCCGACGACCGCGACAAGGCGCGCATGCGCGGCCTGCAGGAGGCCGTGTCCGCGCTCAGCGCCGAACTGGGACTCCCGGACGGCGTGCTCGCCTCGCGGCGCTGGCTGCAGGCGCTGCTGGACGCGCGCTCCGACGGCTCCGCCGACTGGCCCGGCCCGCTGGCGGGCTGGCGCCGCGCGCTGCTGGAGCCGCGGCTGGCGTCGTTGCTGGCCGCGCCTGCGACTGCGGGATCGCCCGTCGCATCGGGGCCTGCCGCGCGCATGTCCGCACCCGCTGGCGACGGTCCGCCCACATCCGTATAATGCGCGGCTCCCGGTACCAGGCCGGGTGCGTTGGATCCACATCGGGGCGGTAGCTCAGCTGGGAGAGCGTCGCGTTCGCATCGCGAAGGTCAGGGGTTCGATCCCCCTCCGCTCCACCAAATCGAAA
>CBIHRR010000117.1:0-6588 GCA_966212495.1 uncultured Gammaproteobacteria bacterium
CCGGCCTCGACGTCAAGCGCATCATCAACGAGCCGACCGCGGCCGCGCTGGCCTACGGCATGGACAAGAAGGGCGGCGACCGCAAGGTCGCGGTCTACGACCTCGGCGGCGGCACCTTCGACGTGTCGATCATCGAGATCGCCTCGGTCGATGGCGAGATGCAGGTCGAGGTGCTGTCCACGAACGGCGACACCTTCCTCGGCGGCGAGGACTTCGACAAGCGCGTCATCGACTACCTCGTCGAGGAATTCCAGAAGGACCAGGGCATCGACCTGCGCAAGGATCCGCTCGCGCTGCAGCGCCTGAAGGACGCGGCGGAGCGCGCGAAGATCGAGCTGTCCAGCGCGCAGCAGACCGAAGTGAACCTGCCGTACGTCACCGCCGACGCGAGCGGCCCGAAGCACCTCAACATCAAGCTGACCCGGGCCAAGCTCGAGGCGCTGGTCGACGACCTCGTCAGGAAGACGATCGAGCCCTGCCGCATCGCGTTGAACGATGCCGGCCTGCGCGCGTCCGACGTCACCGAGGTCATCCTCGTCGGCGGCCAGACCCGCATGCCGAAGGTGCAGCAGGCGGTCGGCGAGTTCTTCGGCAAGGAGCCGCGCAAGGACGTCAACCCGGACGAAGCCGTGGCCATCGGCGCCGCGATCCAGGGCGGCGTGCTCGCCGGCGACGTCAAGGACGTGCTGCTGCTCGACGTCACCCCGCTGTCGCTGGGCATCGAGACCCTGGGCGGCGTGATGACGAAGATCATCGAGAAGAACACCACGATCCCGACCAAGGCCTCGCAGACCTTCAGCACCGCCGAGGACAACCAGTCCGCGGTGACCGTGCACGTGCTGCAGGGCGAGCGCGAGCAGGCGCGCTACAACAAGTCGCTGGCCCGCTTCGACCTGTCCGGCATCGAGCCGGCGCCGCGCGGCATGCCGCAGGTGGAGGTGTCGTTCGACATCGACGCCAACGGCATCCTGCACGTCAGCGCGAAGGACAAGAAGACCGGCAAGGAGCAGAAGGTCGAGATCAAGGCCGGCTCGGGGCTGTCGGACGAAGAGATCCAGCGGATGGTGCAGGACGCCGAGGCCAACCGCGAGGAGGACGCGAAGTTCCACGAACTCGTCCAGGCGCGCAACCAGGCCGACGCCCTGATCCATGCGACGCGCAGCGCGATCAAGGACAACGGCGACAAGGTGCCGGGCGACGTGATCGGCCGCGCCGAGGCGGCGATCGCCGAGGTCGAGGCGGCGATCAAGAGCGACGACAAGGGCCAGATCGAGGCCAAGTCGAAGGCGCTCGAGGACGCCGGCCAGGCGCTGTTCGCCGCGGTCGCGGCGGCCCAGCAGGGCGGCGGCGCCGAGGCGGGGAGCCCCGGCGCGAATGCCGGGGGTGCGCCGCGCAACGACGACGTCGTCGATGCGGAGTTCACCGAGGTCAAGGACGACAAGCAGTAACACGCAGTCCTGGCCACCGACGGCCGGCCGCCACGGCGCCGTCCGGCGGGCGATGACGCAATACCGACGGGCAGGCGTACCTGCCCGTCGCTTTAGGGGAATGGCAAGCCGTCCATGAGCAAGCGCGACTATTACGAAGTGCTGGGCGTCGCCCGCAACGCCTCCGACGAAGACCTGAAGAAGGCCTACCGTCGCAGCGCGATGAAGCACCATCCCGACCGCAATCCCGGCGACCACGCCGCGGAAGCCGCGTTCAAGGAATGCAAGGAAGCCTACGAGGTCCTGTCCGACCCGTCGAAGCGCCGCGCGTACGACGCGCACGGCCATGCCGCGTTCGAGCACGGCATGGGCGGCGGCGGCGCGGGCGCCGGCCCGGGCGCCGGCTTCGGCGACATGGGCGACATCTTCGGGGACATCTTCGGCAACATCTTCGGCGGTGGCGGCCCCGGCCGCGCGCCGCGCCGCGGCGCCGACATCGGCTACGTGATGGAGCTCGACCTGGAGGACGCCGTCGCCGGCGTCGAGAAGCGCATCGAGGTGCCGACGCTGGCGCCCTGCGCGCCGTGCAAGGGGAGCGGTTCGGAAGACGGCAAGGTCGAGACCTGCGCCACCTGCCACGGCCGCGGCCAGGTGCGCATGCAGCGCGGCATCTTCACGATGCAGCAGCCTTGCCCGCACTGCGGCGGGCGCGGGCAGACGATCGCCAATCCGTGCCCGGCCTGCCACGGCGCCGGCCGCGTGGAGGAGGAAAAGGTCCTGTCGGTGAAGATCCCGGCGGGCGTGGACAGCGGCGACCGGATCCGGCTGGCGGGCGAGGGCGAGGCCGGGCCCGCCGGCACGCCGCCCGGCGACCTGTACGTGGAAGTGCGCGTGCGCCCGCACGACATCTTCGAGCGCGACGGCGACGACCTGCACTGCGAGGTGCCGATCCGCATCTCGCAGGCCGCGCTGGGCGACACCATCCGCGTGCCCACGCTCGACGGCGACGTCGAACTGCGCATCCCGGCCGAAACCCAGACCGGCAAGGTGTTCCGCCTGCGCGAGAAGGGCGTGCGCTCGGTGCGCAGCCGCCACCCGGGCGACCTGTACTGCAAGGCGGTGGTCGAGACGCCGGTCAATTTGACGCCCGAGCAGCGCGAACTCCTCGAGAAGTTCGAGGCGACCTTCGTCGGCGACGGCGCGCGGCGCCACTCGCCGAAGTCCAGCACCTTCCTCGACGGCGTGAAGGGCTTCTGGGACCGGATGGTGTCCTGACCGCCGCGCGCCGCGGCGCGTTATCCTGACGGCATGGATGCCCCCCTCCGCCTCCTGATCCACGGCGCCTCCGGCCGCATGGGCCAGGCGCTGCTGCGCCTGTGCGCCGAAGCGCCGGCCCGCTACGCGGTGGCGGGCGCGGTCTCGCGCAAGCCGCAGCAGCGCGTGGTCGACGGCGTCCCGCAGTTCGCCGCCGCCGAGCTGGCCGGCGTTCCCGCGTTCGACGTCGCCATCGACTTCAGCCTGCCGGATGCCTTCGACGCGGTGCTCGCGCTCTGCGTCGCGCGCAAGGCCGGCTTCGTATCCGGCACCACCGGCCTGCACGAGGCGCAACGCATCGCGCTGGAAGAGGCGGCCCGCGTCGTTCCGGTGCTGTGGGCGTCGAACTTCAGCCTCGGGGTGGCGGTGCTGGCGGATGCGGTGGCGCGCGCCGCGAGCGCGCTGCCCGACTGGGATTGCGACATCGTCGAGGCCCATCACGCCGGCAAGCGCGACGCGCCGTCCGGCACCGCGCTGTCGCTGGGCGAAGCCGCCGCCACCGGCGGTGCCACGCCGCGTTACGCGTCGCTGCGCGCCGGGGACATCGTCGGGGAACATACCGTCCAGTTCAGCGGCCGCGGCGAACGCCTCGAATTCATCCACCGCGCCACCAGCCGCGACGTGTTCGCGCACGGCGCGTTGCAGGCGGCGCAATGGCTGTCGGGCCGCGCGCCCGGCCAGTACGGGATGGCGGACCTGCTGCGCTGACGCTGGCGCCGGCGGGGCCTTGCGGGTATCATTCCCGCTCGCCTGACTCCATTGCCTCCGGACGGTTCCGCACCGTGCCGGCGGTTTCCTGCAACCCGATGTAGGCGAATCCCCCCGTGACCCAGCCCGCAATCCTCGCGCTCGAAGACGGCACCGTGTTCGAGGGCGATTCCGTCGGCGCGCCCGGCCTCGCGGTCGGCGAGGTGGTGTTCAACACCGCCATGACCGGCTACCAGGAGATCCTCACCGATCCGTCCTACGCGCGCCAGTTGGTGACGCTGACCTGCCCGCACGTCGGCAACACCGGCTGCAACGACGTCGACGACGAATCGCGCCAGGCCTGGGCGGCCGGACTGATCGTGCGCGACGTCCCGCGCCGGCCGTCGAACTGGCGCAGCCAGGTCGCGTTGCCGGAATGGCTGCGCGCGCGCGGCGTGGTCGCGATCAGCGGCATCGACACCCGCAAGCTCACGCGCCTGCTGCGCGATCGCGGCGCGCAGAACGGCGCGCTCGCGGCCGGCGATGCCATCGACGTGGACGCGGCGATCGAGGCCGCTCGCAAGTTCCCCGGCCTGAAGGGCATGGACCTGGCGAAGGAGGTTTGCGTTCGCGAATCGTATCGCTGGAGCGAAGGCCGCTTCGACCTGGACGGCAACGCGTTCGCCGCGGGCGGCGGCAGGTTCCACGTCGTCGCCTACGACTTCGGTGTCAAGACAAACATCCTGCGCATGCTCGCCGAGCGCGGCTGCGACCTGACCGTGGTGCCCGCGCAGACGCCGGCGTCCGAAGTATTCGCGCTGGCGCCGGACGGCGTGTTCCTGTCCAACGGCCCCGGCGATCCGGCGCCCTGCGACTACGCGATCGCGGCGACGCGCGAATTCGTGGCGCGGAAGCTGCCGCTGTACGGCATCTGCCTGGGCCACCAGATCCTGGGCCTGGCGCTCGGCGCCAGCACGGTGAAGATGAAGTTCGGCCACCACGGCGCGAACCATCCCGTCATCGACACCGACAGCGGACGCGTGCTGATCACCAGCCAGAACCACGGCTTCGCGGTGGACGAGGCGACGCTTCCGGCGAACGCGCGCGTCACCCACCGCTCGCTGTTCGACGGCTCCAACCAGGGCATCGCGCTCACCGACGCGCCGGCCTTCAGCTTCCAGGGCCATCCGGAAGCGAGCCCCGGCCCGCACGACGTTGCCTACCTCTTCGACCGCTTCGTCGCGTCGATGCTCGAATCGCGCGCAGGGGCGCACTGACATGCCGAAGCGCACAGACATCAAGACCGTCCTGATCATCGGCGCCGGCCCGATCGTCATCGGCCAGGCCTGCGAATTCGACTATTCCGGCGCCCAGGCGTGCAAGGCGCTGCGCGACGAGGGTTATCGCGTCGTGCTGGTGAACAGCAACCCGGCGACGATCATGACCGACCCGGGGATGGCCGACGCGGTCTACATCGAGCCGATCAACCGCGCGTCGGTCGAGAAGATCATCGCGAAGGAGCGCCCCGAGGCGTTGCTGCCGACGATGGGCGGGCAGACCGCGCTCAACTGCGCGCTCGACCTCGCCGACCACGGCGTGCTGGAGCAGTACGGCGTCGAGCTGATCGGCGCCTCGCGCGACGCGATCCGCATGGCCGAGGACCGCGAACTGTTCAAGCAGGCGATGGCCGACATCGGCCTCGAATGCCCGCGCGCGGAAGTCGCGCGCACGTTCGAGCAGGCGGTCGAGGCGCAGGGCAAGGTCGGCTACCCGACCATCATCCGCCCCAGCTTCACCCTCGGCGGCAGCGGCGGCGGCATTGCCTACAACAAGGAGGAGTTCGAGGAGATCGCCAAGCGCGGGCTCGAGCTCTCGCCGGTGCACGAGATCCTGGTCGAGGAATCGGTGCTGGGCTGGAAGGAGTTCGAGATGGAAGTGGTCCGCGACACCGCGGACAACTGCATCATCGTCTGCTCGATCGAGAACCTCGATGCGATGGGCGTGCACACCGGCGACTCGATCACGGTCGCGCCCGCGCTGACCCTGACCGACAAGGAATACCAGCGCCTGCGCGACGCCTCCATCGCGGTGCTGCGCAAGATCGGCGTGGACACCGGCGGCTCGAACGTGCAGTTCGGCATCAACGCCCGCGACGGCCGCGTCGTCGTGATCGAGATGAACCCGCGCGTGTCGCGCTCCTCGGCGCTGGCCTCGAAGGCCACCGGCTTCCCGATCGCCAAGGTCGCCGCGAAGCTGGCGGTGGGCTACACGCTCGACGAGCTGAAGAACGAGATCACCGGCGGCCTGACCCCGGCCTCGTTCGAGCCGAGCATCGACTACGTCGTCACCAAGATCCCGCGCTTTGCCTTCGAGAAGTTCCCGGCCGCCGACGCGCGCCTGACCACGCAGATGAAGTCGGTGGGCGAGGTGATGGCGATCGGCCGCACCTTCCAGGAGTCGCTGCAGAAGGCGCTGCGCGGATTGGAGACCGGCAAGGCCGGCCTGGATCCGACCGGCCTGGACCTGGGCAGCGGCGACGACCTGGCGATCCTGCGGCGCGAGCTCAGGGAACCCGGCCCGGAACGCATCTTCCACGTCGCCGACGCCTTCCGCGCCGGCATGTCGGTGGAGGAGGTGCATGCGCTGTCCTTCGTCGACCCGTGGTTCCTCGACCAGATCGAGGCGATCGTGCAGATGGAGGGCGAGGTCGCCGCCGGCGGCCTGGACGCGCTCGATGCGAAGCGGCTGCGCCGCCTGAAGCGCGCCGGCTTCTCCGATGCGCGCCTTGCCGCGCTCGCCGGCACCAGCGAGTCCGCGCTGCGCGCGCTGCGCAAGGCCTTCGGCGTGCGCCCGGTCTACAAGCGCGTGGATTCCTGCGCCGCCGAGTTCGCGACCACCACGGCCTACATGTACTCGACCTACGAGGACGAGTGCGAGGCGCTGCCCACCGACCGGCGCAAGATCATGGTGCTCGGCGGCGGCCCGAACCGGATCGGGCAGGGCATCGAGTTCGACTACTGCTGCGTGCACGCCGCGCTGGCGCTGCGGCAGGACGGGTTCGAGACCATCATGGTCAACTGCAACCCGGAGACGGTCTCCACCGATTACGACACCTCCGACCGCCTGTACTTCGAGCCGCTGACGCTCGAGGACGTGCTGG
>CBIHRR010000118.1:0-6576 GCA_966212495.1 uncultured Gammaproteobacteria bacterium
TCACCCGCTCCATTCCCGGCCGCTTCACTCCATAACGCATGAAGCTGGCGATCCTCTCCCGCAACGCCAAGCTCTACTCGACCCGCCGCCTGGTCGAGGCGGCGCGCGAGCGCGGCCACAGCGTGCGCGTGCTCGACCCGCTGCGCTGCTACCTGCGCATCGACAGCGACGGGTTCGCGATGCGCTACAAGGGCCGGCCGATCGCCGGCTACGGCGCCGTCATCCCGCGCATCGGCGCCTCGATCACCCGCTACGGCAGCGCGGTGCTGCGCCAGTTCGAACTGATGGGCAGCTTCACGCCGAATCCTTCCGCCGCGATCGCCCGGGCGCGCGACAAGCTGTGCGCGCACCAGCTGCTCGCCGCGCAGGGCATCGGCCTGCCGGCGACCGTGTTCGGCGACAACCCCGACGACACCACGGACCTGCTGGCGATGCTCGGCGCGCCGCCGCACGTCATCAAGCTCAACGAGGGCACGCAGGGCGCCGGCGTGATGCTCGCCGAGAAGCTGTCCGCCTCGCGCGGCATGGTCGAGGCGCTGCGCGGGCTGTACGCGAACTTCCTCGTGCAGGAATTCATCGCCGAGGCGAAAGGCGCGGACCTGCGTTGCTTCGTCGTCGGCGACCAGGTCGTGGCCGCGATGCGGCGGCAGGCGCCGCCCGGCGACTTCCGCTCGAACCTGCATCGCGGCGGCACCGCGCAACCGGTCCGGGCCAGCGCCGCCGAGCAGGCGACCGCGGTCCGCGCGGCGTCGGTCCTGGGCCTCGGCGTGGCGGGCGTGGACCTGATCCGCTCCAAACGCGGCCCGCTGGTGCTCGAGGTCAATGCCTCGCCCGGGCTGGAGGGCATCGAGGAGGCCAGCGGGGCGGACATCGCCGGCCGGATCATCGATTTCGTGGTCGCGGGGAAGCCGCAGCCCGCCAAGCGTCGCAAGGTCGCCTGAGACGGCGTAGGAAAACGCCGCCTTCACAAATTTATAACGGTCTTTTTAACGGACGTTTAATCGCCGGCTGGTTAGCCTGATCCCTGCCGCAGACCTGCCTGCCCGCCGGCGACACTCCTCGTCAGGTGCCGCCGTCGACTCCGCAGATTTCGGTAATCGGGGCAATGCTTTGGCCCAGGCGCGGGCTCCGCGCCTGGGCCTCTTTCTTTCGGGTTCCGGCGAACCCACATTGCTCCTGCAACCGCGATGCCGTGGATTCACGGAGCCGTGTGCAAGAATCGCCGAGAGGCGCTCCCCCCGCCCAGCAGGACACCGAATGCGCATCCTCGTGATCGAAGACAACACCGACATCGCCGCCAACCTCGGCGACTACCTGGAGGATCGCGGCCATACCGTCGACTTCGCCGCCGACGGCGTGACCGGCCTGCATCTCGCGGTGGTCCATGACTTCGATGCGGTGGTGCTCGACCTCAGCCTGCCCGGCCTCGACGGCCTCGAGGTCTGCCGCAAGTTGCGCAACGAGGCGCGCAAGCAGACGCCCGTGCTGATGCTCACGGCGCGCGACTCGCTCGACAACAAGCTCGCCGGCTTCGACTCCGGCGCCGACGATTACCTGATCAAGCCCTTCGCGCTGCAGGAAGTCGAGGTGCGGCTGAATGCGCTGGCGCGCCGCGGCCGCAGCGCGCAGAGCCGGGTGTTGGACGTGGCGGACCTGGAATACAACCTCGACACGCTCGAGGTGCGCCGCGGGGGCAAGCTGCTGCAGCTCAACCCCACCGCGCTGAAGATCCTGCAATCGCTGATGGAAGCCTCGCCCGCGGTGGTCACGCGCCAGGAACTCGAGACCCGCGTCTGGGGCGAGGAACTACCCGATTCCGATTCGCTGCGCGTGCACATCCACGGCCTGCGCGCCGTCGTCGACAAGCCCTTCGACACCGCGCTGATCCAGACGCGGCATGGCATCGGCTACCGCATCGCCGCGCCCGATGGCGGCAACTGACGGCGCCCGCGCGGCAGGCGGCGCCGCTTCCGCGGACGGCGTGCCTCCGAGGCGACGCAAGGTCCGCTATCGGCGGCGCCTGCGCAGCCGCATCATCCTGTCCTACCTCCTGCTCGGGTTCGGCCTGACCCTGGCCCTCGCCGTCGCCACCAACTGGGCGCGCAGCCGCGTCGAGGACCAGTTGGTGGAAGACGTGATGAACAAGAACATCGACGAGGTGGCGCGGCGTTTCTACGCCAACCCCGGCAGCAAGCCGGAAGTCGCCTTCCAGCAGATGCGCGCCTATGCGTTCGCGCCGGACAGCGCGCGGCTGCAGCGCGACTTCCCCGACTGGGGCAAGTTCGACGACGGCATCTACGGGATGGTCGGGCAGAACCCGGACGGCTCGCCGTACTACTACAAGCTCGCGGTGCGGAAGACGCCGGACACCTGGTTCTTCGTCGCCTACGACATGGGGCAGTCGGCGCGCGGCGAGCGGCAGTTCAACAACGCGCTGATCGGGGTCGTCGTGGTGTTCACCGGGCTGTCGCTGCTGGTGGGCTGGTGGGCCGCCTCGCGGGTGATGAGCCCGGTGTCGGAACTGGCGCAGCGCCTGCGCGACTCCGGCCGCAGCGCGCAGCCGGAAAAGCTGGCGAGCCATTTCCCCGACGACGAGGTCGGCGCCCTGGCCAAGGCGCTGGACGATTACGCCGCGCGGCTCACCGACGTGGTCAAGCGCGACCGCGAGTTCAACGCCGACGTCAGCCATGAGCTGCGCACGCCGCTGGCGGTGGTGAAGGGCGCGGTGGAACTGCTGCTCTCGCGCCCGGACCTCGACGAGAAGGCGCAGGCACGCCTGCTGCGCATCCAGCGCGCGGAACAGCAATGCACGGACCTGATCAGCGCGCTGCTGCTGCTGTCGCGCAACGAGCGCGGGCACGGCCTGGCCGACGTCGGCAAGGTCGCCGACCAGCTCCTGGACGCGCACCGCGCGCAGCTGCGCGGCAAGCCCATCGAACTGCGCGTCGAGGGCGAACGTGGCCTGCTGGTCGACGCGCCGGAAGCGGCGGTGTCGGTGGCGCTCGGCAACCTGGTCGGCAACGCGGTGAAATACACGGCCGCGGGCAGCGTGGTGGTGCGGCTGCTGCCGAACGCGGTGGAAGTCGTGGACTCGGGCCCGGGGCTCACCGCCGAGGACGCGGCGCGCCTGTTCGAACGCGGCTATCGCGGCGCGCACGCCGAGCATGCGTCGAACGGCGGCGGCATCGGCCTGTCGATCGTGCGCCGGCTGTGCGAACTCTACGGCTGGACGGTGCGGGTCGTGCCCGGTGCCGAGCGCGGCGTGGTCGCCACGCTCGTCTTCAGCCGCGCCTCGACGAACACGCTTGCGACGTGACGCAACGCGTCGCAATGCGCATGGAAACGCGCCTGCGGGCGGTCAGACCGGCTCCAGCCAGCCGTACTTGTCGGGCGTGCGCCCGTCGAACAGGCCGAAGAACAGCTCCTGCAACCTGCGGGTGACCGGCCCGGCCTTGCCGGCGCCGACTTGGCGGCCGTCCACCGAGCGGATCGGGGTGATCTCCGCCGCCGTGCCGCACATGAACAGCTCGTCGCACAGGTACAGGTACTCGCGCGGCAGGTCGCGCTCGACCACGGCGATGCCGTTGTCGCGCGCCAGCGTGATCAGCGAGTTGCGGGTGAGGCCGTTGAGCAACGCCGCGCTGACCGGCGTGGTGTGCAGCGCGCCGTCGAACACGAGGAACAGGTTCTCGCCGGCGCCTTCGCTCAGCAGGCCGGTGGAGGCCAGGGCGATGCCCTCGCCGAAGCCAAGGCGCCGCGCCTCGCGCGCGATCAGCTGGCCGGAAAGGTAGTTGCCGCCGGCCTTCGCGCCGGCGGGGATGGTGTTGGGCGCGAAGCGCTGCCAGCTCGACACGCAGGCGTCGATGCCCTGCTCCAGCACGCCGGCGCCGAGGTAGGCCCCCATCTGCCAGGCGGCCACGGCGACGTCGACCGGCGTTTCCGCGGAGAGGCCGAAGCCGCCGAGGCCGCGGTACGCGACCGGCCGCAGGTAGCCCGACTTCAGGCCGTTGCGCTTGAGGACTTCCCGGCACGCGGCATTGACCTGCTCGACCGTGTAGGGGATGTCCATCTCGTAGATCCGCGCCGAAGCGAACAGGCGGCGGTTGTGGTCGCTCAGGCGGAAGATCGCGGGGCCCTGCGGGGTGTCGTAGGCGCGGATGCCTTCGAACACCGACGAGCCGTAGTGCAGCGCGTGCGACATCACGTGCGTGGTCGCGTCCGCCCAGGGCTTGATCTCGCCGTTCTGCCAGATCCATTGCGGGTACTGCATGTTCTCGGATTCCGAACGGCGACTGCCGGAACCCGGGATTTTACCGCGGCGGGGCGCACCCCGCCGGGAGGATCAGGCAAAGCTCACGAAGTAGCAGCCCGCGTAGCGCTCCACGTCCAGGTCGAGCGAGGACGTCGCAGCGGCCCCGTCGTCGCCGGCGAACACCAGGCGGACCATGGCCGGCCCGCTGGCCTGCCAGGCCTGGGTGCCCGCGATGCCGCCATCCAAGGTGTCGCCCATGCCGGACGTGGCGCCCGCCATCCCGCCCGAGAAGTACTGGCTGTCGACCACGACGCGGCCCGCGTAACGCGCCAGCCGGTCGAGCACGCGCTCGCCGGCGGCGGTGGACATGCCGGCGAAGTGGTAGCTCTCCGCGATGCGGTTGACGTCGCCCAGCGCGACCGAGGTCTCCAGGTCGTTCGCAAGCTGCGCCGGATTGCGGGCGCAGCCCGAGGCCGGCGAGCGGCGGCCCGCGACCGGTTGCAGGAGGATCGCGCTGTCCGCGTCGAAGCCGGCGGGAGCACCGTTCGGGTCGCTGCCGGACTCGGCCGCGTAGGCGCGGTCGGCGGCGATCCGCGCCGCGAGTTCCGGGTCCATCGGCACCGATTCCGCGCCGAACACGGCGCAGCTGCCGTCGGTGTAGCCGATCGTGCCGTCCGGCGAGACGCAGCGGACGATGGAATCTTCCGTCGCTGCCTCCGCCGGCATCGGCGCAGGGATCGCCGCCAGCGCGGCGACGAGCGTGGTCGAGAGCATCGCTAACCTGTTCATGGCCTGTCTTCCCGCATCGATCCGATGCAGGCGATGCTCGGCGCCGCGATGTGCACGGCACGTCCGTGAACGGGCCCCGGCGCTGAACGCCAGTCGAATTCAGCGCAGGTCGCGCAGGACGTTCAGCGTCGGTTTCGACAGATTCAACGTGTAGAAGTGCAGCGCCGGCGCGCCGCCATCCACAAGCCGCTCGCACATGCGCGCGACGATTTCCGCGGCGAAGGCGCGGACCGATTCGGCGTCGTCGCCGTAGGCCAGCATGCGCTTGCCGATCCAGCGCGGGATCTCGGCGCCGCAGGCCTCGGAGAAACGCCGCAGCTGCGCGAAGTTCGAGACCGGCATGATGCCCGGCACGATCGGCACGTCCACGCCCATCGCGCGCGCATCGTCGACGAAGCGGAAGTACGCGTCGGCGTTGTAGAAGTACTGCGTGATCGCGCCGTCGGCGCCGGCGTCGACCTTGGCCTTGAAATGGCGCAGGTCGGCGAGCGCGTCGTCGGCCTGCGGGTGGCATTCGGGATAGCAGCCCACCTCGACGTGGAACCAGTCGTCGTGCTCGGCGCGGATGAACGCGACGAGGTCGGTGGCGTAGCGCAGGTCGCCCATGCGCGCCATGCCCGAAGGCAGGTCGCCGCGCAGCGCCACCAGGCGGCGGCAACCCATCGCCCGGTACAGCTTGAGCAGCTGCCGGATCTCCTCGCGGCTGCCGCCCATGCAGCTCACGTGCGGGGCGGCGTCCAGCGCGTGCCGTTCGCGCAGGCGCTGGATGGTCTCCGGCGTGTACGACAGCGTCGAGCCGCCGGCGCCGAAGGTACACGACACGTACTCCGGCGCCTCGTCGCGCAGCCGGGCCGCGGTGCGGTCCAGCTGCGTGCGCTGCTCGTCGGTCTTCGGCGGATAGAACTCGAAGGAGACCGGGACGCGGTAGCCCATGCCGTGTGCTCCCGGGCTCAGTAGCGGTAGTGCTCGGGCTTGAACGGGCCGTCCACGGCGACGCCGAGGTAATCGGCCTGCTCCTGGGTCAGCTTCGTCAGCTTCACCCCGATCTTCTCCAGGTGCAGGCGCGCCACTTCCTCGTCGAGCTTCTTCGGCAGCAGGTAGACCTGCTTGCCGTAGCCGTCCTTGTTCGCCCACAGGTCGATCTGCGCCAGCGTCTGGTTGGCGAAGGAGTTCGACATCACGAAGCTCGGGTGGCCGGTGGCGCAGCCCAGGTTCACGAGGCGGCCTTCGGCCAGCAGGAAGATCGCGTTGCCGCCCGGGAACACGAACTTGTCCACCTGCGGCTTGATGTTGATCTTCTGCACGCCCGGCAGCGCGTACAGCGCGTCGACCTGGATCTCGTTGTCGAAGTGGCCGATGTTGCAGACGATCGCCTGGTCCTTCATCGCCTGCATGTGGGCGACGGTGACGATGTCCTTGTTGCCGGTGGTGGTGACGTAGATGTCGCCGCGGCCGAGGGTGCTTTCGATGGTGTTGACCTCGAAGCCTTCCATCGCCGCCTGCAGCGCGCAGATCGGGTCGATCTCGGTGACCAC
>CBIHRR010000119.1:0-6561 GCA_966212495.1 uncultured Gammaproteobacteria bacterium
GCCTCACCGAATGGGGCGTGGAATGCACCTACCACGCGCTGCAGTGCTTCGGCGGGCACGGCTACATCGCCGAGCACGGCATGGAGCAGCTTGCGCGCGACGCGCGCATCACCACGCTGTACGAAGGCACCACCGGCATCCAGGCGATGGACCTGGTCGGGCGCAAGCTGTTGCAGCTGCGCGGCGCGGGGCTGCAGGCCTTCCTCGGCATGGTCGCAGGATTCTGCGATGCGCAGGCCGAAGGCGCGGCCGCGGCCGAGTTCGTGCCGGCGCTGCGCGAGAAGGCCGCGGAGTGGGCGGCGCTGTCGCGGCGCATCGGCGAGCGCGCCGGCGCGGATCCGGCCGAAGCCGGTGCCGCCGCGTACGACTACCTGATGTATTCGGGCTACGTCGCGCTGGCCTACTGGTGGGCGCGCAGCGTCGCCGCCGCCGCGGCGCGCGGCGGCGCGGACGGCGGGCGCCTGCTCGCGGCCAAGCGCGATGCCGCGCGCTTCTTCTTCGCCCGCCTGCTGCCGAGGACCCTGGCGCACCGCGCCGCGATCGAGGCCGGCGCTGCCACGCTGCCCGAACTTCCCACGCCGGCGGGGTCTGCGGTATAAGCTGGGGCCCTGTATGGAGCCCGATACAGCAACGATCGCCACGATCCCGCGACTCGACGCGGTCCGGCTGCTGTCGCTGGACGCGCACGGGCGGGTACTGGACTGGATGAGCTGGCAGGATGCCGCCTGCCTCTACGTCCGCGGTGCGGTCGCCTGGACCCTCGGCGATCCCTGCCTGTCGGTGCATGGCGGCACCAATCGCGACACCGGCCGCCAGAGCGTGCTCGAACTGCATCCGATCGTCGCCGCGCGCAGCCATGCGCGCGCGCACGCGCTCGACCCGACGCCCGCGCTGACCAACGCCGCGCTGTTCGCCCGCGACCAGCACCTGTGCCTCTACTGCGGCCGCGAGTTCAACCGCCAGCACCTCACCCGCGACCACGTGCAGCCGCTCTCGCGCGGCGGCCGCGACACCTGGGAGAACGTGGTCGCCGCCTGCTTCCACTGCAATTCGCGCAAGGGTGGCCGCACGCCGCAGCAGGCCAGCATGCCGCTGCTCGCCGTGCCGTACCGTCCGAGCTGGGTGGAGCACCTGATCCTCTCCAACCGCAACATCCTGGCCGACCAGATGGCGTTCCTGAAGAGCCATCTCCCCAAGCGGACCCCGCGCTTCGCGGCGCGTTGACCGCTACACTCGGCGCCAACCCAACAGGATTTCGACGATGTCACCCACCCTCGGCATGACCGGCATGGATCCGGCCACCGAAAGCAGCCTCAAGGCCGCTTTCGAACAGGCCAACGCGCGCCTCCAGGGGCGCTGGCGCCTTGCGCCGGAAGCCGAGGCCGACTACGTGGCCGTGGACATGGACAGCATGTACGGCCCGATGAGCTGGCTGCGGCTGCACGCCGCGGGCAAGCAGGTCGTCGGCGTGACCTCGGCCCGGCGCAGCCAGACCGACTTCCACCTGGCGCGCCCGTTCGACGCCGATGCGCTGGCACAGCTGCTGCAGTCGATCGATGGCGGCGCCGCGCCCACCGCCGCGCCCGCGACCGTCGCGCCGCCGGCGCCCGCCGCGGCACCGGCAGGCATGGCGCCGGCGCCCGTGCCGCAGGATGAACTGCCCGAAGAACATCGCCAGCGCAGCGACGAGGAGCAGCGCGCGCCGGGCGTCGTGCCCGGCCATCCGGCCTCGGCCGATGCCGGCACCCTCGCCCCCGCGACCGTCGCGCCGCCCGCGCCTCCGCGCGAGCGCCGCCTCGGCGACTGGTTCGCGCCCGGCGCGCTGTCGAAGCGCATGAAGTTCTCGCGCGCCGGCGGCCCCGACCTCTACATCGATCCGGTCGCCCGCGAATACTTCGGCCCGGCCGCGCTCAAGCCGATCGCCGGCTATTTCGACGCCCCGGTCGAGGAGCAGGATTTCCTTCCCGTGGATGCTGGCGCCTGGAGCAGCGGCGTCGCCGCGCTCGGGCCGGCCCAGCCGCTGGCACGCCTGCAGTGGTACGGCGGCCTGCTGGCCGGCGGCGGTGCCCTGCTGCCGGGTTTCGACGCGGCCGGCCGCTACAAGCTGAGCAAGTGGCCGCAGACCGAACGCGAATACCCCAAGCACTTCCGCATCGCCACCGCGATGATGAAGGGCCCCGCCACGCTCGACGAAGTGGCCGCCGCCAGCGGCGTGCCGCTCGCGGAAGTGGTGGATTTCGTGAACGCGAGCCTGGCCACCGGCTACGCCGAGCACGTGCCCGAGCCCACGCCCGAACCCACCGAGCCGGCGAAGGCCGGTGGCCTGTTCGGGCGACGCAAGAAATAGGTGCGTGGAAGCGGCCGTGACAGGCCGGCGGTAGAATGCGGGGATGAACGAAGTCCCCCCGATCGACGCCACGCGCTATCCGCGCCTGGCCCGGATCGACGCTCCCGCCGACCTGCGCCAGCTGGATGAATCCGAACTCCGCGCGGTGGCCGACGAGCTCCGCGCGTACCTGATCGAGTGCGTCGGCCACTCCGGCGGCCATTTCGGCGCCGGGCTGGGCGTGATCGAGCTGACCACGGCCCTGCACTACCTGTACGACACGCCGCGCGACCGCATCGTCTGGGACGTCGGCCACCAGGCGTATCCGCACAAGATCCTGACCGGGCGGCGCGACGCGATCCGCACCGTGAAGCAGAAGGACGGCATCGCGCCGTTCCCGAAGCGCGAGGAAAGCGAGTACGACACCTTCGGCGTCGGCCATTCTTCGACCTCGATCTCGGCGGCGCTCGGCATGGCGGTCGCCAACGCGCACGCCGGCGACGATCGGCGCGTGGTCGCCGTCATCGGCGACGGCGCGATGACCGCGGGCATGGCCTACGAGGCGCTGAACCATGCCGGCGGCATGGACGCCGAGCCCGACATCCTGGTGATCCTCAACGACAACCGGATGTCCATCAGCGAAGCCGTCGGCGGCGTGACCCGCATGCTCGGGCGCATGACCGGTTCGCGCACGCTCAACGCGATCCGCGAGGGCGGCAAGAAGATCCTCGGCGACAAGCGCAGCAGCGGCCCCGCGCGCTTCGTGCGCCGCTGGGAAGAACACTGGAAGGGCATGTTCGTGCCGTCCACGCTGTTCGAGGAAATGGGCTTCCACTACACCGGCCCGATCGACGGCCACGACATCGACGCCCTGGTGGGCACGCTGAAGACGCTGCGCGGGCTCAAGGGCCCGCAGCTGCTGCACGTCATCACCACCAAGGGCAAGGGCTACGAGCTCGCCGAAGGCGACCAGATCGGTTACCACGCGGTCTCGCCGTTCGATCCGGAGCGCGGCGTGGTCAGCAAGCCCGCGGCGGCGAAGAAGCCCACCTACACCGACGTGTTCGGCGACTGGGTGTGCGACATGGCCGCCGCAGACCCGAAGCTGCTGGCGATCACGCCGGCGATGCGCGAGGGCTCCGGCCTGGTGCGCTTCAGCCAGGAATACCCGGACCGCTATTTCGACGTCGCCATCGCCGAGCAGCACGCGATCACGCTCGCCGCGGGCATGGCCTGCGAGGGCGCGAAGCCCGTCGTCGCGATCTACTCGACCTTCCTGCAGCGCGGCTACGACCAGCTCGTGCACGACGTCGCGCTGCAGGACCTCGACGTGCTGTTCGCGATCGATCGCGGCGGCGTCGTCGGCCCCGACGGCGCCACGCATGCTGGCAACCTCGACCTGTCGTTCCTGCGCTGCGTGCCGCACATGGTGGTGATGGCGCCGGCCGACGAGGACGAGTGCCGCAAGATGCTGACCACCGGCTTCCGCCACGCGGGCCCGGCGGCGGTGCGCTACCCGCGCGGCACCGGTCCCGGCGTCGCGATCGAACAGGCGCTCGAGGTGCTGCCGATCGGCAAGGCGCAGTTGCGACGCCACGGCGCGGGCATCGCCCTGCTCGCGTTCGGCGCCACCGTGGCCGCCGCGGAACAGGTGGGCGCCGAGCTCGGCCTGACCGTGGTGAACATGCGCTTCGTGAAGCCGCTGGACCGCGACCTGCTGCTGCAGCTCGCGCAGTCGCACGACGGCTTCGCGACGATCGAGGACAACGTCGTCGCCGGCGGCGCGGGCAGCGGCGTCGCCGAACTGCTCGCGGCGGAAGGCATCGCCATGCCGATGCTGCACCTCGGCCTGCCCGATGCGTTCCAGCACCACGCCAGCCGCGAACAGCTGCTCGCGGAGGCGGGGCTCGACGCCGCCGGCATCCGCGCGGCGCTGCTCCGGCGATGGCCGGAACTGGCACGGTCCGACATCCGTAGCGCGCGCGGCTGAGCTGCGCGATCATCCCTCCCGCGACGACGGCGGGGGAGGTGGGGGATGGGCGAACAGTCCGCTTCAGGCCTGGTCCGGGAATACCGGCGCGAATTCGGCAGCGGCTTCAGGCCATTGCGACTTTGGCGGGACCGCCGCCGGATCCTGGCCGAGCCCGCGCTCGCGGCTCAATCGGCCCCGCCTTTGTCCAACGCGCCGGTGCGCTTCGCGCTATCCCTGCAGCTCATCCCGATCCTGACCATCGGATGGGCGGTCAGCGCCGTGGTCGGCGTGCTTGTTCCCGACGAAGCGCGCCAGGGCGAGAGTGCATCCGGGCCGATCATCGAAGTCCTGGCGGCACGGTTGCCGGGGCTGGACGACGCGCGCCTGGAACGGCTCGGCGCAGCGGCGTCCGCCGACAGGCTCCCGCCCGGCGCCCGGGAGCTCGCCGCGGAGGCGCGGAGGCAACTGGTCCGGTCGGGTTCGCCCCTCCTGCTCCACCCTGCGCCGGACGATAACCGGGCGTTTGCCCGAGCATGGCTGCGCAAGGTGGATTCGGCCGCACTGGAAGACGGGCAGCGGCGCGCGCTGATCGCGCGCATCGTCTTGGAAGCCAAGGTGGATGCCAGAAAATCGCGCATGCTGCAGGAGCTGGTCCGCAGCGCGAACGAGGGCGGCCCCGTCCTGCAGGTCGTCGGCGCATTCAACCTGCTGCTATCCGCCTGGATGTTCGCGTGGCTCTTCCAGCGCGACGGGCGTTTTGCCGCCGCAGTCCACGCCGATCGCTTCTTCCCTTATTACACCAGCAGCCTGCTGTTCTGGTTCCTGCCGCTGGGGGCCCTGCTTTATGGGGCGAACAGCTATGCGAGCGCCATCGGAAATACTTCGATGGTGCTCAGGATCAACCTAGCGATGCAAATCGTGGGAATCGGCCAGCTCGCGTGGCTGCTGTGGCACGCACCCGAGGTGGCGCGGGCGCTGGGCGCCGAGGAGCCGTCGCCGTCGAGGCTCGTGCTCATCACCGGCTGGCGGCTGCTGCTAGCTTACGTCCTGTCGACGCTCGCGCTCATGGCGGCCGTCGCGTTGCTCGCGATTGCGCTTGCGCTTGCGATGCGGCCGCTTTGAGATGCGAACCGCCATTCGCCGGAGCTACTCTGGCTTGGTGACCTCGTAACCGCGGGCGGCGAGCTTCGACAGGTAGCCGTCGCTCGACAGCAGGTTGCCGATCGGCAACACGGCGAACGTCGAAGCGTTGCCGGCCAGCGCCTTTTCCGCCGCATCCAGCCACAGCCGCTCGACTTCGGCGTCGATCCCCGCGCCGCCGCGCTTGCGCAGCGCCGGTGAATCCATCGCCGCGTCGGCGCAGGCGCCGTTCTGGTCGGTGTCGGGCAGCGCGCGCAAGGCCGCGACGTCGCCGATCGCCCAGGCGTTGGCGCGCGCCTTCAGGCGACCGGGGCCGGCCTCGAGTCGCTGCACCGTCGCCTGCATGCACTGCGTGTCCTCGAGTTGCGCGTGCTCCATTTCGGCGAGCAGCGCCTTGGGGTCGGTGATCTTCAGGATCTTCTTCGGCGAGGTCTCGCGCAGGCCGTGCGCCTTCACCGCGCGCCGGATCACCGGCATGACGATGCCGGAGGCCGCGAGGTCGTTGTCGTCGAGCGCCGCTTCCCAGAGCTTGCCCGCGGCGAACAGCGGCCGCATGCGTTCCGCGCCCGCGCCGCGGCCCAGGTAATGCTCGCGCAGCGGCAGCCAGCGCGCGTAGAGCGCGGGCGGCAGAACGTCGCGCAGGGTCTTGCCGTCCGGGTTCTTGCGCGCGCCGTACATCTTCGGCACCAGCAGCAGGCCGCGGAAGAAGCCGCCGGTATCCACCGAGATGCCGAGCGTCGGCGCATAGATCACTTCCTGCGACGCCGCGAGCGCATCCTCGACTTCCGCCGAATGCCATTGCATCCGCTTTGGCAGCGGCGACTGCGTGCCCAGCACCCACAGCACGTGCTCGCCCCTGGCAACCTTCCACAACCCGGGACCGGGTTGCGTTCCGGTGATCGTGACGGGGGCCTCGTCGCGGATCGGCGCAAGCGCGGCCGCGCGCGCCGCCGCTGGCGGGGACGGGCTGGTTTGCGCGAATGCCGCGGGAGCGAACGCCAGCGACAGCGAAGCGCCGAGGAAGAGGCAGCGGGCGACTCGATGGGTCATGCGGGATTCCTTTCCGAGGTGGGGTTCCGCTCCGACCCTGAATGCGCGCGCGAGTTCCTTCGCCGGGCGCCCG
>CBIHRR010000120.1:0-6426 GCA_966212495.1 uncultured Gammaproteobacteria bacterium
TAGCGCTTCAGCACGCGCCCGTCGCGACCGACCAGGAACTTGGTGAAGTTCCACTTGATCGCATCGATGCCGAGCAGGCCGCTCTTCTCCTGCTTCAGCCACTTCCACAGCGGATGCGCGTTCGCGCCGTTCACCTCGACCTTGGCGAACATCGGGAAATCGACGTCGTAGGTCAGCGAGCAGAAGTTGCGGATCTCGGCCGCGTCGCCGGGCTCCTGGTGGCCGAACTGGTCGCAGGGGAAGCCGAGGACCACGAGCCCCCGGTCGCGGTAATCGCGCCACAGTTGCTCCAGGCCGGTGTATTGCGGGGTGAACCCGCATTTCGACGCGACGTTCACCACCAGCAGGACCTTGCCGGCGTACCGCGACAACGGCTGCGGCGTGCCGTCCAGGGCATTTGCGCTGAATTCGAAGGCGGTCGTGGCCATGGCGTTTCCTCCATCGTGAACGGGGATTCTGGCACGGCGCCTGACCGGCCTGCCGCCCCGGGGTAAAGTGGGGGGCCTACCGGCCGCGCGCCCTCGCCCCCAAAGGACTGCCCATGAAGACACCGCTCGCCATCGCCCTTGCCGCCGCCATGGCCGGCCTCGCCTCCTGCGCCACGACGCCGCCGCCGGGCGCGGCCGCCACCGACGCCGGCGCCGCCGTGGACGGCACGTACAGCGGGCCGTTCGCGACCGTCAGCACGCTGCCCTACCACGCGCCGGACTTCTCGAAGATCCAGGACGCGGACTACATCCCGGCGTTCGACGAGGCCATCCGCCAGCAGCGCGCCGAGGTGGCCGCCATCGCCGCCGATCCGGCGCCGGCGACCTTCGACAACACCATCGTCGCGCTCGAGAAGACCGGCCGCATGCTCGCCCGCGTGAACATGGCGTTCAACGCCGTGACCTCGGCCAACACCGACGAAACGCTGCAGAAGGCGCAGGAAGACGTGGCGCCCAAGCTCGCGGCACTGCGCGATGCCATCTACCTCGACCCGAGGCTGTTCGCGCGCATCGAATCGCTCTACGACCAGCGCGCATCGCTCGGCCTCGATCCGGAATCGCTGCGCCTGGTCGAGTGGTATCGCGACGACTTCGTGCACCACGGCGCGCGCCTGTCCGACGCCGACAAGGCCAGGCTCAAGGCGCTGAACGGCGAGGAATCCACCCTCAGCAACGCGTTCAACACCAAGCTGCTCGCCGCCGCGAAGGCCGGCGCGCTGGTCGTCGACGACAAGGCGAAGCTCGCCGGCCTGACCGACGGCGAGATCAGCGCCGCCGCGCAGGCCGCGAAGGAGCGGGGCCTCGAGGGCAAGTGGGTGCTGCCGCTGCAGAACACCACGCAGCAGCCGGCGCTGCAGTCGCTCGAGGACCGCGCCGTGCGCGAGCAGCTGTTCGAGGCCTCGTGGACGCGCGCCGAGAAGGGCGACGCCAACGACACCCGCGCCACCATCGCCCGCCTGGCCCAGCTGCGCGCCGAGCAGGCGAAGCTGCTCGGCTACGACAGCTACGCGGCCTGGAAGCTCGACGACCAGATGGCGAAGAACCCCGCCGCCGCGCTCGGCTTCATGAACCGCATCGCGCCGGCGGCGACCGCCCGCGCGCGCGCCGAAGCCGCCGACATCCAGGCCGCGATCGACGCCAGCGGCGGCAAGTTCAAGCTCCAGCCCTGGGACTGGCAGAAGTACGCCGAGCAGGTGCGCAAGGCGCGCTACGACCTCGACGAGGCGCAGGTGAAGCCGTACTTCGAGCTCGATCGCGTGCTGCAGGACGGCGTGTTCTACGCCGCCAACCAGCTCTACGGCATCACCTTCAAGGAGCGCAAGGACCTGCCGGTGTACCAGCCGGACGTGCGCGTGTTCGAGGTGTTCAACGCCGATGGCAGCCCGCTCGCGCTGTTCTACTGCGATTACTTCAAGCGCGACAACAAGCTCGGCGGCGCGTGGATGGACAACCTGGTCGGGCAGTCGAAGCTGTTCGGCGAGAAGCCGGTGGTCTACAACGTGGCCAACTTCACCAAGCCCGCGCCCGGCCAGCCGGCGCTGCTGAGCTTCGACGACGTGGTCACCATGTTCCACGAGTTCGGGCACGCGCTGCACGGGATGTTCGCCGACGGCCAGTACCCGAGCCTGTCGGGCGCGAACACCGCGCGCGACTTCGTCGAGTTCCCGTCGCAGTTCAACGAGCACTGGGCGAACGACCCGAAGGTCTTCGCGCATTACGCGCGCCACTACCAGACGGGCGCGCCCATGCCGCAGGCGCTGGTGGACAAGATCAGGAAGGCCGGCAAGTTCAACAAGGGCTACGAGATGACCGAGCTGCTGTCGGCGGCCCTGCTCGACATGTCCTGGCATGCGGTGCCGGCGGGCCTGCCGTTGCAGGACGTGGACGCGTTCGAGGCGAAGGCGCTCAAGGACAACGGCACCGACCTGTCGTACGTGCCGCCGCGCTATCGCTCCAGCTACTTCCTGCACATCTGGGCGAACGGCTACGCGGCCGGCTACTACGCCTACCTGTGGACCGAGATGCTGGCCGACGACGCGTTCGCATGGTTCGACGAGCATGGCGGCCTGACGCGGGCCAACGGCGACCGCTTCCGCGAGATGGTGCTGTCGCGCGGCAACCGCGAGGACCTGGCGAAGATGTACCGCGACTGGCGCGGCCACGATCCGCAGATCGAGCCGATGCTGGAAAACCGCGGCCTGAAGTAGAGCCGGCCCATGGTCGGCTGACAGGCCACGAAAGCAGAGCCGACCGTGGGTCGGCTCTGCACGGCGCGGTTCAGCAGGGCTTCGAGACCTCGCGCACGACATCGGCCGTGCGTTCGCGGTTTCCGTTGAGCGCGATGTCCGCCTGCGCGACGATGCCGCACAGCCGGCCGTTGGCGTCCACCACCGGCATGCGGCGCACCTGCGCCGATTCCATCGCCGCGCAGACGTCGGCGAGGCTGGTGTCCTTCGGCACGCTGCGCACCGGCGAAGTCATGTAGTCGCTTGCCTTGCACTGCGCGGTGTCCTTGCCCGCGGCGACGGCGCGCAGCGCGATGTCGCGGTCGGTGACGACGCCCACCGGGGCGCCCGCGTCGTCGACGACGGGAATCATCCCGCAGTCGTTCTCCAGCATCATCGTCGCGACCTGGCGCAGCGGCGTGTCGGGACGGCAGGTCGCGGGATTGGCGGTCATCAGGGTGTCGAGTTCCATGGGGGCTCCGGCTGGGTGTGGATGGCGCCACCTTGCCGCCACCGCGGTTGCGCGGGCGTGAATCCGCCCCCGCGCCATGGCTTTCGTCATGCGGCCCGGCCGCAGGTCCCGGGTTAATCTCGGTGTTCACCCGCCGTGAGGGACAATCCGCATGACCCGACTCCGCCCGAAGCGATCCCTCGCCATCGCGCTGGCCGCCGCGTTCGCGCTCCAGGCCGCCAACGCCGCGGCGCAGGCCGCCCCCTCCCAGGAATCCGCCGTGCCCGCCGACCCAGCCGCCGCGTCCCAGGCCAACCCCTTCTTCGCGGAAAGTCCGCTGCCGCTGCACTACCCGCAGTTCGACCGGATCCACGACAGCGATTTCGCGCCCGCGTTCGACCGCGGCATGGCCGAGGAACTCGCCGAGGTGCGCGCGATCGCCGACAACCCGGCACCGCCGACCTTCCAGAACACCATCGTGGCGCTGGAACGCAAGGGCCGCATCCTCGACCGCGCCCAGACCGTGTTCTCGAGCCTCGTCGGCGCCGACACCAACCCGGCGCGCGAGAAGCTGCGTGCCGAATACGCGCCGAAGTTCTCCGCGCACCGCGACGCGATCGTGCTCGACCCGAAGCTGTTCGAGCGGATCAAGGCCCTGCACGACGGCCTGGCCACGTCGACGCTGGACGACGAAGGCAAGCGCCTGGTCACGAAGTACTACGAGGATTACGTCCGCGCCGGCGCCAACCTGTCGGACGCCGACAAGGCGAAGCTGCGCGAAATGAACGGCGAGCTCGCGAAGCTCGGCACGCAGTTCAGCCAGAACGTGCTCGCCGAAGTGAACGACTCGGCCGTCATCGTGGACACCCGCGCCGAACTCGCCGGCTTGCCGGAGGGCGACATCACCGCGGCGCAGGAAGCCGCGAAGGCACGCGGCCTCGAAGGCAAGTACGTCATCGCGCTACAGAACACCACCGGCCAGCCGCCGGAGACCTACCTGCAGGATCGCGCGCTGCGCGAGCGCATCCACAAGGCCTCGATCGCCCGCGGCAGCCGCGGCAACCAGTGGGACAACACCGCGCTGGTGTCGCGGATCATGAACCTGCGGCTGGCGCGCGCGAAGCTGCTCGGCTTCCCCGATTACGCGTCGTTCGTGCTCGCGGACGAGACCGCCGCGACGCCGAAGGCCGTCAACGACATGCTCGGTCGCCTCGCGCCCGCCGCGGTGCGCAATGCGAAGCGCGAAGCCGCCGACCTGCAGGCGATGATCGACAAGGAGCAGGCCGCCGCCGGCAAGCCTTCGTTCAAGCTCGAGCCCTGGGACTGGGCCTATTACAGCGAGAAGGTGCGCCAGGCGAAATACGCGTTCGACGAGTCGCAGCTCAAGCCCTACCTCGAGCTCGACAACGTGCAGCAGAAGGGCGTGTTCCATGCCGCGGGCCAGCTCTACGGGCTGACGTTCAAGGAACGCCATGACCTGCCCGTCTACCACGACGACGTCCGCGTGTTCGACGTCTTCGACAAGGACGGCAGGCAGCTCGCGATCTTCATCTCCGACATGTACGCGCGCCCGTCCAAGCGCGGCGGCGCGTGGATGAACTCGTATGTCGACCAGTCGAAGCTGACCGGCAACCTGCCGATCGTCGCCAACCACCTCAACATCCCCAAGCCGGCGAAGGGCGAGCCGACGCTGCTGACCTGGGACGAGGTCACCACGATGTTCCACGAGTTCGGCCATGCGCTGCACGGCATGTTCTCGAACGTGGAGTACCCGTACTTCAGCGGCACCAGCGTGCCGCGCGACTTCGTGGAGTACCCGTCGCAGGTCAACGAGATGTGGTCCGACTGGCCGAGCGTGCTCGCCAACTACGCGAAGCACTACAAGACCGGCGAGCCGATGCCGCGCGAGCTGCTGGACAAGGTGCTGGCCAGCTCGAAGTTCAACCAGGGCTTCGCGACGACCGAGTACCTGGGCGCGGCGATGCTCGACCAGCGCTGGCACCAGATCGCCGACGCCTCGCAGATCCCGGCGGCCGATGGCGTGATGGCGTTCGAGGCGGCGGCGCTGGCGAAGGACGGCGTGGACTTCGCGGCGGTGCCGCCGCGCTATCGCACGCCCTACTTCAGCCACATCATGGGCGGCTACGCGGCCGGCTACTACGCCTACATCTGGTCCGAGGTGCTCGATGCCGACACCGTGGAGTGGATCAAGGCGCACGGCGGCCTGACGCGCGAGAACGGCGACCACTTCCGCGACACCCTGCTCTCGCGCGGCGGCAGCAAGGACGCCATGCAGCTGTTCCGCGACTTCGCCGGCCGCGCGCCCGACATCACGCCCCTGCTCGAACGCCGCGGCCTGGAGTAGAGCAACAGCCGGCCACAGATTTCACAGGTCACACAGGTTGACTTCGCGAGTGTTGGCGTAACCCTGCGAACCTGATGTTTCATCTGTGGAATCTGTGGAATCTGTGGCGAAAGACTCTTACAGGTCCGGGAGGGTCTGGCGGAGGGCTTCGCGCCAGCCGTCGGCCTGCCAGGGGTCGCTGCGCTGCGACGCGGCGCGGCGCAGGGCGCGTTCGAGCGGATAGTCGTTGCCGGCCTTCGTGCGGCCCAGTTCGCTCCACGCGAGCGGCACGGCAACGCCGGCTTCGGGGCGCGCGCGCAGCGACCAGTTGGTCACGCTGGTCGCGCCCCGGCCGTTGCGCAGCCAGTCGATGAAGATCACGCCCTTGCGCTTGGCCTTGGTCGCGGTCGCGACATAGCGGCGCGGCGCCTGCGCTTCCATCGCGCGGGCGAAAGCCTCGCAGAAGGCCTTCGCGGTGGCCCAGTCCGCCTCCGGTGCGACCGGCACGACGAGGTGCAGCCCCTTGCCGCCGGACAGGCGCAGGAAGCTCGCGAGGCCGGCATCCTGCAGGCGCGCGCGCAGCTCGCGCGCCGCCGCGCGGATCGTCGCCCAGTCGACGCCTTCGCCGGGGTCGAGGTCGAACACGAGCCGGTCGGGGTGCTCGACATCCTCGATGCGCGCGCCCCAGGGATGGAACTCGAGCACGTTCATCTGCACCAGGTCGAGCAGGCCCGCGACATCGTCCACGTAGACGTAGTCCTCGCTGCCGCCGTCCTTCTCGCGGATCGGGGTCGAGCGGACATGGCTGCCCAGCGTGGCCGCGTGGTGTTTCTGGAAGAAGCACTGGCCGCGGACGCCGTCCGGGCAACGCACCAGCGACAGCGGCCGCTCGCGCATTTCCGGCAGCATCAGCGGCGC
>CBIHRR010000121.1:0-6424 GCA_966212495.1 uncultured Gammaproteobacteria bacterium
CGTCGGGTGCGGCACGCACGGTCGGCGGCGGCCCGGGCGCGTCGGTGGCGGCCGGCTGCGATGCGCAGCCGGCGAGCAGGCCGATCGCCGTCGCGGCGAGGAAGGTGCGCAGGCGTCGGTTCATGGATTCGCTCCGTTGGTTCCGTCGGTTCCGTTCGCGTGGGCGGCGCGCATCACGGCGAGCACGTCGTGGCAGGCGCCCATGGTGTGGTAGTCGGTCTTGCCGGCGGGGCTCTTTTCGTCGCCGTACTTCGCGTTGCGCCGGTCGAGGATGCGGTACCACGCGCCATGGCGGTGGTCGACGAAGTGCGCCCACGCATACGCCCAGATCCGGTCGTACCAGTCGCGATAGGCGGCGGCGCCGGTGGCTTCATGCAGGCGCCACGCTGCCGCGATCGCCTCGGCCTGCACCCAGAAGTACTTGTCGTCGTCGCACACCGCGCCGTCGGGCGCGAACCCGTAGGCGATGCCGCCGAAGTCGTCGTCCCAGGCATGGCGCAGCGCGGTGTCGAACAGCTGGCGCGCGGTGGGCAGCAACCAGGGCGGGGCCTCGCCGCGTGCGCCCAGGTGCGCGCGCAGCGTGAGCAGCAGCTTCGCCCATTCCACCTGGTGGCCCGGCTGGAAGCCCCAGGGGCGGAACAGGTGCTTCGGGTCGCTGCGGTTGTAGTCCCAGTCGATGTTCCAGTCGCGGTCGTAGTGTTCCCACACGAGGCCACCGGCGAGCTCGGCCTGGCGGCGCGTCATGTGGTCGGCGAGCAGCAGCGCGCGGTCGAGATAGTGCGCGTCGCCGCTGGCTTCGAACGCGGCGAGGTGCGCCTCGCACAGGTGCATGTTCGCGTTCTGGCCGCGGTAGCCGGAGAACTGCCAGTGCTCGTCGGCCTCGTCGCGGTACAGGCCGGCCTTCGCGTCCCAGAACCGCGCCTCGAGCAGCTCGCGCGTTTCGTCCATCCACGCGGCGGTGTCGATGCCGGCCTTGCGCGCGCTCGCGTAGGCCAGCAGCACGAAAGCCATGCCGTAGGCGTGGCGGGTGCGGTCCTCCGGCACGCCGTCGCGCAGCGTCCATGCGTACGCGCCGCTGGCGGGATCGCGGTGCGCGTCGCGCAGGTAGCGCAGGCCGTGCGTCGTCGCGGCGAGGTAGTCGCCCACCAGCGGGCTGTCGGGGAACTCGCGCGCGCCCATCGCGTAGTCGTAGACGAAGCGCGTGCTGCTGACCAGGTGGCGGTGGCGCGCGTCGTACACGCTGCCGTCGTCGCGGAAATAGTGGAAGAAGCCACCGGCGGGATCGATCGCGCGCGGATGGTAGAAGGCCATCGTGTCGGCGATGTGGGCGCGCAGGATCGCGGCGTCGCCGAAATCGGGGACGGGCGTCGCGGGCAGGCGCGGGGTGGAGGCAGGCTGGATCGCGGTCATTCGATCATCCGGTCCGGTCGAGGAGCGCGGCGATGTCCGCGCGGATGGGCATGGCGGCGAAGGCGCCGAAGCGCGTCGTGGCGAGCGCGCCGCTGGCGGCCGCGTTGCGCAGCAGGTCGGTGCGGATCGCGTCGTCCTCGAACGCGCCGGCCACGTCGCCCGCGACCCCGAGCGAGACGATGCGTTGCAGCAGGCCGGCGACGAAGGCATCGCCCGCGGCGGTGGTGTCGACCGCGTCCACGCGGAACGTCGGCGCCTCGCCGCTGCGCGCGTGCGTCCGCCAGCGCATCGGCCGGGCGCCGTCGGTCACGACCACGACGCGCGCGGCGTTCGCGAACAGGCGCGCGGCCACCGCGTCCTCGCCGTCGTGGCGCGCCAGCCAGTCGAGCTCCTCGCGGCTGAGCTTCACGAGCTGCGCGCGCTCGAGCGCCTGCCACGCGACCGGGCGCGGATCCAGGCCGCGCGGCCACAGCGCCGGCCGCAGGTTGAGGTCGAAGCTGACCAGCGCGCCCGCCCCGGCCGCGAGCGCCATGCCGTGCAGCGTGGCTTCCGCGATCGCGGGCCCGGTGAGGCTGTTGGAGCAGCAGTGGAAGGCCGCGAGCGACGCGAAGGCCGCCTCGTCGAAGTCCGCGTCGCGGAACAGCAGGTCCGCGGCGGGCGGGCGGTAGAAGCTGAAGCTGCGTTCGCCCGACGCGTCGAGCGACACGAACGCCAGCGCCGTCGGCGCCGCGTCCGTCCAGCGCACCTGCCCGGTGTCGACGCCGTTGTGCTGAAGTTGCTCGAGCAGGAAGCGGCCGAACATGTCGTCGCCCAGCATGCCGACGAAGCGCGCACGGCCGCCGAGCCGCGCCACGCCCACGGCCACGTTCGCCGGGGCGCCGCCGGCGTGGCGCGCGAATCGGCGCGGCGCATCGTCCGCGCCCGGCGGATCGGCGAGGAAGTCGATCAGCGCCTCGCCGAAGCAGGCGATGCCGGTGCGAGCGCCCATGCTCAAGCCGCCGCCGGATCCGACGCGCGTGAGCCGCGCAGCGCGTACCACGCGATGTAGCCGTAGCAGGCCATCGGCAACACGAACGCATGCTGGATGCCGATGCGGTCGGCGAGGAAGCCCTGCGCGAGCGGCACCACCGCGCCGCCGACGATCGCCATGACCAGCAGGCTCGAGGCGCGACCGGTGAGCGGCCCCAGGCATTCGATCGCGGTGGTGAAGATGGTCGGGAACATCACCGAGTTGAACAGGCCGATGGCGAGCACGCTCCACATCGCGACCGCGCCGCCCGATGCCATCGTGGTCGCCAGCAGCAGCGCGGCGACACCGGCCGCCGTGGCCAGCAGCCGCCGCGCGTCGGCGCGGACCAGCAGCGCGGCGCCGGCGAAGCGGCCGATCATCGCGCCGCCCCAGTAATACGAGAGGTAGCGGCTCGCCGTCGCCGCGTCCAGGCCGCCGGTCTCCGGCGCGGAGATGTAGTTGATCAGGAAGCTGCCGATCGAGACCTCGGCGCCGACGTACACGAAGATGGCGACGACGCCCCAGCGCAGGCGGCGATGGCGCAGCGCCTCGGTGAAGGTATGGCGCGCCGCGTCCCCGCCATCCGTGGCTTCGCGCTGCGCCGGGATGCGCATCGCGGCGACGAACACCGCGAGCGCGACCAGGCCCGCCGCCAGCCAGAGGTAGGGCGCCTGCACCGATTGCGCCTGCGTCGCGCGATAGGTTTCGCGCGCCGCATCGGTCATCGCCGCGATCTGGTCGGCGCCCAGCACCGCCCCCGACAGGATCAGCGGGCCGATCGCGAACGGAAAGAGGGTCGTGCCGAGCGAGTTCAGCGCCTGTGCCAGGTTCAGGCGGCTGTGCGCGCCTGCGGGTTCGCCGAGCAGGCTGATGTACGGGTTGGCCGCCACCTGCAGCACGGTGATGCCGCTGGCGAGCACGAACAGTGCGAGCAGGAACAGCGGATACGAGGGCATCCCCGCCGCCGGGAAGAACAGCACCGCGCCGGCCGCCGCGACCAGCAGGCCGACGACGATGCTGGCCTTGTAGCCGATGCGCGAGACCACCGCGCCGGCCGGCAGCGACATCAGGAAGTACGCGCCGAAGAAGGTGAACTGGATCAGCATCGTCTGCGCGTAATCCATCGCGAAGACGGCCTTCAGGTGCGGGATCAGCACGTCGTTGAGGCTGGTGAGGCCCCCCCAGACGAAGAAGATGAGGCTGACCACCGCGAGCGCGGCGGGATTGGACAACTGGCCCGGGCGCGCAGAGGGAGCGGATGGCGTCAATGGCATCGATGGCGAAGTCATGCGGCGGTTCCCCGGGCTGGATGCGGATGGCGGTGCGGATCGGTGTCGCGCGGCGCGACGAGGCTGCTGGCACGCACGACGAGGCGCGCGTCGGCGACGAGGCTGCGGGGGCTGCGCGCGGCGCGGGCCGGATCGGCGAGCCGCTCGAGCACCAGGCGCGCGGCCTGCATGCCGCGTTCGCGCGGCGCCACCGCGATCGTGGTGAGCGGTGGCGCGGAGACAGCGGCTTCGGGGATGTCGTCGAAGCCGGTGAGCGCGAAATCGACGCCGGCGCGGCGGCCGCGCGCCGCGAGCCCGCTCATCAGCCCGAGCGCAACCGCATCGTTGTAGCAGACCGCCGCGGTCGGCGCGGGATCGCGCGCGAACAGCGCGCCCGCCTGGCGCGCCGCCTCGAGTCGCGTCGGCGCGCATTCGACGAGCCATGCGGGATCGGGCGCGATGCCCGCGGCGGCGAGCGCGTCGTGGTAGCCGGCGCGGCGTTCGCCGCACGACGAGGAGTCGCGATGCCCGCCGAAGAACGCGATCGCGCGGTGCCCCTGTTCCAGCAGGTGTTCGGTGGCCAGGCGCGCGCCGCGGCGGTTGTCGAGCGCGAGGAAGTCCCAGCCATCGCCGGCGCCGTCCTGCGCCGCTCCGTCGGTGCCCTCGTCGAGCGCGCGGTTGAACACCAGCACCGGCGTGCGCGCGCCGACGAGCCGGTGCAGCCGCGCCGGATCGCTGTGCTCGGCGGGCGAGAGGATCACCGCGGCGGGCGCGTGCTCCATCAACGACGCGAGCACCGCCTGCTGGCGTTCCGGCGATTCGCCGCTGCTGCCGAGCAGCATCACGTAGCCGGCTTCCGCGAGCGCGGCGTCGACGCCACCGGCGAACTCGGCGAAGAACGGGTTCGACAGGTCGTTGATCACCAGCGCGACCGCGTTCGACGCGCGGCTGCGCAGGCTGGCGGCGCCGCGGTGGTAGACGTAGCCCTGGCGGTCGAGTTCGGCCTGCACCTTCGCCCGCGTCTCCGCATGCACCAGCGGGCTGCGGCCCAGCACCAGCGACACCGTCGAGCGCGAAACGCCGCAGCCCGCGGCGATGTCGGCCAGGGTCACGCGCCGCCCGCCCGTCGCTGTTGCAGCGGCCGGGGCGGCGGCGATGGAGGCGACGGCGGTGGCGGGGCGGCGGGCAGCCATGGGTTTGGACCGATCCAAATGCACCGGCATCCTGACGACAAAGCCCCCGCGAAGCATTTTGCGCCGCAGCATGCCCGTCTCGGGCCGCGATGCTAGGGTCTCGATTTGGACCGATCCAAACGATTCGCGGGGACGACACCATGGCCAGGGCATCGGGCGGCGCGACCGCCATCGCGGGACTGCTGATGATCGCGGCGACCGGCGTCGCGGTCGCGACGACGCATGGACGCGGCGACGCGGATCCGCGTGCCGAGCGCGCCGTCGCCTCGGTGGACCCCTTCATCGGCACCGGCGGCGAAGGCCACACCTTCCCTGGCGCCGTCGTCCCCTTCGGCATGGTGCAGCTGAGCCCCGACACGCGCATCCAGCCGCGCAGCAAGGCCTACGGCTGGGCCGCGGGCTATCGCCACGACGACACCACCATCGTCGGCTTCTCGCACACGCACTTCTCCGGCACCGGCCACTCCGACCTCGGCGACGTGTTGCTGATGCCGGTCAGCGGCGACGCGAAGCTCGAGCGCGGCGATCCGGACGTACCCGGCAGCGGCTACACCTCGCGTTTCAGCCACGACAGCGAGCGCGCCGAGCCGGGTTACTACGCGGTCACGCTGGCCGACTACGGCGTGCGCGCGGAACTCACCGCGAGTCCGCGCGTGGGCATGCACCGGTACGCGTTCCCTGCCGGCAAGCCCGCGCACGTGCTGCTCGACCTGCGCACCTCCATGTACGACTACCCCGGCAAGGTGTCGTGGTCGCGCATCCGCGTGCGGCCGGACGGCACCGTGACCGGCTTCCGCGAGACGCGCGGCTGGGCGCCGGGCCGGCAGCTGTACTTCGCGATGCGCTTCTCGCGGCCGCTGGCCGGGCATGCCCTGCACGACACCGAGCAGGACGTGCCCTACAAGGGCTTCCCGCCGCCCGGTTACAAGGATCCGGCCGCGCGCGCGCAGATCGAAGGCCGGCAGCTCGTCGCCACCTTCGACTTCGGCGACGGCGCCGCGCTGGGCGCGGCCTCGCCGCTGCTGGTGAAGGTCGCGCTGTCGCCGGTGAGCGAGGAGGGTGCCATCGCCAACCTCGACGCCGAAGCCCCCGGCTGGGATTTCGACGGCATGCGTGCCGCCGCACGCGCGCAATGGGCGCGGGCGCTCGGCGCGGTCGACCTCGGCGACGACACGCCAGAACCGATGCGTAAGGCCTTCTACACCGCGCTGTACCACGCGTTCCAGGCGCCGAGCCTGTTCATGGACGTCGACGGTCGTTACCGCGGGCCCGACAACGCCGTGCACCAGGCGAAGGGCTACACGCACTATTCGACGTTCTCGCTGTGGGATACCTACCGCGCCCTGCATCCTTTGCTGACGATCCTGCAGCCGGAGCAACGCACCAGCGACATCGTCAATTCGCTGCTCGCCTCGCGCCGCGAAAGCCCCTACGGCGTGCTGCCGGTGTGGGCGTTCCACGGCCTGGAGACGTGGTGCATGATCGGCTACCACGCGGTGCCGGTGATCGCCGACGCGTACATGAAGGGCATCGGCGGCTTCGAC
>CBIHRR010000122.1:0-6262 GCA_966212495.1 uncultured Gammaproteobacteria bacterium
GCCCTGCAGGTAGCTGGACAGCGAGTGGATCTCCTCGTCGCTGAGCTGCTTCGCCACCGTCGCCATCACGTCGAAGTTGTGGCGGTCGCGCTCGTTGGTGGTCCCGGCGCGGTACTCCTCGAGGCGGCGCTGCACGTAGGCCGCCTGCTGGCCGCCGATGTGCGGATAGGCCGGGCCCGGGTTGCCGGCGCCGGTCGGGCCGTGGCAGGCCATGCACGCGGGGATGCCGCGCGCGACGTCGCCGCCGTGGAAGAGCTGCTCGCCGACCTCGTAGAACTTCTTGCCCTTGTTCGGGCCGTCGGCGATGGCGGTGTCGTCGGCGATGCCGGCGCCCGCCTTCTGCTGGGCGAAGAACGCGCCGAGGTCGCGCATGTCCTGCGCCGACAGCGGGGCGGCCATCGGCGCCATCACCGCGGCCATGCCGCCGGTGCGTTCGCCGCTCTTGAACAGCGCCAGCTGCGTGGCGACGTAGCGCTCGGGCATGCCGGCCAGGCGCGGGTACTGCGGATCGCTCGGGTTGCCGTCGAGGCCGTGGCAGGCGGCGCAGGCGCCGGCCTTGGTGGCGCCGGCCTTGGCGTCGCCCCAGTGGGCCTTGGCCAGTTCGGCGACGGCATCGATCGCGCTCGCCTGCACCGGCGCGTTGTCCGGCAGCGCGGTGGTGGTGGATGCGGCGGGCGTTGCGGGCGCTTCGCCGGCAGGCGCTTCGGCAGCGGCGGCGGCAGCCGGCGCCGGCGCGGCGGCCTGGGGCGGCGGGGTCTGCTGGGCGTACGCGGCGGCGGCCACGGCAAGGGTAGCGATGGCTGCGATGGCGTAGGCGCGGGACTTGCGCATGCGAGGCTCCGGACACGGGGGGCGGTGCGCCGCATGGCGACCGCAAAGTGCATGAATTATCGGACCCGGGGCCGCGCACGGTCAAACAGCGACCGCGCGGCCGGCATCGGGGCGCGGGCGCCGTGCGAAGCTATGCCGATGGCTGCCCCCAATCCCTTCGTCCGCGCCACCTACCGGCTGGCCGCCCACGAGCCGCGCCAGCTGCCGCCCGACCTGGGCCGCGAGGTCGCGTTCGCGGGCCGCTCCAACGCCGGCAAGTCGAGCGCGCTCAATGCCTTGTGCCAGCAGAACGCGCTGGCGCGGGTCTCGAAAACGCCCGGCCGGACCCAGCAACTGGTCTTCTTCGACGTCGCCCCGCCGGTGCCGCCGGGCGCGCCGTCGCCCGCGCCGGAGGCCGCGCGCTGGCTCGTCGACCTGCCCGGCTACGGCTACGCCAAGGTGCCGCAGGACCTGCAGGCGCACTGGCAAGCCTTCATCGAGCGCTATTTCGAGACGCGCCAGGCGTTGCGCGGCCTGGTGGTGGTGATGGACATCCGCCATCCGCTCAAGGACTACGACCGGCAGATGCTCGGCTACGCGGTGCGCCGCGGCCTGCCGGCGCATGCGCTGCTGACCAAGGCCGACAAGCTCGGCCGCGGCGCGCAGGGCAACACGTTGCTGGCGGTGCGGCGCGAACTCGCGTCGGCCTGGGGCGACACGGTCAGCGTGCAGGCCTTCTCGGGCGAGTCGAAGCAGGGCGTCGAGGAATTGCGCGGCGTCGTCGCCGGCTGGCTGGAGCTTTAGACGCCGCCGCTTGCGCGCGGCCCGCACGTCCCCATGTCGGGATTCCACGAAACCCAAGGCGGTCCCATGTCGAGCCCGAGCAGCGTCGCCGAATCACCGGTCACCGATCGCCGCGAACTGGTCGAGTACATGGCCAGCGGCGCGCGGGCGCGCGAAGACTGGCGGATCGGCACGGAGCACGAGAAGTTCGGCTTCCGCCTCGACGACCTGCGCCCGCCGACGTTCGAGGGCGAGCGCGGCATCGAGGCGCTGCTCACCGGCATGCAGCGCTTCGGATGGGATGCGGTGCAGGAATCCGTGGACGGCATGCCGGCGCGCACGATCGCGCTGCTGCGCGATGGCGCGTCGGTGACGCTGGAACCGGCGGGGCAACTGGAGCTGTCGGGCGCGCAGCTGGAGACGATCCACCAGACCTGCTGCGAAGTGGAAAGCCATCTCAAGGAAGTGCGCAGCGTCGCCGACGAGATCGGCCTGGGCTTCCTCGGCATGGGCTTCCAGCCGAAATGGCGTCGCGACGAGATGCCGTGGATGCCGAAGGGCCGCTACCGGATCATGCGCGACTACATGCCCAAGGTCGGTTCGCTCGGCCTGGACATGATGACGCGTACCTGCACGGTGCAGGTCAACCTCGACGTCGCCGGCGAAGCGGACATGGTGAAGAAGTTCCGCGTGTCGCTGGCGCTGCAGCCGGTGGCGACGGCGCTGTTCGCCGATTCGCCGTTCACCGAGGGCAAGCCGAACGGTTACCTGTCGTACCGCTCGCACATCTGGACCGACACCGATCCGGGCCGCACCGGCATGCTCGACTTCGTGTTCGAGGACGGCTTCGGCTACGAGCGCTACGTCGATTACCTGCTGGACGTGCCGATGTACTTCTCGTATCGCGACGGGAAGTACATCGACCTGAGCGGGCAATCGTTCCGCGGCTTCATGGACGGCAGGCTCGACGCGCTGCCGGGCGCGCGCCCGACACTGCGCGACTGGTCGGACCACATGACCACCGCCTTCCCCGAGGTGCGGCTGAAGAAGTACCTGGAGATGCGCGGCGCCGACGGCGGTCCGTGGAACCGGCTCTGCGCGCTGCCCGCGTTCTGGGTCGGGCTGCTGTACGACGACGCTGCGCTGGATGCCGCGTGGGACCTGGTGAAGGACTTCACGATGGCCGAGCGCAACGCGTTGCGCGACGGCGTGCCGAAGCACGCGTTGAAGCTGGCGGCGCCGGCGTCGCTCGGCGCAGGCGCAACCGTGCGCGACCTGGCGCGGCGCGCGCTGGAGATTTCCGCCGCCGGCCTGCAGCGCCGCGCGCGCACGAACCGCAACGGCGCCGACGAGCGCATCTTCCTCGCGCCGCTGCTGGAGTTCGTGGAGGCCAACCAGACGCCGGCCGAGCGCAAGCTCGAGCTGTTCCATGGCGAGTGGAACGGCAGCGTCGATCCGGTCTTCCGCGAGTTCGCCTACTAGGAAACGAAAATGAAATCACGCGCCGCCGTCGCCTTCGGGCCCGGGCAACCGCTGCAGGTCGTGGAGATCGACGTCGAACCGCCGCGCAAGGGCGAGGTGCTGGTGCGGATCACGCATACCGGCATCTGCCACACGGATGCGTTCACGCTGTCCGGCGACGATCCCGAGGGTCTTTTCCCGGTCGTGCTCGGCCACGAAGGCGCGGGCGTGGTCGTCGAGGTCGGCGAGGGCGTGTCCAGCGTGAAGCCCGGCGACCACGTCATCCCGCTGTACACCGCCGAATGCGGCGAGTGCCTGTTCTGCAAGTCGGGCAAGACCAACCTGTGCGTGGCGGTGCGCGCGACGCAGGGCAAGGGCGTGATGCCCGACGGCACCTCGCGCTTCTCGTTCGAAGGCAAGCCGCTGTACCACTACATGGGCTGCTCGACCTTCAGCGAATACACGGTCGTGGCCGAAGTCTCGCTGGCGAAGGTGAATCCCGACGCGAACCCGGAGCACGTGTGCCTGCTCGGCTGCGGCGTCACCACCGGCATCGGCGCGGTGCACAACACGGCGAAGGTGCAGCCGGGCGACAGCGTCGCGGTGTTCGGGCTCGGCGGCATCGGCCTGGCGGTGATCCAGGGCGCGCGCCAGGCGAAGGCGGGCCGCATCATCGCGATCGACACCAACCCGGGCAAGTTCGAACTGGCGCGCGCGATGGGCGCGACCGACTGCGTCAACCCGAAGGACCACGCCGAGCCGGTCCAGCAGGTGATCGTCGGCATGACCGGCTGGGGCGTGGACCATTCGTTCGAATGCATCGGCAACGTCAACGTGATGCGCGCGGCGCTGGAATGCGCGCACCGAGGCTGGGGCCAGTCTGTGATCATCGGCGTCGCCGGCGCGGGCCAGGAGATTTCGACGCGCCCGTTCCAGCTGGTGACCGGGCGCAAGTGGATGGGCACCGCGTTCGGCGGCGTCAAGGGCCGCTCGCAGCTGCCGGGCATGGTCGAGGACGCGATGCGCGGCGACATCGAGCTCGCGCCGTTCGTGACCCACACGATGCCGCTGGACGACATCAACGAGGCGTTCGAACTGATGCATGCGGGCAAGTCGATCCGCAGCGTGGTGCATTTCCAGGGATGAACGACGCGATCGCCGGCGACGCCTTCGTCGACCTCCCGGGCATCCAGGCGCCGGGCACGCAGCGGCTCGAGCATCGCGCCTGCTTCGGCGGCTGGCAGGACGTGTACCGGCACCGTTCGGAAACGCTGGCCTGCGACATGACGGTGGGCGTGTACTTCCCGCCGCAGGCCGCGCAAGGGCCGTGCCCGGTGCTGTACTGGCTGTCGGGGCTGACCTGCACCGAGCAGAACTTCATCACCAAGGCCGGTGCGCAGCGCTACGCGGCGGCGCACGGGATCATCCTCGTCGCGCCGGACACGAGCCCGCGCGGCGACGACGTGGCCGACGCGCCCGAGCGCTACGACCTCGGCAAGGGCGCGGGCTTCTACGTGGATGCGACGCAGGCGCCGTGGTCGCGGCACTACCGCATGCACGAGTACGTGGTGCGCGAGTTGCCGGCGTGGATGGAATCGCATCCGGCGGCGCGCGAGGGCGTGCGCGCGATCTCGGGGCATTCGATGGGCGGGCACGGCGCGCTGGTCGCGGCCTTGCGCCATCCGGGGCGCTATCGCAGCGTGTCGGCGTTCTCGCCGATCGTCGCGCCGTCGCGGGTGCCGTGGGGCGAGCAGGCCTTCGGCGCCTACCTCGGCGCCGACCGCGCGGCCTGGGCGCAGTGGGATGCGTGCGAACTCGTCGCGGCGGCGGCGGCGGGCGAAAGGCTGCCGCTGCTGGTCGACCAGGGCGGCGCCGACGAATTCCTGGCGACCCAGCTGCGCCCGGAGCTGCTGCGCGAGGCCTGCGCGGCCGCCGGGCATCCGCTCACGCTGCGCCTGCAGCCCGGCTACGACCACAGCTACTACTTCATCTCCAGCTTCATCGGCGAGCACATCGCCTGGCACGCGGCGGCGATGCGCTAGCCGGCGAGTTCGTAGTCGGTGTAGGCGAAGCGCTCGTCGCGCAGCACGGTCTCGCCGCGCGCCAGGCGCAAGGGCGCCGCGAACATCGGGCCCGCCTGCACGCAGGTGTGGAACTCGCCGTTCTCGCCACAGGGATCGACGTCAGCCGGCAGGTCGCGCAGCAGCGTCGCATCGAAATCGCGGCCGGCGAAGCCCGCATCGAGCTGCGTCGTGTCCACGCAGCACAGCGCGGCGCGCAGGCCGCCGGCCTGCATCTCGCGCGCCAGCGCCGCGGTGTCGCTGCCGAACAGCGGCGTGACGGCTTCCCAGCCGATGCGCGCGAGGTTCGCGACCCGCCACGCGCGGAGGTCCTCCAGGAACAGGTCGCCGAACGCCATGGCGCGCACGTCCGGCCAGCGCGTGGCGGCCTCGGCGAGCGCGACTTCCATCGCCGCTTCGTAGACTTCGTTGGAACAGTTCGCGGGAATTTCGGCCTCGAGCAGCGGCAACTGCGCCGCCGTGGCCTGCGCATGCAGCACGCTGCGGCGGATGCCCTGCATCGAGACGCGGGCGTGTTCGCGCGTGACCGTGGTCAGCAAGCCGACGACCTCGACGTCGCCGCGCTGGCGCAGCGCATGCAGGGTCCAGGCGGCGTCCTTGCCGCCACTCCAGGACAGGAGCGCTTTCATCGAGGGCACGTATCCAGCGGCGCGGCTCGCAGCGCGCCGCGCCGAGGCTCAGGCGGCGGCGACGTCGCGCAGTTCCCAGCCGTGGCCGGCCAGCAGGCGCAGGCGGTGCCGCAGGACCGCGCCGGGGATTGAGGTGACCGCGATCAGGTCGAAGTGCAGGTCGTGCTGCTCGCCCGTCACCGTCGCGGACGGGTCGGTCGCGCCCAGCGCTGGATCGACGTCGTCCGGATCGTCCTGCGCGCCGCGCCAGCGCTGGAACAGCGCGTCGCTGCGCAAGGCCGCCTGCAGCTCCTCCGCGAGCGCTTCCGCGCCGTGGCCGCGGAAGGCATATTCGGCATCGCTGCCGCGCGCGGTTTCGGGATTGCGCAGGGTGATGTGGTAGCGGATCGGCATCGTTGCTCCCGTTTCAGTGTGTCAGTGCCAGATGCCGAGGATCATGCCGTAAACGGCGAACTGCAGGGTGTGATAGCCGCCGTCGATGAGCCACAGCTTCAGGCT